>JBBROA010000028.1:0-36987 GCA_038229875.1 Thermoanaerobaculia bacterium | reverse complement strand
TGTCGCGGTCCAGTCCGCGGATTCCGTCCCGGTCTTGATCGCCCTCGGCGCCAGCGTGCGCCTCGTCTCGGCCTCGGGAACGCGCGAGCTTCCACTCGAGGACCTTTACCGGAATGACGGCATCCACTACGTCACGAAGGCGCCGGAGGAACTCCTGACCGAGGTCCGGGTCCCCGCTCCCGACGGCTGGCGGGCGTCTTACCGGAAGCTCCGGCGGCGGGGGTCCTTCGACTTTCCGGTCCTCTCGGTCGGAGCCGCGGTCCGGCGGCACGGCGCGCTGGTCGAAGACGCCCGGCTGGTCCTCGGCGGGGTGGCTTCCGCTCCGCTCCGCCTGACGGCCGCCGAAGAGCGTCTCAAGGGCCGCGTTCTGGACGAGGAAGCGATCCAGGAGGCCGGGGAAGCCGCCGCGGGTCCAGCCAGACCGATGGACAACACGGACTTTTCGGTGGTCTGGCGCAAGCAGATGACCGCCAGGTACGTCTCGGCCGCCCTCCGGGATCTCGTCGCCCGGGCCTCATAACGCCGGCGGGCGCGGCCGGTTTCCTCCAGCGTCCCATTCGGAGGACGGAAAAAAATCGTACGCTCGCGTACAAGTTATTGCCAGATCCGGATCCTTCTGATATCTTGCAGCTCTTCTCGTATCGCTCGCCTTTCCGCACGCTTCACGCGCCGCAGAAGTCCGACGAATCCCACGGGAAGTCGGATTTGTCGAGCGGCGCGGTCGAATCCGAAAAACAAAACGCCGGAACAGGACTCTGCTTCGATGAAACTGTACGTCGGTAACCTTCCTTACAACACGACCGAAGACGACCTTCGGACTCTCTTCACTCAGTACGGCAACGTGGATTCCGTCGCCGTGATCACCGACCGGGACACGGGCCGGTCGAAGGGGTTCGGATTTGTCGAGTTCGGCGACGATAACGAGGCGAAAAACGCCATCTCCGCCCTTTCCGGGCAGCAGTATGGCGGCCGCGCCCTGACGGTCAACGAGGCGCGCCCGAAGACGGGCGGCACCGGTGGCGGCGGCGGCGGCGGACGCGGCGGATACGGCGGCGGCGGCGGCGGTGGCCGCGACCGCTACTAGCTCGTTTTCCAGGTCAGTCATCATCCAGAGGGGGGCCTTCGCCCTCCTCTTTTTTTTTCGAAAGGATTCTGCCTTCATGAAGCTCTACGTGGGAAACCTGCTCTACAACACGACCGAGGATGATCTCCGCACACTGTTCACGCAGTACGGAACCGTGGACTCCGTGGCGGTCATCACCGATCGCGACACTGGCCAGTCCAAGGGATTCGGTTTCGTCGAGTTCAACGACGACGCCGAAGCCAAAAACGCCATCTCCGGGCTCTCGGGCCAGCAGTACGGCGGACGGGCTCTGACCGTCAACGAAGCGCGTCCGAAGACGGGCGGCAGCGGCGGCGGCGGCGGACGCGGCGGATTCGGCGGCGGTGGCCGCGACCGCTACTACATCTCGTTTCGTTTTTTTCAAGGGGGGCGCAAGCCCCCTTTTTTTATTGGGCGGATCTGCATCGTCCGCCGGGATTCCGTTAAGAGTCCGGCAAGCTCGACGTTGTTGCGGGACCGGGTCACCTCTGATCTGATCGGGAAGGAGGTCTCATGGCCGAGAAAATGAAGGGTACTGGCAGGGAGCAGGCGGAAACCGGCGATCGCGGGCAGAGCCCGCTCGCGTCCGGCGCGGAGAAACAGGCGGGCGGCTATTTTCTGAGCGACATCCAGGAGCTGCGGCGTCGCGCGCGGCTTCACATGGAAGACGGAGCGGTGACGTCGTCGTATGGCGCCGATCGTGAGCGGGTCATCCAGGTCTTGAACGAGGCGCTGGCGACCGAGCTCGTCTGCGTCCTGCGATACAAGCGCCACTTCTTCATGGCGAACGGAATCCATGCGAGCGCCGTGGCGGCCGAGTTCCAGGAGCATGCCGCCGACGAACAGGGCCATGCGGACCAGATCGCCGGGCGGATAACACAGCTCGGCGGCGCTCCGAACTTCGACCCCGAAGGGCTGGCGTCGCGCAGCCACGCGCAGTACGTGGAAGGAGACAACCTGATCGATATGATCAAGGAAGACCTCGTTGCCGAGCGAATCGCGATCGAGTCCTACGGCGAGATCGTGCGCTTCTTAGGCGACCGGGACATCACTTCGCGCCGCCTGATGGAGCAGATCCTGGCGGTCGAGGAAGAGCACGCGGACGACCTGAAGAATCTTCTCGAAACGCTCGATCCGACCAAGCCCGGGATCTGAGGACCGGCGCTCGCGTTTCGCGGGTTGGGGCGGTTAAACTCCGCTGATTCATGGCGGCAAAACTGACGCTTTTTCCCAGCCGGGGCGTCTCGCGTCACTTCGTGTTTTACGAGGGGAAGAACCAGTTCGTCGGGCGCGATCCGGCGAGCGACGTCTTCCTGGAAGATTCGCGCGTTTCGGGACGGCATGCGTTGTTCCAATGGAGCGGCGGCGGGTGGGTGCTCGTCGACCTCCGGAGCAAGAACGGGACTTACGTCAACGGCGCCCGGGTTTCCGAAGTGCCGCTGCAGAACGGAGACTGGATCTCGTTCGGAGGCCTGCTCGGCCGCCACGAGCGCATCGGGGACGCCGACGTCGACGCGCTGGCAGCCGAACGCACCGCGCGCCTCTCGGCGGCGGTCGACCTCTGCCGCAGTCTCGAGGAATGCCGCGATGGAGACGTCCTCTGGCGGTCCCTGCTCCCGGCGGCGCTCTATTCTTCGGGCGCCCAGCGAGGCTTCGCCGCACTTTTTGGCCCGCCGTCGGCCGGCGACGCGGTGGTGGCTTCGGGGTACGCGCCGTTTGATCCCGTGGACGGGCGTTTCGAGGACGTGATGGGCGCGGTCGCGAGTGTTCTCGCGAGCGGCGAACCCGCCGTTTTCTCGCGCAAGGCCGTCGAGGGCGGACGCCGGCGAACCACTGTGCAGGACCTCGGCTCGGGTGCGGCCGCGGCGGTTCCGATTCTCCGGGGAACCCGGGTCGCCGGAGTTCTCGTCGCCGAAGGCCGTCCGACCGGCGGCGCGTTTACACAGCTCGATCTGGAAATCCTCCAGTCGCTCTCGCATCAGGCCTCCGCCGCGCTCGAAGGACTTCCCACCAGGCCCCGCATTCGCGAGCTTCTCGGCGCGCGCGACACGAAAGACTCGGGCTCCCGGAGCTTTCTCGAGGAGCTCGAAGGACGCCTCATGGACCTGGTGCGCGCGTCGCGCGAGACGACGCCATCGCAGCCGTCCGCTTGAAGACGCCGACGCCGCGACGCTCGCGATGACGTGTCCAGGTGCCCGCCTCGAAACCTGGGACGACGCCGACGGTCCCCTGAGCGAGAAACGTCTCATCCTGATCCTCGAGCAGGAGGGCTACGAGGTCGGGGTCTTCACCTACCGGGAGGGCGCGTCGTTTCCGGAGCACGAGCACGCGCAGGACAAATGCGACGCGGTCCTCGAGGGATTCTTCCGGATCGAAGTCGCCGGCGAAGTCTTCGACCTGAAGCCCGGCGACCGCCTGTACATCCCCGCGCGTACCCGCCACTCTGCCCGGGTGATGGGCCGCCGCACGGTTCTTTCCCTCGACGGCACGCGCTGGTAGCGGTTTTCGCTCCGGTCTCGAACCACGGCCCGTCGAGCGGGCGGCCAGGGTTACACTTTGAGCACCCGGAGGGAAAAATGACGTTAACGGCGGAGCAGCGCGAAGCGCTTTTTCAGCGCTACGAAAGCGGACCCGTGCTCCTGCGTGACGCGTTCGCCCGGGTGCCACGCGAGGCGTGGAAATGGCGCCCCGCTCCCGAGAAGTGGTCCGTTCACGAGATCGTCTGCCACTGCGCCGACTCCGAGACGAACGCCGCGATGCGGATCCGGTACCTGGTCGCGGAGGAGAAACCGCTCGTTCTCGGATACGACCAGGCGCGCTGGGCGCGCGTCCTCGACTACCACCACGCGAAGATCGAGCTCGCGCTCGCGGCCGTCGACGTCATGCGCGCGCATACGGTGAATCTCCTTCGGCACCTCCCCGAGTCGGCCTGGTCGATCGTGGCGACCCACACGGACTCGGGGTCTTACTCGACGGAAGACTGGTTGAGCGTTTACGCGGAGCACCTCGAGAAGCATTCGAAGCAGATCGACAGCAATCTCGCCGCGTGGCGTGCCGAGGAAACCTCCCCGGGAGGATAAGCTCCCGCCCAACGCGCCGCCGATGGCTGGATCGCGGAATGGAAAGGGAGGATGCAAATGTTTCGAGAGTTCCGGACTTTCCTTCTCAAGCAGAACGCCCTCGCGCTCGCGATCGGCGTGATCATCGGCGCCGCGGTTTCGAAGGTCGTCACCTCGCTCGCCGACAACGTGATCAGCCCGATTGTCGGGCTCCTCCTGCCGGGCGGCTCCTGGCGTGACGCCGTCATTCACATGAAGAGCACGCTCGACCCGAAGACCGGGAAGATCAGCGAAGCCAACATCGGCTACGGCGCCCTGCTCGGGGCGGTGATCGACTTCCTGATCATTGGCGTGGTCATCTTCCTGCTGGCTAAGCTTCTCCTGCCCACGCTCACGGATACGCCGAAAACGAAGAACTGCCCCCAGTGCGGCGAGACGATCCCGCTCGCGGCGACGCGGTGCCGGGCCTGCACACAAACCGTCGCATAACGTCGCCTTCGCTCACTCCGGGACGTCGGCTTCGCCGACCGCCGAGCGGCTCGCCTGTCGGCTCGACCGCTCGGCTCGTCCCTCCGTTCGCTGCGGCTCCCGCCCCGATAGGCTCCTCCCTCCCTCTGGTCGGGAGACTCCTCTCGGGGCGAGCTATCCGCCACCGTGGTGAGCTCTCACGGCGCTGACGGGGAGTCGCTTCCGGTCACTGCGTTCGCGGGGGGGGCCGCAGGAGGCGCAGCGCTACGGGGTCACGGGGTCAGCGTCGCTCCGATACGGGCGGCTTCGTCGAGCAGCGCGAGGAGGTCTTCTTCCCTCGTGCGGAAGTTGACGATGCAGACCCGCAGCGCGGTCCGGCCCTTCAGGATCGTCGGGGCGAGGAAGAACGAGCCGTCTCCGACCAGGCGGTTCACGATGCGGCGGTTGACGGCGTCGAGCTCCGCGTCGGAGAGGTTGCGGCGTTTCGGCCGGTAGCGGAAGTTGACGATCGACAGGACAGTATCGGCGAGCCGCTCGAACTCGGGACGCGCGTCGACGGCGTCGGACAGATAGCGCGCGAGGCGCACGTCGTTCTCGATGCTCGCGGCGTATCCGCTGCGGCCGTGCGTTCGCCATCCCATCCACACCTTGAGCGCCTTGAACCCCCGCGAGAGCTCCACGCCCCTCTCCGCGAACCAGGCGGGGCCGGGAAACGGACTCTCCGGGTCGGAAGCGAGCTACTCCGGGAAGCGGCGGAAGGTCGCGCCCAGGCGCCCCGGCTCCCGCACCAGCGTCGCGCCCGCTTCGTAAGGCACGTAGAGCCACTTGTGCGGATCCGCGGCGACCGAATCCGCGCGGGCGAGGCCGCGGAAGAGCGGCGCCAGAACGGGCGACAGGACGGCCATCGCTCCGTAGGCCCCATCCACGTGAAACCAGAGACTCTCGCGCGAACAGAAATCGGCGAGCGCGTCCAGCGGGTCGATCGCGCCCGTATTCACTGTGCCCGCGTTACCGACCACGATCGCCGGGTGAAAGCCCGACCGCCGGTCCGCCGCCACCGCGCGCTCGAGATCCTCGATTCGAATCCGGAACCGCTCGTCGGACGGAAGCTTTCGGAGCTGCGAGGTGCCGATCCCGAGCAGGTCCACTGCCTTGTCCACGCACGCGTGCGTCTGGTCGCTCGCGTACACCGTCAGACGCGGCCGGTCCGGCCCGGCGAGGCCGTCCTCCCGGACGTTGCCCGGAGTCTGCGCGCGGCGGGCCGCGGCGAGCGCGGTGAAGTTCGCCATCGATCCTCCGGAAACCAGAATTCCCTCGGCATCGGCAGGAAATCCAAAGGCGGAGGCGAGCCAGCCGACGACCTGCTTCTCGACGTGGATGGCAGCGTGGTCTCCGCCCCAGCAGTTCGGGTTCATCGCGGCGGCGAGGCCATCCGCGACGACCCCGACGGGGTCCGCCGTCGCGTTGATGAACCCGTAGAACCGGGGGTGCGAATTTCCCATCGGGTAGGGGAGAATGTGCTCGCGGACGAACGCGAGCGTCTCTTCGAAGGGAACGCCTTCCTCCGGGGCAGGCCCGGAGAAGAGGTCCGCCGCGGCGCCGATTTTTCCGAAGACCGGCCGCGCGGTCAGGCTCTCCCGGTGGCCGGCGATCGCATCTGCGGCGAGATACCCGATGCGCCGGACCTCTTCCGCCGGGAGGTCGAACCGAGACGAGTCGTGCGGCTGCGCTCTCTCCTTCACGCGGTACCCAGCGACGCGCCTTCGATCGACAGGAGCTCGCGTTTCCAGCGCCGGCCCGACCCCTTCGCGCCGCCCGAGTACCCGCCGAGGCCGCCCGCCGCAACGACCCGGTGACACGGGACGATGATCGGGACCGGGTTCGAACCGAGAGCTCCGCCGACGGCGCGCGCGGCCGCCGGGCTGCCCACCGCGCGTGCGATCTCGCCGTAAGTTCGGACCCGCCCGAAGGGAATCGCGCACGTCGCCTCGAGAAGCACGCGCCGGGCGAACGGAGTCGAGTACGCGGCGGGATCGACCGGAACGGTGAAGTCCCGCCTCTTTCCGGCGGCGTATTGCGCGAGCTCATCGCAAGCCTTCCGAAGCAGCGGCGTTTCCGACTCGGCCGCGCCGGGAAGTTCGTGGCGAAGGCGTGCCGCGAGCGCCGCCGACGATTGCCCGAACATCACCCGGGAGAGACCATCGCCGGTCGAGGCCAGCAGTACCGGCCCCAGGCGAGGGAAGTCGCGCACAACGTAGGAAACGGAGACCGTCGCGCCGACTCGTCCGGCCGACGGCCTCCTCTCGAGGCTGGCGAGGTCCGCCATCGAAATGATCGCGGCCACGTTCCGCCCGTGCCGCTCGAGGACGATCCTCTCGCCGCCAAAAGCGACGCGATTCAGGATCTCCGAAAGCCCGGCGCGGGCTTCACTGGCGGGAAGGATCGTCATGAAAGTGCTCCTTGTACAATTTGTACAAACTATACCAGCGGGTTCTCCGTGTCAAGGGGGCGTGAACCCAGAGAGGCCCGGACAAGAGGACCGCTTCAAAGGGGAGCTCAGTCGCCAGCGGTCTGACTGCGGGCCTCCCCGGCATCCGTCGAAGGCCGGCTCCTGGTCACACCAGCCTCGCCGCACGCGGGGGCCGTGAACCAACCCTGTTCTCGGCGTCGGCTTTCCAGATAAGTGCAGCCCCTCACCCGGCCCTCTCCCCGGCGCTCGGGCGAGGGAGCGGAGCTGCATTCCGTCGAGGTGGTGGCTAAGCGGGAGCGAGAGCGAACGACGCGATCAGACGGGCGTCCGTCCGACGCCCGCCGGTGCCTTCGCCGCGCACGGCGAAGGCAGATCCCGTAGCGAGCGGCAGTGACGGCCTTATTGGATAACCCCGCAGGCCAGCCGCCCGCCGGCGTTTCCGGTCGGCTGCGTCGCCAGGTCATCGGCCTTCTCGTGGAAGACGACCGCGCGTCCAACGACGGAGTTCGGTCCGGCCTTCACCGTCAGAAGGTCGCTCCGGACGTCGAGGTCGCCCTTGCCGTTCGCGCCGATCTCGATGTTGCCGAGATCGCCCGCGTGGCGCTTGTCCGCCATGGGACCGGCGTGGGGCATCCCGCCCGGATTGAAGTGTCCGCCCGCGGACTTCGCCTCCGGATCCGAGCAGTCCCCCTTTTCGTGGAGGTGCAGCCCGTGCGTGCCGGGGGGGGCATTCTCGACGTGGATGCGAGCGCGGACACCCCCAGAGCCGAGCTCGGTGAACGTCGCTGTTCCGGTGACGGTCGAGCCGCTCTTCGACTCCAGTGTCGCTTTCGCGGAGGGTCCCTCCGAGGAGCCCGCCGCCGGTGTCACTGCGGGAGACGAGTTGGAAGTCGACCCGGACTGAGAAGCGCAGCCAGCCACCGCTAAGACCAGCGCCACCAGGGAGACGTCGAGGATCCTGAAGAATCTCATTCGTTCCTCCTTCAAAACGCGAATGCGAGAGAATAACCTCGTATTCGGGTTTTCGGACCCGACCTTGATGACCAACGTTCCGCCGATTGAAGTTTCCCGCCTGACGATCCTGGCCCTCGTCGCGGGCGGAGTCGTCGTGGCCGTCGCCACCGGAGGGGACCTTTCGCATTTCGCCGGAGGGTTCGCGGCCGGTGCCGGGGCGATTCTCGTGCTGTCTCGGGCGCGCCGCGGGCCGGAGACCGGGGACGAGGCGCCGCCGCCCCGGGATGGCATCTCCGAATGAAGGTCTTGGTCGTCGAGGACGAGGAGCGGATCGTTCAGTTTCTGAAGAAGGGGCTCGCCGAGAAGGGCTACACGGTCGAAACGGTCCGGGACGCGGACTCCGCGATGGCCCGATTCGAATCCGAGACTTTCGACCTCGTCATTCTGGACCTCCTGCTGCCCGGGTCGCGCGACGGGCTCGAGCTCTGCCGCGCCCTCCGCGCGCGCGGCGTCCGATCCAAGATCCTGATGCTGACGGCGCGGGACACGGTCGAGAACAAGATCGAGGGCCTCGACGCCGGGGCGGACGACTACCTCGTCAAGCCCTTCTCGTTTCGGGAGCTGCTCGCGAGGCTCCGCGCCCTCGTGCGCCGGACCGAGGTGGAAGAGCCGGGCCCGCTCGCCTTCGGCGATCTCACCTACGACCCCGAGTCCCGGGAGGTGGCCCGCGAGGGCGACACGATCCGGCTGACCGCCCGGGAGGGCGCGCTGTTCGAGCTTCTCCTGCGCCGCCGCGGGAAGGTGGTCTCGCGGTCCGAGATCCAGGCGCGGATCTGGGAGGATTCGTTCGACCTTTCTACGAACATCATCGACGTCTACATCAACTCGCTTCGCAAGAAGATCGACTCGGGAGAGCGCGACAAGGTCATCCAGACCGTCCGCGGAGTCGGCTACCGGCTTCGCCCCGCTGGCGCCGAGGAATAAGAGGGTGGGGATCTTTTCCCGGGCGCGGCCGGAGCCGCCTGCGCGCGAGGACCCGACAGCGGCGCTTCTTCGCCTGCTCATCGAAACGGAAAAGCATCCGGTCAAGCGGATTCCCGAGGCGGATCTCGAGAGCGACGCCCGCCAGATCGCGGCGCGGCTGAACACCCGCCTCGATGCTCTGGCGTCGGCGGAGAAGGAGCAGCAGCAGTTCATCGCGGACGTCTCGCACGAGCTGCGGACCCCACTCACGGTGCTCCGCGGATCCCTCGAGGTGGCCCTCGAGGAAGACCGCTCCGCCGAGGAATACCGGGAAGCCATCGGCAACGCCCTCCTGGAAGTCAGGCATCTGACCCGCCTCTCGCAGAACCTGCTGTTCCTCGCCCGCGGCGAAAGCGGCCGCGTCACTCTTTCCTTCGCGAACATCGACCTCGGACCGTTCATCGCCGACGTCACGCGCGACCTTCTCCCCGCTGCGGCGGACCGCGGGATCGATCTGGTGGCCGAGGTCCCGGACGAGCCCGTGCGCGCCTTCGTCGACGCGGGCCGCATGCAGCAGGTCCTGCACAACCTGCTCGAGAACGCGATCCGCTACACGGGACCCGAGGGCCGGATCCGCGTGCGGCTGTTCTCGACGCCCCACGAGGCAACGATCGAGGTCGAGGACAGCGGGATCGGCATCCGGGCCGCGGACCAGCCCTACGTGTTCGAGAGGTTCTTCCGGAGCGACCGCGCCCGCCGGGCGTACTCGGGCGGATCGGGACTCGGATTGTCGATCGTTCGCTGGATCGTCGAAGCGCACAAGGGTGGAGTGGAAGTGGAGAGCGCGGTCGACTCCGGTTCGACGTTCCGGGTGCGGCTGCCGCTGATATGAGCGGGAAGTTGGAAGTGGAGAGTCGAGATTCAGAGGGGATCGCAAATGCTCCCGCCCCGGGACCAACCAGGATCAGCTCAGGCTGGCCAGGATCAGCCTGGGTGGAAGTTTGACGCTGAGAGCTGACAGCTGACAAGCGACAGCTGATAGCTTCCTCGCGTGCGCCCTGTCTTCATCCTCTCTGCCGTCCGCACCCCGATCGGCAGGTTCGGAGGATCGTTCGCGTCGCTCTCCGCCGCGGACCTCGGGGTCGCGGCGGCGCGGGCGGCCCTCGACCGCTCCGGGCTTCCGCCGGCCGCCGTGTCGGAAACGGTGTTCGGTCACGCACGGCAGGCGGGCGGCGGGCCGAATACGGCGCGGCAGGTCTCGCACCGCGCGGGAGTCCCGGATTCCGTCCCCGCGTACACGGTCAACAAGGCGTGCGGATCCTCGCTGAAGGCGCTGACGCTCGCCGCGCTCTCGATCGCCGCGGGCGAGAACGAGGTGGTTCTCGCCGGCGGCGCGGAGTGCATGTCCGCCACGCCATACCTCCTTCCGCGCGCCCGCTTCGGCCTCAGGATGGGAGACGGCGAGATCGTGGACGGGATGTATCGCGACGGCTTTCTGTGCCCGCTCTGCGGACAGCTCATGGGAGAAACGGCGGAAAACCTCGTCCGCGAGTTCGGGATCTCGCGCGCCGAGCAGGACGCGTTCGCGCTCGAATCGCAGCAGCGCGCCAGCAGGGCCGTCGAGGGCGGGAAGTTCGACGACGAAATCGTGCCGGTTGAGGTCCCGGGGAAGAAGGGGCCCGTCATCGTGTCGCGCGACGAGCACGTCCGTCCGGACACGACTCTCGAATCGCTCTCGAAGCTCCCTCCGGTCTTCGATCCGGAGACAGGGACAGTGCACGCTGGCAACTCGTCCGGGATTACGGACGGCGCCGCTGCCCTCGTACTCGGATCGGAGAAGGCGGTCGGGCGCGCGGGCGTGGAACCCCTCGGGCGTATCACCGCGTGGACTTCCGCGGGCGTCGAGCCCTCGCGCATGGGCGTCGGACCCGTTCCGGCGATCCGCTCGCTTCTCGCGAAGACCGGCCGGACGCTCGCGGACATCGACCGCATCGAGCTGAACGAGGCCTTCGCGGCGCAGGTCCTCGCGTGCGCCCGCGAGCTCCCCCTGGACCTCTCGAAGGTGAACGTCCATGGCGGAGCGATCTCCCTGGGGCATCCGATCGGAGCGACGGGCGCTCGGATCTCGACGACGCTCGTGCACGAAATGAAGCGCTCCGGCTCCCGCACCGGGATGGCCACGCTCTGCATCTCGGGGGGCATGGGGATGGCCGTCCTCTTCGAGCGATGATCCGCAATCTCGATGCGGGCGGGTAGAATCCGGCGATGCGCATTGCGCTGACGCTCGGCAGAGATGCAAGGACCGGGGAGGGCAATGACTACGTGCGCTCGCTCCTCGCCGCCGGGTTTCAGACGGGCGAGATCGTGGTGCTGCAGCCCGGAGCCGCCGTTGACGGGCGTTACGACGGGGTCGTCCTCGGCGGCGGCTGCGACGTGGACCCCTCGCGGTACGGGGAGCGGACGCGTCCGGACTCGGGCGTCGAGGTCGATCCGGAGCGGGACGCTCTGGATTTCGCCCTGTTCGACCGGGCGCGCGGCGAGGGTGTTCCCGTCCTCGCGATCTGCCGCGGGCTCCAGGTCGTCAACGTCGCGCTCGGCGGCACGTTGATCCAGGACATTCCGACCCAGAAAGGGACGGAGCTCCGCCACGAGAGCCCGAAAGGGGAGAAGACGCGGCGCGAGCACGAGGTGACGATCGCTCCGCGGAGCCTCCTCGCCGCCGTTGCGGGCGGGCCGTCGCTCGAAGTCAACAGCCGCCACCACCAGGCGATCGCGCGGCCTGCTGAGGGACTCGTCGTCACCGGCCGGTCCGCCGACGGCGTCATCGAAGCCGCGGAAGGGCCGGCGGGAGAGCCGTGGCTGGTCGGCGTGCAGTGGCATCCCGAAAATCTCGCGCCCGCCGGAGATCCCGCCTCCGTCCGCCTGTTCGCCGAGTTCGCCCGCGAAGTGATCGCGTTTCGGGAACGAGCCGCCGAGGTCGCGCAGGAGGCCTGAGGTGGGCCTCGAAAGTCAGGCTTCGCCTTCGCCCTTCACCAACGCGCATGACATTCTTCATCGCCGTCTGAAAACGCAAAGAGGAGTTTCCCCAATGATATTTCGTTCGTTATGCGTTGCCGCCGCGATGTTCGGCGTCGCCCTTGCGTCTCACGCGCAGACGCCCGCCGCCGGGGCAACGCCGGCGCTCACCGTGCAGAAGGTCGCGGAAGGCGTCTGGATGGCCGAGGCCGAGCAGGGCGCGAACATCGGCTGGTTTCTGGTTTCCGACGAAGTCGTCGTGGTGGACTCGGGCAACGACGCCGCGACCGCCCGCGCGGTACTCGCAAAGGTGGCGGAGACCGCCGGCAAGCCCGTGAAGTTCGTCGTAGTGACGCACGCGCATGGCGACCATGCCGGCGGTGTCGCCGTCTTCGCCGCGGCGGGCGCGCAGATCCTCTGCCACGAGAATTCCGCCGCCGCGATCGCCTACGTGCTCTCCGGGGGAAAGCCGGGCGCGAGCGCGGGAGTGCTCGGAATCTCCGACCGTCTGGTCTTTTTCGGGGGATCGCGGCGCGCCGCCGTGTACTACCTCGGCGCCGGGCACACGAACGCGGACCTGATCGTCCTGCTTCCGGAAGAGAAGATCCTGTTTTCAGGTGACCTCGTCGTCAATGGCAGGCTGCCCTACCTCCAGTCGGGCGACGCGGACCCGCACGGCTGGGAGCAGATCCTGACGCGGCTCGCTTCGCTGGACGTCGAGAAGGTGGTTCCGGGGCACGGAAAGGTTGGAACCCGCCAGAGCGTCGGAGATTCGCTGTCGTACCTGCGGAAGATCAACGAGCTCTCCAAACTCTTCATCCAGACGCGCGTTCCCGACGAGCTGTACGAGATGAAGCTCCGCGAGCCGGAGAACCGGATCACGAACGTGATCGTCGGCCCCGACCACATCGCGAACGTGCGCTCGGCCGTGAAGCTCGAACGCGCGCGGCTCGACAAGGCGGCGGCGACTCCGACCCCGTCCGCTCCGGCCGGCAAGCCGACCGCTGTCCCGCCGAAGAAGAAGAGCTGACGGAGGGCCCGCTGGCGGGAGTTACGGTCCGCGCGGAGCCCGCGGAGGGCGGTCTCGTCCGGCTGCGGATCGAGAAGCCGCCCGTGAACGTGCTCTCCGGATCGGACCTCGAGGACCTCGCGAGGGCGGTCGAAGCGAACCCGGAGGCCCGCATCCTGATGCTGACGGGGCTGCCGCGCGCTTTTTCGGCGGGAGTCGACGTCGGCGAGCACGCGCCGGAGAAAGAGGCGATCGAGCGGATGCTCGCGGCGATGCGGCGCGCGCTCTCGGCTCTGCTCGAGACATCCGCCGTCACGATCGCCCGCGTCTCAGGCGCTTGCCTCGGCGGGGGAGCCGAAATCGCGGCGGCGTGTGACGTCATCTTCACGGCGGAAGACGCGCGGATCGGATTTCCGGAAATCCGGCTCGCCTGCTTTCCTCCGGGCGCGTGTGTCCTCCTCCCCGGCCGGGTTGGAGCGGCGCGCGCGGCGGCCTGGATCCTGTCGGGCGACGCTGTCTCCGGACGTGAGGCTCTGGAGGCAGGCTTCGCGTCCGAGTGCTATCCGGCGGGGGAGCTTTCCCGCGAGACCGACCGCTTCGCCGCCGCTCTTCTTTCGCGCGGCCCGGCGGCGGTAAAGGCGGCGACGCGCCTTCTCCGCGAGCCGCGCAGGGCGGCGCTGGCGAATGGACTTCCAGCGGCTGAGGACGCGTACCGCTCGCTTGCCGGAGATCCCGATCTCGCGCGCGAGGTGCGGAAGTTCGAGGCGCGCCGGAGGAGCTGACGCCGGTCGCGGCGAAGGACCGTCGCTGCCTCGCTACAATCCAACCCATGATCGTGTACCTGAACGGAGAGCTCCTTCCGCGCGAACAGGCGAAGATCTCTCCGGACGACCGGGGGTTCCTGTTCGCCGACGCGATCTACGAGGTCGCTCGCTTCTGGCGCGGCCGTCCGTTCCATCTCTCCGAGCATCTCGACAGGATGCGGGAAGGCCTCGCGACGCTCCGGATCGCGGTCGATCCCGCTTTCTACCCCGACGTCGCGCAGCGGCTCCTCGCCGCGAACGGGCTGGCACACGCCGACGCGATCGTTTACGCGCAGGTCTCACGCGGCGCGTCCCCGCGCTCGCACTATTTTCCGCCCCCGGAGACGCCGCCGACCGTGTACGCGTTCGCGCGACTGGCCGACGCCCCGCCTCCGCCCGAGGGCGGGCACGCGATCCTGGTCTCCGATGAACGCTGGAGCCGGTGCGACATCAAGAGCGTGATGCTGCTTCCGAACGTGCTCGCGGCTCAGCGCGCCCGGGAGGCCGGCGCGATGGACGCGATCCTGGTCCGCGACGGCTTCGCGCTGGAGGGCACGAAGGCGAATCTCTTCTGCGTCATCGAGGGAGTCGTGCGGACCGCCCCGAACGGACCGCGCATCCTTCCCGGGGTGACCCGGGGGGCCGCGATCGCCGCCGCGCGCGTGCTCGGATGGACGGTCGAGGAGCGCGCTTTTACGGTCGAGGAGATGCTGGCGGCCGAAGAGGTGTTTTTCGCGTCGACGACCCTCTGGACCTATTCGCTCGTCCGGATCGACGGGCGTCCGGTCGCGGGGGGGCGTCCCGGCCCGCTCGCCGCTCAGCTCCGCGACGTGCTGTCGTCCGACTTTACGCGCGGGTAGCGCGCTTCGACGATCGAGGAGATTCCGCCCCGGGACGAGAAGGTCCCGATGATCTCCATCCGTCTGGGCTGGCACGCGGCGACGCAGTCTTCGAGGATCCGGTTCACGGCGTTCTCGTAGAAGATCCCGACGTTTCGGTACGCCACGATGTAGAGCTTCAGCGACTTGAGCTCCAGGCACAGCCGGTCGGGAACGTAGCGGATCGTCAGGTGCCCGAAATCCGGCAGTCCGGTCTTCGGGCAGATCGCGTTGTACTCCGGGATGACGACGGAGATCTCGTAGTCCGGATATTGGTTGGGCCAGGTCTCGATCGCCGGAAGCTCCGCGTCGATTCCCGCCCGGGCGTGCTCGTCCGTGTATTCCATCGGGGGCGCATGGTATCGCGGCGGGCAAAGTGATGCGGAAACCCGGGGAACGCGGGCGTGCCATGCTGGTCTGCGATGGGCGGAGAGCGATTCGATGAACGATGAGACCTGAGTTTTGGGGCGCGAGCGGGGACAGGGAGCCCCTCCGACGATTGTCCTTTGCTCTGTTCGCCCTCCTCGCCGCGCGAATGATTTTTCATGCGTTTTACGTTCCCGCTTTCGAAGGCCCCGACGAGCCGTTTCATCTGGCCCGGGCCGCCGTGTTCGCAGACGAAACGCCGGCCCGCGCTTTCGAGGGCCGGGAAGTCTCGGGAGTGATCGTCGCTTCGATTGCCGCCCACCCGTGTTCGCCGGATCTGCGCCGGTCTTTCTCCTGCCCGCGGTTCGAGCACTCGGGCGCCTTTAACCTGCTGAGCAGGACCGGCGCCGCTTCTCCCGCGGGTGGCTATCCCAATTACGAGGCGCATCAGCCCCCCCTCGTCTATCTCGTCGTCGGCGTCCTGTTCCGGATGCTGCCGAAGTCTCCCGAGGACCGTCTTCTCTTCTTTCGACTTCTCTCGGTCGCAGCCATCCTTCTGGCCGTCGCCGTTCCCCTGCGGCGTCTGGTTGGGTCCGAATCCCGCTTCGCGGTCGCAGGACTTCTTTTGGCTCTGCTGCCGGGCGCGGCGGAAGCGATGGCCCGCGGCTCCAACGACGCGGCTGTTTTCGCCTGGGCCGCCCTCGTGCTCGAGCGGACGTTCCATCGCGGACGATCGTGGGAGATCGTGGTCCTGCTCGCGCTCGGTCCCTTGATGAAGTTGACGGCCTTCCCGATCGTTGCGGTCGGCGTCGTCTTTCTCTGGCTGTCCACCCGGCGCGGAACGGCGGTATTCGGTGCCTTCGTGTCTTTTCTGGTCTTTGCCGCGCAGGCCGGACGCGGATGGCTGTGGGGCGGGTCGCTCGAGCTGAACACCGGGAAATTGCCGGGTGGAGAAACCGCGGCGATGTGGGTGTATGGGATCGCGAGATCCGCCTACACGTTTGTCAAAACGATTTTCTGGCTGGGGGAGTGGAGCTTTTTTCGCGCGCCGCTCATCCTGGTGGTCGTGTGGTTCGGATTGGTGGCCTCTCTGGCGGTTCTCGTGGCCCGCTCCTGGAGGAGGCGGGGGGCGCCGCTGCCCGATCTCGCCGGGCTGACGTCTGCTGTCTCGGCGTGTCTCGTCTTCGCCGTGCTGCACCGGGGCGTCTTCGGCCAATGGGGCGGCCTCGGCGGCTATTACGCGTGGAGCTGGGCGCCCTGGCTGTTCCTGGCGTCGCGACCTGTCCTCTCGAACCTCCGTGGACGCGGTCTCGTGTTACTCGGAGCGTTCGTCGTCGCGGCGAACGTGTGCTGGTTTCAGAGGGCCCTGTCCCTCTACGGGATCTAGCTGCGCATTCTTTCCCGGTCGAGCTCTTCGATTCCGGCTAAGATTCGCGCCCGTGGAAACATTCAAGCAGCTCTTCCATCAGTTGACGGACGTCGAGACTCTCGTCCGCGTGGGCGGACTGACGGCGATGACGCTCATCGTCTTCGCCGAGACGGGACTCCTCGTCGGCTTCTTTCTTCCCGGGGATTCGCTCCTCGTGACCGCGGGCGTTTTTGCGGCGACGGGCAAGCTGAACATCTGGCTGCTCATCGGCGTTCTCACCGTCGCGGCGATTGTCGGGGACACGGTCGGATACTGGATCGGGCGCCGCACCGGCCCGGCCCTCTTCCGCCGGCCGAAGTCTCTGCTCTTCAACCCCGACCACCTCAAGCGCGCGCACGACTTTTACGAGAAACACGGCGGCAAGACCATCATCCTCGCGCGGTTCATGCCGATCGTGCGGACGTTCGCTCCCGTGGTCGCCGGGATGGCGGCGATGAACTACCGCCGGTTCGTCTCGTTCAACGTGATCGGCGGCGTTCTCTGGGTGGTCTCGATGAGCCTGATCGGATATTTCCTCGGGCAGTTCCTCTGGGTGCGCAAGAACATCGAGATCGTCATCCTCCTCGTGATCTTCGTGTCCGTCCTGCCGGGAATCATCGCCTTCGGCCGGGAATGGATGAAGGCCCGCCGGACCGCACGCAGCTAGCAGGCTGCTGAAAAAAGCCTGCGGGTGTCGTGTCCAGGCTTTTGCATTCGACTTCGAGATCTCTTTCTCATCGGCTCGACATGTCGGCACTCCAGGGCCGCGGTCCTTCAGACGCGAGCAAAAGCCTGTCCACCCTTCGGGTTGCGGCGGCGCGGGGCCGTCTGCTGGACGTTCCCGCTCTACAAGCCTGGGTCGCCGTTGTCCTGCGACGGATGCGAACTGCATCGCCTTCGTCGCGGCGCCTTGCATCCGACCCCGCGGCGCTCGCAACGCCATCCCGCACCCTTTCTCAGCAGCCTGCTAAAGTCGACCGGCCTCGGGGCGCCGGCTCCTTACGCGACGGCGGAAACGCGATGAGACTGCGCCGCCGAAGGTGTCGGGCGGCAATCGGCATCCGAGATTTCCGCGAGGAGCGCGGCCACGTCGCTCGTGTGCGCCCGGTCGTGCTCCGCCATCTTCCGCGGAAGGTCGGCGAGAGAGATCAGCCCGACTTCGTCCTGAAACGCGCGGCGGCTCCAGTCCGCGGGAGTCAGGGAGCGCAGGATCTCGACGTTGCGCCGCCGGCTCTCCGCAAAAGCCTGCAGCCCCGAAGAGAGATCGCGCGACTGGTAGGCGCGCTCGCGGGCGAAGCGGTCGCCGTCGAAGTTGGACAGGGTCGGCTCGTCCTCGGAAAGGGTTCTGCGGATCCGCACCGCGAAGCCTTCCCGCTCCAGGTCCGCGAGGTGCCAGATGTTCTCGGTCAGAGAAAAACCGCCCGCCGCGGGACGGCGGCGCGTGTCCGGGCCGGAAAGGCCGTGCGCGGCCCGACTCATCAGCAGGGGGGTCGATTCCAGGGTCAGAAGCAGGGTTTCGAGCTCTCGCCGGTTCATGGTTGGTCTCCAGCATGAGGTACGCAGGCTGACCGGGGAAAGTTTCGGAAACAGCCCGAACATTGCCCTTTTCGAGAAGCGGCGGTTCCGGTTCCGGTTCCGTTTGTCCTCTGCTCCGTTTGTCCTGTGGGGGGATGGGGCGCCCCGGGACGTGGAGCGCTCGGGCTCGTTCCGCGTCTCAGTCCGTCGGCGACATCGCGCCGAAGGCTGAATGTCCTCCGAGCGCTGTACGGAAGCCGTAAAAAAGCAGAGCCGCGAAGACCGCAATGCTCATCCACCCCGCGCTCGCGTACCAGGTCCCTCGAAACGTGATCGGAAACGCGCCGAGAACCGTCACGGCGAAATAGAGAACGACTGAAGACAAGAGCCCGAAGCGAAGCAGGACCAGGAGCGTGATGCCGAGGAAGATGGTGATGCCGGCGGCCGCGAGCAGCCGCGAGTCGCTCTGGAGCAGGTTCGCGGTCCCAAAGATCAGCGCGAAGACCGCCGCCGCCGCGAGGGTGCTCCTCAAGACCATTCGCAGAGCGAAGAGCATGAAGACGAAAGCAAAACCCAGGAAGACGCTGATCGAAACGTTCGAGAGGATGAGCGCCGCGCTCGCGCCGAACCCGACAAGCGTCCTGGAATCGAAATGGTCCGGCGCGGGAACGGGATGACCGAGCCAGCCCGGAACGTTCGTGACGGCCGCCTGCAGAACGAACATGACCGCCGCGGCGGCGCAACCGACGAGAACGTCCCTCCCGACCATGGGATCGCGGAAGTCGCCGCCGAGAAGGCGGGTCCACGTCACGATCGCCTGAGGGCTGCGCCGGCGGACGAAAGGCTCCAGCGCGATGTAAAGCGCCCAGAGACCCCCCGCGACGAAAAGCGCCCAGCTCGCGAAGCCCAGGAAAAGAGCGAACTCTGCGAGCGATGCCAGGTGGTGCGCGCCGATCAGCCACGCGACGAAGAGCGAGACGAACGTGAAGACGCTCAGGCGAAGCGCTCCTCTCCGATCGCCCCGGCCGACGCGAAGGTTTCTCCGCGCCAGCAATCCGCCGAAAATCAGCAGGCCGAAGAAGAGAACGACGAAGATCCCCTGAGCGATCGTGTTTGCGAGGCTCGACGTCGTGGGCGCGGTTCGGGCCGCGTGCGTCCACGGGCCCACGACCTCGAACTCGACGGGACGGCCGCGCCAGGCCCCGGCTTCGATCCGCACCGGAACGGCCGGTCTCTGCGGGAGTGCGCCCGTCCATGCGGCTCGCTCGTCGGCGTACACGCGCGGGATCCAGACGGAACTGGCCGCGCTCCACTTCGACTGGTCGAGCCCGGCGGCGGAAAACAGCGGAGTCCAGTTGACAGGCCGCGGCCGGGCTCCCGCCGCGCCGGTTTGCGTCTCGTCGGCCTGCGGTGGGACGACCCGAAGATGCGTCAGCTCGCCGCGCGGGTTCAAGCGGATGGAAGCCATGCCGGGAACGTCACTCGGAGGATCAGAAGAAGTCACGACGCCGCCGTAAAAAGCGCCTCCCAGGAAATGCCAGACTCCGAGCGGCCGGGGACTCTGCCGGTACCAGAACGTGACCGGGCCCGTCACGATCCGGTCCCAGCGTCGGGACGACGGATCGGTCTTCGCGAGAAATCGCTCGAAACCGACGTCCTGGATGAACCCGTGCGCCGAATCCGCGGGAGCCGCATCGGCGCCGATGCTCTTCAGAATTTCGCGTGACCGGTCGGCCAGGACTTCCGGAGGCTTTTCGAGGAGCACGAGGCCGTCGATCCGGATCTTCTCCTCGAGAGGAATCCCGACGATCAACGCGAGGAGGCTGCCCGCGAGGAGTGTCCAGGCGACCGCCGGACGCAGGGCCCGCGATTCGCCCGAGGCCGCGACCATTTCCGGGGAAGGCGTTTCGCCCGCGGCAAGGGCAGCCGCCAGAGGATCTCCTCCCGGGAGAGCCGCCGAAATCTGCAGGGCGGACGACGGTCGGTTGCGGGGGTCGGGCTCGAGGCATCTCAGGATCACGCGATCGACGGCGGGATCGACATCGCGCGTGACCTCGGTCAGCGCAATGGGCGGCAAACTCCTGGCTTCGCGCAGCTCCGCGAGCGTCGAAGCGGAGAACGCCCGCCGTCCGGTGAAGAGCTCGTACAAAACGAGGCCGAGTGAATAGACGTCGCTCTGCACCGACGCGCCCCGGCCGGAGAGCTGCTCCGGAGCCATGTACGCGGGAGTGCCGGACAGCTCGCCCTCGGTGTTCTCGTGCGCGGCGACCGCGAGACCGAAATCGGTGACTCGCGCGCGTCCCCGCCCGTCGATCATGACGTTCGCCGGCTTCAGATCTCGATGGAGGACCCCCTTGTCGTGAGCCGCCGCGACTCCTGCGCAGAGTTGACGCGAAATCTCGAGAGCCTTGTCGTGGGGGAGGCGGCCGATGCGCTTCAAGAGGGAGGCGAGATCCTCGCCGTCCACGTATTCCATGGAGAGGTACTGCTGCCCGCCGATCTCCCCGACATCGTAGACACGGCAGACGTTCGGATGCGACACCTGACGCGCGATCCGCACCTCCGCGTAAAAGCGCTCGAGGCGAACAGGGTCGTCGGAGAGGCCCCGGGGAAGAAACTTCAGCGCCACGGGTTGACCGAGCTTCAAATCGTCCGCCCGATAGACCTCTCCCATCCCGCCGCGGCCGAGGAGACCGATAACACGGTAGCGATCGGCGACGATCGCGCCCGGGGCAAATCCGGCCGCGTCGCCCGAGAACGCCGCCAGCCGGCCGATGGGAGCCGACGGCGAGTGCGAGTAACCGGAGGGCGGCCGCGAGCGCGAGCCGGAGCCCGCGCCGGAAGGGCTTGCGAGGCCTGTGGCCATCTGGGAAAGGGACGAGAGCGGCTCGCCGCACGACGGACAGAAGCGGCTGTCCGCTGCGATCGCCGCCGAACAGGCCGGGCAGAGAATCCGCGCCTCCCGATCGGAAGTGCTCATGGGCAGGGGATGCTACCTCGCGGCCATGATTCCGGTGGGAACCCGGTGGATCGAGCGGCTCGGGACTCCGACGCGAGGTGTCATCTTTACGCAGGGCGCCCTTGCCGGCGCCGGCGTGGTCGGGCCGTTTCGTTTCCGCCGTGTCCCGGCATAGGCTCTTCGGATGGGCATCGAGGCAATCAGGACATTTCTGGCGCGGCGGCAGGCTCATCAAGACGAGGCGCCCCGTCCCGACCCGGTGGTGGTCGCCGCGTGCGCGCTGCTGCTCGAGATCGCGCACGCCGACGACGTATTCCGCCCTGAGGAGCGCGACCGGATCGCGCGGCACGTTCGGGAGGAAATGGGTGTCGCGGACCACGACCTTCAGGAAGTGCTGCGCCTCGCGGAAGAGGAGCGGCGGGGGAGCGTCGATCTCTACCATTTCACGCGCCTCCTGGCCGAGCACCTTTCCAAGGAACAGCGGCTGAAGCTCGTCGAGGCGATCTGGGGCGTCGTGTATTCCGACGGGACCCTCGCGGAAGTGGAGAGCCATCTCGCCAGGCGGATCGCGGAGCTCCTCGGGTTCCAGCACCCCGAGGTGCAGGCCGTGAAGGAGACCGTCGCGGTGAGAGAGAGCGCCGCATCCGCCTCGGGTCCCGTGCCCGACGATTCGGAGTAGCCGCCCGATCGCGATCGATCAGCAGGGCGGCCGTCGATGTCGGCGAAATCGTCCTGCGGCGCAGGCCTGACGAGACTTCCGACCGCCCCTTACCGCGGTGCGGCCTCCACCTTCGCCGCCCGCACTTCGAACTCGGTGACACCTTCAGCGGCGGCGCCTGATCCCGGCTCGGAGACGCCGACCTTCAGCCGGTAGGTGCCGGGAGGGAGATTCTCGGGTTTGAACGTGAGCAGGATCTTTCGCGTGCCTCCCTTTTCGACGGGAGTCTGACCCAGAAGTCTGAGCGACGCGGGCCACGCGCGCCCGTTGCCCGAAAGCTCCGGATGGAGCTCCAGGGCCGGCGGCTTTCCGCCCGCGGGTCCCTGCGGGAAGTTGCACGTGACGACCGTCACCCGCGTCTCCGAGCCCTTCTCGACGCTCGGCGCGGCCCACGGCACGAACGCGTCGCCGCCGACGGTGAACGGGTATTCGCCTGGCTCCCGGCCTTCGCGCGCGGGGGCTTTGACCATCACCCAGCGCGCGGCGGAGTCCTGGAAGAGCGGCGGAAGGACCATCGCGGGGCCGCCGGGCATCGCCGGAACGTGGAGCGTAGCCGACGCGCTTCCCGAGAGGCCGCTCGCGACCGTGCGCACGACCGCTCGCAGCGTGTATTCGCCGGGAGGAAGCGACAGGGTCCCGTAGTACTTGATTCCACCGCCCTCGAGGCTCGCCCGCGCCTTCGCGAGATCGAGCGAGACTTCCTGCGTCCTGTAGTCGACGAGGGTCCCGGCGCCGTTGGTAGCGTACGCATAGAGCTGCACGGATTCCTGGGCGCCCTTTTCTCCAGCCAGGATCGCGGAACCCGGGATTTCGAGGACCAGCGGCACCGAGGCGAGCCCGCCGTCACCGGGGAACGCCGCTGCGAGGAGCGAGACCGAGAGGGAGTTGCGTCCGCCGGACGTCACCAGATCTCCGGTTGCGAGAAGCCGTTCGAGTGGCGACAGCGCCGTATACGGACGCGGCTCGTAGTACCCGGATCGCGTCGACACGCGGGCCCCGGGCGCGTTCACCTTGACACGCAGGGTGTGGAACGCTCCGGGCTTTGTAAGCCCCTTCGGCTGGTAAACGAGGACGTAGACGAGCGAGCTGCGGTCCGAGACCTTCGCGAGGTCCGCGGAGAGCCGGTTCGCGTCAGCGACCAGCTCGCCTTCGGTCTCATGGGCGAGGGTGAACAGCGCGTCGCGGCCGCTTCCGGCCTTGCGGTTCGAGACATCCACCGCTTCGCTTTTCAGTCCGCTGACGTCGATTGCGTGCAGCACGGTGTCCGAGCGGCGGAAGACCGCGAGAGCATCGGTCAGGTGCCCCCGCGTCGTGCTGCTGCCGAAGCGCGAGTCGTTGTCCACTTTCCAGGTCTGGCCGCTGAGCACCTGTTCGTTCGCGGAATCGTCGCTCGGTCCCGAGGACATGTCGGCGCCCGCGGCGGGCCGCGGCCGCTCACTGCCGCCCAGAAGGCGACTCTCGAAGCCTTCCGAGAAGAAAAGGACGTGCTTGCGCCCGCGCACCGAGTCGAGCGAGCGCGCCACAGTTCCGAGCGATCCGACGAGCGAACCGACTTTGGCGCGTTCCCGGTCGTCCGACCCGCGCTGCGAGACGCGCTGAATGTCCTGGGCGGTTTCTCTTGAAGCGGCCTCGGCGCCGCTGAGAGGACGAATCACGCGCTCCTCGGCCCCCGGCGGAATGAACGCGAAAGCGAGCGGATCGGTCCGGCTCGCCCCGGCGGCGCTGGAACCCACGGCGTTGACAGCCGCGGCGAGCTGCGCGCGGTCGCGCGTAAAGTTCAGGAGGAGGCTGACCCCGGATTCCGCCGATACCGTGGCGATCCCGACGAGGTCCGTTTCGGCGGTCGCGTGCTGAACGAAGTCGCGGGCGCCTTCGCGGGCGCGCGCGAGTCCGCGGGGGCTCGAGTAGCTCAAATCGAAGACCAGCAGCCAGTGCCGTCGCGCGGGCGCCGGAATCGCGGCGCCCGGCGTGCGGAGATCCACGAGGTCGACCGCCGCGATTTCCTGCTTCTTCCCCTCGTCGTAGAGCTCAAAGCTCGCGGCCGTCAATCCAGCGAAAGGCTTCCCGTCCGCTCCGGTGACGTTGACCGGGATCTCGATCGCGGTGACGGTGGCGGACTCGGTCACGGGGCGCGGCGCGACCTTCTCGGCGGCGGCCAGCGGGATGGCAAGCGAGCCGGCGAGGAAGGAAGCCGCGATCAGTCGACGTCTGAAATCGGCGCGCGTGGAACGCATGGGCACCTCGATGTTGCTCGAAGAATAAGTCGCGGGCGAGGGCGCGGGGGACCTTATTCGGCGGTCCTCGGCGCTTGCCGCGGGGTCAGCGTCATTGCGTCACGCTGGAGACGGCGAGATGAGTCGGAATGTGACTCGATTCCCGCCGCGAGCCTGAGTGAGAGGGTGCCGAAAGCGCGAAAGACCTTCCTTCGCGGGCGCGGAGGCTGTGTCCGCTTGTCCTCCGGAATCCGATCGAACGGCGCGGCGATGCTCGCGGCCGTCCAGGCGAATGCCGCGACGGCGGCGGCGTTTCGGTCCATCTCCCTCGGCTCGATCTTGCCGAAAGTGTCGCTGGCGCTGTGATGCCAGTCGAAGTCGCGCGACATGTCCTGCCGCACCGAAACTGCGGGACGCCGTCGGCGCGAAGGGGGGACGTCCGCGCCGCCCGAGCCTCCCGGCCGGATCTCGCCGGCCCCGAGAGGCCTCAGGATTGCCGCGAGCTCGCGCAAGACGGGCTTCGCGGACGGGCCCACGAGCCAGGAAAAGCCGGTCGGCCGCCCGGAGCCGCTGTCCGCCTCGAGCGCGGCGAGAACGGAAGGCCGCCGGCGGCGTTCCCATCTGCCGACGGCCCGTCGGGCCGCGCTTTTCGCCGCTTTCGAGACTAGAATCCGGTTCCTTATGGCCACCCGCACCCCCGACATCGACCTCTCCGAAGAGCTCGTTTCCGAGTTCGGCGAAAACGCCTCGTACGTCGCGGAGCTGTTCGCCCGGTACCGCGCCAATCCGGAAGCGGTCGACGAAGACTGGCGCGCCTTTTTCCGCGAGCGCGTGGGCGAACCCCAGGAGGAGCCGCACGATTCGCCTTCAGCCGCTTCCGCCGCGGCTGTTGCGCCGCCGGCCCCCGCCGCCGCTCCGGCCGCCGCCGGCCCGTCTCCGGCTCCCGCCGCGGGAAAAGTCGAGGACGGCGAGCGCGTGCCGATCCGGGGCGCCGCGCTTCGCATCGCCGAGAACATGGAAGCAAGCCTCGGCGTACCGACCGCCACCTCGCAGCGGCAGGTTCCGATCAAGCTGCTCGACGAGAACCGCCGGCTGATCAACGAGCATCGCGCCGCGAACGGCCAGAGCAAGGTGTCGTTCACCCACCTCGTCGCCTGGACGGTGCTGCGCGCGCTCAAGGCCTTTCCGCGGTTAAACGACGCGTTCGACGGTTCGAGCGGAACCGCGATGCGCGTCCGGCGCGACCGCGTCGGCTTCGGACTCGCCGTCGACGTCGAGAAGTCCGACGGAACGCGCACGCTGCTCGTCCCGAGCGTCAAGGGCGCGGAAGAGATGACCTTCGCGCAGTTCGCCTCTGCGGCCGACGACCTGATCTCCCGCGCCCGCCGCGGGAAGCTCCAGATCTTTGATTTTGAAGGCACGACGGTCTCTCTGACAAACCCGGGCACGCTCGGGACGACGGCGTCCGTCCCGAGGCTGATGCCGGGGCAGGGCCTGATCGTCGCGACCGGCGCGATCGAGTACCCGGCGGAGTTTTCCGCGATGAGCCCGGAAGCGCTGGCTCGCCTCGCGATCAGCAAGGTCGTCACGTTCACGTCGACGTACGACCACCGCATCATCCAGGGCGCCGAATCGGGCCTCTTCCTGGCCCGGATCGAGGAGCTTCTCCTCGGACAGCACGAGTTCTACGAAGGGGTCTTCTCGGACCTCGCGATCCCCTACGAGCCGCTCCACTGGGCGCGGGACAACAACCCGGGCCTCTTTTCGGACTCCCGCAGCGCCGAGATCGAAAAGCAGGCGCGCGTGCTGGAGCTCATCAACGCGTACCGGGTCCGCGGACATTTGATCGCGGACATCGACCCGCTCCGCCTGATGCCCGTGCAGCACCACCCCGAGCTCGATCTCGAGACGTACGGCCTCACGATCTGGGACCTCGACCGCCTCTTCTGGACCGGCGGGCTCGCGCAGCGCGAGCACATGCCGCTGCGCGAGATCGTCGGGCTGATGCGGCGCGTCTACTGCGGGAAGGTCGGGATCGAATACCGCTACATCTCGAATCCCGTCGAGAAGGAGTGGGTGCGGCGGAATGTGGGGGCTCCCCCCGAGCCGCTCGCGCCCGAGATCCGCAAGCGGCTGCTTTCGAAGCTGATCGCCGCGGAGACCTTCGAGCGGTTTCTCGGAACCCGGTTCCTGGGCCAGCGCCGGTATTCGATCGAGGGCACCGAGACCGCCATCGCATTCCTCGATCAGCTCCTCGAAGGCGCCGCGGCGCGCGGCGTCGAGGAAGTCTCGATGGGCCTGACGCACCGCGGCCGGCTGAACATCCTCGCCAATGTCGTCGGAAATGCGGCGGAGCGGATCTTCTCCGGCTTCCAGGGCACGGTGCACCCGGATTTCCCGGCAGACGAAGGAGACGTCAAATACCACCCGGGGGCCCGCGCGCGCCGCACGACGGCGAGCGGCCGCGAGATCGCGATCTCCGTGCCGTCGAATCCCTCGCATCTGGAGGCCGTCGATCCGATCGTCGAGGGGCTCGTTCGGGCGAAGCAGGACCGCACAGGGCTGCCCCGCGAAGAGGCGTGGCTGAAGATCCTGCCGGTACTGCTCCACGGCGACGCGGCGTTTGCGGGCCAGGGTATCGTGGCCGAAGTCTTCAACCTCTCGCAGCTGCGCGGGTACCGCACCGGCGGGACCGTGCACCTCGTCGTCAACAACCAGATCGGCTTCACGACGAACCCGGCGTCCGGACGCTCGTCCCTCTACTCGACCGACGTCGCGAAGATCAACCAGGTCCCGATCTTTCACGTCAACGGCGACGATCCCGAGGCGGCGTATCGCGTCCTCCAGATCGCGCTCGACTATCGCCAGGAGTTCCACAAGGACGTCGTCGTGGACCTCATCGGGTTCCGCCTGCACGGCCACAACGAGGGCGACGAGCCGACGTACACGCAGCCGCTCATGTACCGGCGCATCCAGGAACATCCGGGGGTCCGCACGCTCTACGCGCGGCGGCTCGTGCGGGACGGTGTCCTGACCGAAGCCGAGGTCGCCGGGATGGAGGCGTCTCAGGTGGAGGCCTACGAGGCGGCGCTCACGGCGGCGAACGAGGCGGGGAAGCGCTCGGGCCTTCCGACCCCCCCGCCGCACCCGGGCGAGAGCGGCCGCGTCGAAGAGGTGCCGACGGGGGTCTCCCGCGAGATCCTGGGCCGCATCGGGCGCGCGCTGACGACCGTGCCGCCCGGTTTCAACCTGAACCCGAAGATGGTGCAGCAGCTCGCGCGGCGCGCGAAGATGGCGGACGGCTCGCTCCCGCTCGACTGGGCTACGGCGGAGGGCCTGGCCTTCGGATCGATCCTGCTCGAAGGCACTCTGATCCGCATGTCGGGCCAGGACACCGCGCGCGGGACGTTCTCGCAGAGGCACGTCGTCTTCCACGACACGCAGACCGACACCGACTGGATCCCCCTGTGCCACCTCGGAAGCGAGCAGGGAGGGCAGGGCCCGTTCCACATCTTCAACAGCCCGCTGTCGGAGATGGGCGTTCTCGGCTTCGAGTACGGGTACAGCGTGGAGCGCCCGGACGCGCTCGTCCTCTGGGAAGCGCAGTACGGCGACTTCGCCAACGGCGCTCAGGTGATCATCGACCAGTTCATCGTGTCGGCCGAGGACAAGTGGCGGGAGCATTCGCGGCTGGCGCTCCTGCTGCCGCACGGATACGAGGGGCAGGGACCGGAGCACTCGAGCGCGCGCATCGAACGTTACCTCCAGCTCTCCGCCGACGAGAACATCCAGGTCTGCAACCTGACGACCCCGGCGCAGTACTTCCATCTGCTCCGCCGGCAGGTCCGGCAGCCGGGTCCCAAGCCGCTCTTCCTCTTCACGCCAAAGAGCCTGCTCCGGCAGCCGACGTCGTTTTCCCCGCTCGAGGAGCTCACGACGGGGGCGTTCCGCCCGCTGCTCGACGATCTCGACGTCGGGGACCGGCGCGCCGTGCGCCGCGTCGTCCTCTGCTCGGGCAAGGTGTTCTACGACCTGAAAGCGGCGCGCGACGAGAGGAAGGATGCCGGGACCGCCATCCTCCGGCTCGAACAGCTCTATCCGTTCCCCGCAGAAGAACTGAAGCGGGCCCTCGCGTCGTACCCGGAAGGGAAGGACGTCGTCTGGGTGCAGGAAGAGTCGCGCAACATGGGTCCGTGGGCGTTCGTCGCGATCCGCCTGCCGGAGCTTCTCGCGACCGGCGCTCGTCTGCGGTACGGCGGCCGCGCCGCGTCCGCCTCGCCCGCGACCGGAAACGCGAACGTGCACAAACGCGAGCTCGCCGACTTTCTCGCCGACACCTTCCGGCCGGCGGAAGTTCCGGAGATCGCGAGCACGGTGGTGACGCCTCGGGTGGGGGACGCGGACTAACGTCGCCTCCGCTCACTCCGGGACGTGCCGTTCGCCTCTGGGCGAACGGCACCGGCGAACGGCTCGCCTGTCGGCTCGACCGCTCGCCTCGTCCCTCCGTTCGCTACGGCTCCCGCCCCGAGAGGCTCCTCCCTCCCTCTGGTCGGGAGACTCCTCTCGGGGCGAGCTTAGTCATGATCTCGACAAAAGCGCAGCAATAAGGGGAAGGCACATCTCTAATGCATGAGCCAACATCTCGATACGAGCGCAGCTCCGCTTCCTCTCCTCGCGAGTCGGGGGAGAGGGCCGGGGTGGGGGGCAGGACTGAAGGCCTGACATCGAACCTGGGAGAGATGCGATAGCTGCTTCCGCATCTCCGGGGAAAACATCTCGCGCGCGCGACGACCGCGCGCGCGAGGCCGAGTCTGTGTCTACTTGCCCGCGGCCGCGATCAGTTCCGCCGCTGTCACCGGGCCGTTGACGAAGGTGTCGGTATGCCAGGAGACCAGGGCGCGGAATTCGAGACCCGATGCAAAGCCGATTTTGCGGCCGTGCTTCTTCGCGACCTCGTCGACCTTTTTCTGCTGCTCCGGGGTCAGGTCGGGAGCGATTCCCATGTAATCCCAGGCGTCGCCGTCGGTGTGGGCGTAGACCTGGGAGGACGGCACGCCGGCTTCCTTGTCCATGGCGTCCGCGTCGGCGAGCCACTTCAGAAACTCGAGGTGCTTGCCCGGCGCGACGCGATAGAGGGAGACGCGGGCGCGCGCCATCGACTTCGTGTCCGTTCTGGCCGCCTGCGGCTGAGCGGACGACGCGCTGAAGAAAACGAGAGCGAAGATGACGGGGGTGAGAGATATCCAGCGTTTCATGATGCCTCCTGGGGTGAACGTCACCCACGTCGCCGCAGATGAGCCCGTCCCGGCCGGCCATACCGTCCGCGACTGAGGCTCGTTATTTTCCGAGGCGAGAAATTTGGTTGACTCTATCGAAACGTAACGCCGGAATGCGCCCGGGCCCCATGACGGGGACTATTTTTTAAGGCGCATCGCGGCCAGAGCGGCTTTGAACGCCTCGCGCGGGACCTTGCGGTAGTCGGAGAATTCGCCCGCGCCCGCGATCCATTCGCCGCCGTCCATCGTGACGCAATCGCCGGTCTGGTAAGGACAGAGGTCCGACATCAGGAAAACGGCCAGGTTGGCGATCTCTTCCTTGCGGCCGAAGCGGCCGAGCGGGATCCGCGACAGCGCGTTCTTTTCCGCCTCGGGGCTCGCCATGAGTCGGGAAAACGCGCCTTCCGTGGGGATCGGGCCGGGTGCGATCGCATTCACGCGGATCCCGGCGTGGCCCCATTCGACCGCTAGCGAACGCGTCATCGCGAGAACGCCGGCCTTCGCGCACGCCGAGGGCAGGGCGAATGCCGTCCCCGTCCACGCGTAGGTCGTCACGATCGAGAGGATCGCGCCGGGAGCCTTCCGATCGAGGAGGTGACGGCCGACTTCGAGAGAGCAATGCACGGAGCCGTAGAGCACGGTCCGCACCACGGCGTCGAACCCGTTCGGCGTGAGGTCCTCCGCCGGGACGAGAAAGTTGCCCGCGGCGTTGTTGACGAGCCCGTCCACTTTTCCGAAGCGCTCCACGGCGCGCGCGACGAGCGCTTTCACCTGGTCGGGCTCGCGCACGTCCGCCGCGAAGGTCTCGACTTCCGCGCCTTCGCGCGATGCCGAGCGAATTTCCTCCACCGCTCCCGCGAGCCGGTCCGCGCGGCGTCCGGCGATCGTGACATTCGCGCCGCACGAGGCAAAGGCCGACGCCATCGCGAGGCCGAGCCCGCTCCCTCCCCCGGTGACGAGGATCGAACGTCCGGCAAGAGTGCTCGAATCGAACATGGGAACTCCGGTCGTTAGGGGTCAGGGGTTAGGGGTCAGGCGTTAAGCGGGCGAAGGGCGAAGGGCGAGCTCATCTCTTTTGTCCAGCGCTCCTCGCCCGCGGCGGCGCCCGGCGCCTACCGTCCTTCCGGCTTCAGGTACTTGTCGAACCACGCAACCAGACGCGTGTCCCGATCGAGCTGGTGTTTCGGGTCGCGGATCGCGTGGCCCTCGTTCTCGTAGATCACGAGCGAGGTGGGGACCCCGAGCGTCTTCAGCGCGTGCCAGAACTCGTACCCCTGCGGGGTGGGGACCTCCGAGTCCCGGTCGCCGTGCAGAACGAGCGTCGGCGTCTTCACCTTTTTAATGAAGGTGATCGGCGACGACCTCGCATACACCTCGGGGTCGTCGTAGACGCTGGCGCCGAAGAAGGGGATCAGCCACTGGTCGATGCGGTTCTGCCCGTAGTAGCTCTGCCAGCTCACGATCCCGGCGCCCGCGACCGCGGCCGCGTACCGGTCCGTCTGGGTGACAGCCCACATCGCCATGTAGCCGCCGTAGCTCCAGCCGCAGATTCCGAGGCGCTTCGGGTCAATCGGCGCGGCGGCGAGCGCGGTGTCGACGCCTCGCTGGATGTCGCGCAGATCGCCGTATCCGAAGTCCTTCACGTTTCCGGCGGTGAACGCCTCTCCCTGCCCGTAGCTGCCGCGGGGGTTCGGAAGGAGAACGAAATAGCCCTGGCTCGGCAGGATCGCGGTCCACCGCGAGGGCCACCCGGCCATCGAAGCGCTCGACGGTCCGCCGTGGACCACCACGACCATCGGATATTTCTTCGAGGCGTCGAAGTCGACCGGATAAAGCAGCCATCCCTGAACGCGCGCGCCGTCGCTCTCCCAGGTCAGGCTTCGCGCGTCTCCCCACACCGCGGAGACTCCGGCATTAGCCCGCGTCAGCGGATCCCAGCGGCCGACCGGGCCCGCGACGACCTCCGGCGGCTGGCGGAACGACGACCGGACCGCCGCGGACGCCGAGCCCCGCGAGGCCACCTTGAAGCTCTTGATGACGGCCGGCCCGCGCCACACCGTCGAGACTTTCCCCGCGGCATCCACCGTCGCCACGCCTTCGTCTCCCTCGACGGACTCGGTGAACAGGATCTCGTCCGGCGAGCGCCAGAACAGGGAAGACGCGGACGCCTTCATCCCGGGGGTCCGGTTCTGCGGGGCGCCGCCCTCCGCGGGCACGGTCCAGACGTCGCCGCCGGTCGATCCCTCGTCGCTCATGAGCCCGTGGATCACCGCGATCCGCGATCCGTCGGGTGACCAGCGCGGGCACGCGATCTGAAGCGGCGGCTTCCAGAGCGAGCGCGGCGCGGCGCCGTCTGAGGGAACGACGTAGAGCTGCGCGGTCCAGTAGTTGTTGGTGCCGGAGCCCTCCACGGCTTCCGCCGCGAACGAACGGCCGTCCGGCGACCAGTCGTAGTCGTAGACGTAGAGGTTTTCGGGCGACACCTCGCGGACCTTCCCGGTGGCGAGGTCGGCGATCGCGATCCTCCGCTCGTCGACCGCCTCGGCGACGACTCCCGAGTCCGGTTTGTACGCGGTCAGCGCGCCCTGCTCCTGGGAGGAACCGGCGACGAAGAGGAAGGCGATCGATCGGCCGTCCGGCGACCACCGCGGATCATCCAGCTGCCCCTGCAGCTTCGTGAGCTGGCGCGCGGGGCCGCCCGCAGCGGGAGCAACCCACACCTGCGCCTGGCCGCCCTTCGCCGCGTCGGAGAGAAAAGCGATCCGCCGGCCGTCCGGAGACCAGACAGGATGGTGCTCGTCGTGCGCGCGGCCGTCCGCCGCGCCGGTCACCCGCCGGGGCGTTCCGCCGGCCGCGCCGACTTCCGCGATCTCGACCGCGCCGAGCTTCCACGCGCCGCGCCGGTCCTTGATCTTCTTCACCCAGGCGACCCGGGCGCCGTCGGGAGAGATCGCGACCTGGCCGAACTCCTGGACGTCCTGCAGGCGATCCAGGAGACCCTCGATCCCCGGCTTCTTCGCCGCGGCCATCGCCTGGGCGGCGACCAGCAGAGCGGCGAACACCACGAACGCTTTTTTCATTTCTGGAGGATATGCCGCAAAGGGTGGGGAAGGGCAGATGGAGGTAAGGAGGGATCGGACGGGTATCTTGAACGCTGAACGCTCAACCCTGCTACGTCAGATCCACCCAGACGCTCTTCACCTCGGTATACGCCTCCAGCGCGTAGTGACCGCGCTCGCGTCCGAAGCCTGACTGTTTGTAGCCTCCGAAGGGAAGACCCGGGTCGTAGAAGTTGTATGTATTGATCCAGACCGTACCGGCCTTGAGCGACTTCGCGGTGCGGATCGCCTTCTTGATGTCGCGCGACCAGACGGCTGCGGCGAGCCCGTAAATCGTGCTGTTGCCGACTGCGACCGCGTCCGCCTCGTCCTTGAACGTCAGAGTCGCCAGGACCGGGCCGAAGATCTCCTCGCGGGCGATCGTCATGTCGGGCGTGACGTTATCGAACACGGTCGCCTCGAAGAAGGCGCCCTTTCCCCCGACGGAGGCTCGGTTGCCGCCCGCGACGAGCTTCGCTCCCTCGGCCGTCCCCTTCTCCACGTAGCGGGCGACACTGTCGCGCTGCTTTTCGGAGACGAGCGAACCGAGGCGGGTCTTCGGGTCGAGCGGATCGGTCGGAGTCATCTTCCGGGCGCGTTCGGCCACCTTCTCCATCAGCGCATCGTGCACAGACTCTTCGACTAAGAGCCGCGAGCCCGCGGAGCAGAGCTCGCCCTTGCCGTAGAAGATCGCGTTGATGGCGCCCCGGGCGGCCGCGTCGAGATCCGCGTCCGCAAAGACCACGTTCGGAGACTTCCCGCCGAGCTCCATCGACACGCGCTTCAGCGTGCCGGCCGCGGCGCGGAGGATGGACTTCCCCGTTTCGGTCTCGCCGGTGAACGAGATCTTGTCGATTCCCGGGTGCTCGGCCATCGCCGCGCCCACCGTCGCGCCCGGGCCCGGAACGACGTTGAACGCCCCCGGGGGCAGGCCCGCCTCCGTGAGGAGCTCCGCAAAGAGGAGCGCCGTCAGCGGCGTCACCGATGCCGGTTTCAGGACGACTGTGTTTCCGAGCGCGAGCGCCGGCGCGATCTTCCACATCGCCTGCAGTAGCGGAAAGTTCCACGGTGTGATCGCGCCGACGACGCCGATCGGCTCCCGCAGCGTCATCAGGAGGGCGTCATTCCGTGAGGGGAACGTGTCGCCGTAGAGCTTGTCGGCGGACTCTCCGAAGTACGAGAGGCATTCGGCGGCGGCGGGGACGTCGATCTTCGCGGATTCGAAGATCGGCTTTCCGTTGTCGAGGGTCTCAACCCTGCCGAACGCGTCGGCGCGGGATGCGAGGAGGTCCGCGGCGCGCAGAAGGATTCGTCCGCGCTGTCTCGGCTTCATCGCGGCCCAGGGGCCGCCCTCGAACGCCTTGCGGGCGGACGCGACCGCGCGGTCGAGGTCCTCGAGACCGGCCTCCGAGATCTGCGCGAGCGTTTCGCCCGTGGCCGGATTGGTCGTTTCGAAGGTCTTCCCCGACGCGGAAGGCCGGAACTCCCCGTCAATGAACAGGCCGGTCTTCAGATTCGATTCGGTCGCGACGGACATGGGTGCTCCCGCCTGGCTCTCAGCTGTCAGCTGTCAGCTCTCACCCAGAGCAGCGACGACTGAGATCCGGATTTACTTTGCTTTGAACTTCGGGACCCGCTTCTCCTGGTTCGCCGCTATGCCTTCCTTGGCGTCGTCGCTCTGGAAGAGCAGCTGCTGGTTCTCGCGTTCGAGCGCGAGCGCGGACTCGAGAGGAAGATCCCAACCGCTCTGAACCGCCCGCTTGATCCGGCCGACGGCCTTGGACGCCTTGTTCGGCGGCACGAACTGGCGGGCGTAGTCCATGACTTGCTCCCACCAGTCTTCCGGGCTCGCCTCGATGACCTGGTTGACGATGCCGAGGTCGAGCGCCTCCTCGAAGGAGAACGTGTTTCCCGTGATCATGAGCTCGATGGCTTTCGACTTTCCGACCATCTTGGAGAGCCGCGCCGTGCCGCCCGTTCCCGGGAGGACGCCGAGCGTGACTTCCGGAAGGCCGATTTTGCCGGCGTCCTTGCGGGCGATCCGCAGGTCCGCGGCCATCGCGATCTCGAGCCCGCCCCCGACCGTGTGGCCGTTCAGCGCCGCGATCACGAGCTTCGGCGTGTGCTCGAGCCGGAGAAGCATCTCGTTGGCGTGGAGACAGAAGAAGTACTTGAAGCCCGGGCTGACGGCATTCAGCATCCCGATGTTCGCGCCGGCGGAGAAGAAACGGTCGCCCTTGCCTCGCAGCAGGATGACGTGGACCTCGTCGTCGAAGCGCGCCCGCAGGATCGCCTCGTCGAGCTGGCGGTTCATCGCGTATGTGTAGGTGTTCGCCGGCGGATCGTCCATCTCGATGACGGCGATCCCGCCTTCGGCGCGGTAATTCACGACGGTATGGTCCAGCTCGGCACTCGTCCAGTCGCGGGTCTTCGCAGGGGTGCTCATGGGTTCCTCCTCGACGAATCGTCGAACGGGGGAGGATATCAAACGGAGGGCGCGGGGGGTTGGGCGGAGGCGTTGGGCGATGCCGGAATCACGGGTGGTCCAGGCGCCGCCCGTCGCCCAGCGCCTACAAGCCCAGTATCGACCTCGCGATGATGAAATAGATGAACAACCCCGTCGCATCCACCAGTGTGGCGATCAGGGGCGCGGACATGATCGTCGGGTCGATCTTGCAGAGGGTCGCCAGCATGGGGATCGTGGCGCCGACCGTGTTCGCCCACGTGATGATCACGAGGATGCTGACGCCGACGGTGATCGCGAGCGGCATGTTGCTCGAGTTCCAGAGCAGGGCGCGTCCGAAGCCCGCGATCCCGAGCAGAACGCCGAGCGCGAACCCGCTCGCCGCCTCGCGCGCGACGACGCGCCAGAAATCGCGAAGGCGGATGTCGCCGACCGCGAGCCCGCGGACGATCGTAGTGACGGTCTGAGATCCGGAGTTTCCGCCGGTCCCGATCAGGAGTGGAATGAAGAACGCGAGCGCGACGACCTTCGCCAGCTCCGACTCGAAGTGGCGGAGCACGGTCCCGGTCAGGGTCTCCGTGACGAAGAGAAGAAGCAGCCAGTTGAAGCGCGCTCTCACGTTGCGCCACGGCTTGCTCGCGAAATAGCTGTCGGCCACCTCGCCCGAGACGGGCGCGCCGGCCAGGTGAAGCATGTCTTCGGTCTGCTCCTCGATCAGGACGTCGATGACGTCGTCGACCGTGACGATTCCGATCGGGCGGTTCTGGTCGTCGACGACCGGGATCGCGTGCACGTCGTATCTCGAGACCAGCTGCGCGACCTCCTCCTGCGGAGTGTCCGGGTGCACGGTCTTCAGAGATTTTTCCATGAGCTCCGAGATCCGGCGCGAGGGCGGCGCGGGGAGCAGACGCCGCAGCGAGACGAATCCGATCAGGTGATCGTGGTCGTCGACGACGTAGAGGCTCTGGACCGTCTCGACCTCGGGGTCGATCCGCTTCAGGTGCTCGAGCGTTTCGGCCGCGGTCCACTCCGCCCGGATGCGCGGGAACTTTTCGGACATGAGGCGGCCCGCGGTGCGCGGCGCATACCGGAGCAGGCGCTCGGCTTCCGCCGCGTCGCGTGGGGACATCCGCGCAAGAAGCGCCTCCCGCTGCCGCTGGGTCAGGTGCTCGAGCAGGAAGGTGACCTCGTCGGCGGGGAGGCGGTCGAGCTCGGGTCCGAGCTTCTGGGAAGACGCTTCGTGCAGGATCAGGCGGAGCGTCTCTCCGTGGAGCTCCGAGAGCACCGCGGCACCCTGCTCCGGCGGCAGCATCTCGAAGACCAGCACGCGGTTTTCGCGGGGGAGGTCCTCGAGAAGCTCGGCGACGTCTACGGGGTGGAGGTCTGCGAGGGCGGCCGGGAGCTCCTCGGGGTGCTCGCGAATCAGCTCCTCGATGTCGGGGCCGATGACCTTCGCGACGGACATGGGAGAAAGTTATCAGGAGTGCGCCGGCCGCCTGCGGCCGCCTCGCCGCAGGACGGGACTAGCAGCTAGCCCGGCGGCGACCCCGCGGTCGGGTCCACCCAGTCGGACGTTCCGTCGGGGTGGAACTCGCGCTTCCAGATCGGGACCGTCTCCTTGATGCGGTCGATCGCGGCGCGGCAGGCGGCGAAGGCCTCGGCGCGATGCGGTGCGGAGGCGACGATGGCGACGGCCACGTCCCCGATCTCGAGCACACCCACGCGATGCCGGACCTGGACCTGCGCGTCCGGCCATTCCCGCGCGAGCCCGTCCAGGATTTTCCGGATCTGCGCCTCCGCCATCGGCCCGTACGCCTCGTACGCGATCCGCTCGGTCGGCAGCCCCAGGTGGTGGTTGCGCACCACACCGAGGAACGTGCACACGCCTCCGTCGGCCGGCCGGGCGGCGGCGAGAAGCGCGGCGAAGTCTATCGGCGCGTCCGTCAGGTACATCGACGCGACGGCTCAGCCGCCGGCGACAGGCGGCAGGAAGGCGACCTCGTCTCCGTCCGCGAGCACGGTCTCGGGACCCGTGTACTCGCGGTTGACGGCGGCGGGGGGCATCGAACCGGTCTTGAGCAGCCCGGGCATTTCCCTCGTGAGATCGCGCCACAGATCCGAGACTTTCGCCCCGCCCGCGACCTGGCGCTCCTCCGAGTCACGCCCCGCGACGTCCTTGAAGGTGGCGAAGTAAAGAAGGCGGATCCGCATGGGGGGGAGTCTAGCTTTGGTGAGGGGTGAGGGGTGAG
>JBBROA010000027.1:0-37231 GCA_038229875.1 Thermoanaerobaculia bacterium | reverse complement strand
TCATCGTTTCTTGCCTCCGCGCGTGCCCTCGTTGTCCTTCTGACCCAAACTGGCCTCTCAGACGCGCGTCGCGACACAACCGCAAACCTTCAACCCGCTGTCGCGTGAAACCCAAATCGCCGATTTATCCACGGGCTGCTAAGGTGGAGCTGTCCCGTTTCCGTGGACGGTTTTCGGTTAGGGATTCCATCGGGGTCCCTGGTCGGGGTGCGGGGCAGAGCCCCGCCCTCCCTCAGCATACGTTGACCATCGTGGCTGATGTGTCCGTGTGCCTTTCGTAGGCAATGGGCGAGAGATATCCAAGCGAAGATGACGCCGTCGCGGGTTGTAAAAACCCTCGATAAAATCGAAGATGGCCATTCTCGCTTCTGTTTGCGTCCGGAACCGATTCCGGTCGAGACAACTCGCACTCGAGTGTCGCAAAGAAGCTCTCACACATCGCGTTGTCGTAGCAGTCCCCGACCGATCCCAAAGGTCGGACTCCCAGTTCCCGGCACCGCTGCCCGAAGGCGATCGACGTGTACTGCGTCCCGTGATCGGAGTGATGTACCACCTGCCTCGGACGTCGCTGCTCGATGGACATGTTCAGAGCCTCGAGCACGAGCTCGGTTCTCAGCTGCGAGGCCATTGCCCAGCCGACCACTCTCCGGCTCCAGGCATCCAGCACGACGGCGAAACCGGGTCAACTCCAGAACAGGGAGAGGGTTGGGGTGAGGGGCGGCTACCGTCGGTTTCGCTTTCTACGCGATCTGTCGGTCGCTGTGCGCGGCGAACCACACCGGCGGAGAGAATTAGCTGATCGGTTCCCCGGCGAAGAGGGGCTGTTGCACGGCTCCGAGTAGCGGGGTGATCGCTTCAAGCGCGTCTGTCGCCCAGAACTGGCGCCGATCCGGGTCGAGCTTGACCGCTTCGATCGACCACTCGGCCAGGACCTCGTCGATCTTCTCGTCCACCGCGTGCTGGAACGTCGTGTCGACGTCCCGGAGGCCGTCGAACAGCGGAGTACCGACGATCGGGACTTTGATGAGCAGCCGGTAAGTGCCGGTCCACCACTTCACCAGCGGCTCGAGCATCGGGTGCTTGCCGGTCTGGAGGAGGTAGCAGTAATTGTCGAGCACGCTCCGGTCGCAGATGACGACCTCCGCCTTGTTCTCCGCGACCAGTTCTTCGGCGATTTCCGTGTGCAGGATCCACGACTGCGCCGCCACCGTCGTGTCCCGGTTGATGGGAAGGGGGCAGAAGCGCGCGACTTCGCGCACCATCTCCACGACCTTGTCGCGCTTTTTCAGCAGCGCCGCGAGCTCGAAGCAGAGAGTGGTCTTGCCGACTCCGTGGGTGCCGATGAATGCGACCTTCGTGGCGGTGGGCATGGCGGCGGAGCTTACCCGACCGGAGGCAGCCCGAACTCCCGGCGCAGCCGGTCTCCGTCCTGATCGAGCGCCGGCGGAAAGCGGAGCGGCGGCTCGTGGCCGGGAACCGTGAAGGGCGAAGCGATGAACGACAGCCCGCCGGACTCGCGCACCGCGCCCGAAGCGCGAGCTCCCTCGCTCCGGAGCGCCTCGAGCGCACCCCGCACCGGCCCCGCGGGTATGCCGGCCGCGCGGAAGCGAGCGAGCCATGCGTCCCGCGGCTCTCCTCGGAGAATCTCCGCGAGCGCCGGCTCCAGGATTAAACGGTGGCGCACTCGCGCCTCGTTCGTGCTGTAGCGGGAATCCTCCCCCCACTCGGGCCGGCCGACGAGCCTGGCGAGCTTGATGAACTGCGGATCGGTCCCGACGGCGAGCGCGAAGTCCGCGTCGGACGCCGAGAAGGTCCTGTACGGCACGATCTGCCCGTGGGTGTTGCCGTGACGTCCCGCCTCCTGGCCGGTCAGGAGACACGCCTCTCCCACGTTCACGAGCGCCGCGAGACTCGCACGGAAGAGGTCCGTCTCGACGTGGGTCCCGCGCCCGGTCACCTCCCGCGCGCGCAGCGCCGCCGCGATCGCGGTCGCGGCGAACGATCCCGCGAACAGGTCCGAGACGGCGATGCCGCTCTTCGTGGGCGCGCTTTCTGAGTCTCCCGTGATCGCCATCAATCCGCTCCCCGCCTGCGCGAGGAGGTCGAACCCGGGAGCGGACGCGTCGGGCCCCTCTCGCCCGAAACCCGTGATCGACGCGGTGACGAGACGCGGGTTCTCTCCGCGAAGGAGCTCGAGCGAAAGGCCGAGGCGCTCGAGCCCGCCGGGCGGAAAGTTCTCCAGCAGGGCGTCGGCGCGACCCGCGAGGATCCTGACCGATTCGCGGCCGCTCTGCGTCGAAAGATCGAGCGCGATCGATTCCTTGTTGCGGTTGACGGACAGGTAGTACGCGGAAAGGCCGCTTCCTGGATCCCGCGGCGGTCCCCACCCTCGAGTCACGTCGCCTCCGGCGGGATTTTCCACCTTGATGACGCGCGCGCCGAGGTCGGCCAGGAGCATCGTACAGAAGGGTCCCGCGAGAACCCGCGAGAGGTCGACGATCAGGATTCCGTCGAGCGGCCCGGCCATCGCTGTGGCTTCTCTTACCGGCGCGCCGGTATCGCTCTCCACGCGAGCGGGCCCGGAAGGAAATGGAAGAGCCCGATCGGCGAAACCTCGACGCCGTCGAGACGGGTCGAGAGGCCCCAGTACTGGTCGGTGCTCCAGAGATAGTCCGCGGGAGGGTCGGCCGCGAGAAGCCGGTGGACCTGCCGGTAGAGCTCGATGCGGCGCCGCTCGTCCGGCTCGGCCCGGACCGCCTCGACCGCGCGGTCGACCGAGGGATTTCGGTAGAACCCCGCGTTCTCGCCCTGCGGGGGCGCCTGCGACGAGTGCACATACGGAAACTGGTCGAGGTTCGGCGGCAAATACTGCTGGCCGTTCGGCGCGATCTCGAACTCGCCAGCAGAAAAGCGCTGCACGAACGCGGCCCAGTCGATCGGCCGCGGGAGGATCTCGATGCCGAGCTTTTTCGCGGCGGCCGTGAAAATCTCCGCGAGGCTCGCGGACATCGGCTGCGCGCCCGGGTAGAGGATCTCGAGCGAAACGCGCCGGCCTGCTTTCTGGCGGAACCCGTCCGCACCCAACCTGAGCCCCGCCGCGTCGAGCAGCCGCGCGCTCTCGCCCGGGTCATAAGAGACGGGCGGAACCTCCGGCGCGTTTTCGGGAGTTCCAGCCGGGAAAGGACCGGAAACGAGGGCGGCTCCCTCGGGCGGATACAGCCTCTTCGCCATTTCACGCCGGTCGAGGCCGTGGGACAGCGCCAGGCGCACCCGCGGGTCCGCCAGCCACGGGTTTCGGACATTCCAGACCAGAAGCGTCACGGAGAACTGGGGCGCTTTTTCGATCCTGTTGCGCTTTGCGAACTCGGGCGACTTCGACGCCGAGATCCGCTGGTCGCGCGAGATCCGGAATTCGTCGAGCTGCCCGGCAGAACCCGCGCGAAAACGGACGGCGGAGTCGGGACGGACGCGGAAGACGACGCGCTGGAAAGCGATCCGCTTCGAGTCGACGTCGGCCCGGCGCAGCAGCACGATCTTCTGGTTCGGCGTCCACGATTCGAGCCGATACGGGCCCGACCCGACCGGTTGCCGGTCGAGCCCCGTCCCCCGCCGGTAGGCCGCGGCGGACACGATCGGCAGGGTAAAGGCGAACAGGCGCTGCGAATACTGCTTTGAGAAGCGAACGATGACCGTGGACGGATCCGGTGTTTCGACGGCTTTGAGATCGTCGAATAATCCGCGCCAGGTGATCGCGGGAATCCGGGGATCGCGCACGCGCTCGATCGTGAAAGCGACATCCTGCGAAGTGACCGGCGTGCCGTCCTCCCAGGCCGCTTTCGGATCGAGACGGATGTCGAAAACGAGACCGTCCGATGACGCCGCCCAGGACGCCGCGAGCGAAGGAACGAAGCGCCTCGTCTTGTCGAGCCCGATCAGCGGCCGGAAGATCATTTCGGTCACGCGGATGGTGAGCTCGTCCGTGGTGGTCAGCGGCTCGAGACTCGGCGGGTCGCCGTCGAGATGCCGCGTCAGAGTGTCGAGGGGAGCCGCCGCGGGCGCGGAGGGGCGGCGCGCGCACGACGGCAAGGCCGCCGCCGAGAGCATCACGACGGAAAGGAGCAGACGCGTCCACGAGACGGCGCGGGCACCGATCGAGCTTGCCGGGCGAGCGCCATCGTCCTCGAAGCGGGAGGACGGATCGCTCGGCCGCGTCAGAGAGGTCGCCAATCTGTTCATCAGCACCCAATGCCACAATAGCATCCGTGGCGAGCGTGGTCTTCGACATCGAGACGGTCGGAATTCCGTGGGAAGACCTCGACGACGCACAAAAGACCTACCTCTCCAAGAACGCGCGCACCGACGAGGACCGGCAGAAGCTTCCCGAGACGCTGTCGCTCTGGCCGCTCACCGGTCGCATCGTCGTGCTCGCGATGGTGAACCCGGACACGGGCCGCGGGCGCGTCTGGTACGAAAAGACCGACGGCCGCGTCGAAGAAACCTCCGCGGACGGGCTCTTCACGTTCGTGGGGGACACCGAGGCCACCTTTCTCGCGGAGTTCTGGAAGGCCATCGCGCGGTTTCACCGTTTCGTCACCTTCAACGGGCGTTCCTTCGACGGACCGTTCCTGATGCTGCGCAGCGCCGCGCTCGGCATCCCGGTGACGAAGAACCTGGTGGGTTATCGTTACTCGATCCGGCCGCACACCGACCTCCTCGACGTCATCAGTTTTTTCGGCGCGGCGAGGAAGTGGAACCTCGACTTCACCTGCAAGGCGTTCGGGATCGAGAGCCCGAAAGAGCATGGGATGGACGGGTATTCGGTCGGTCCGTACTACCGGGCCGGAAGACTTCGCGAGATCGCCCTGTACTGCCGGCGGGACGTCGAAGCCACCGCCCGGCTTTTCCGGAAGCTCGAAAAGACGCTGCTGCCGGTTTTCCGGGATGGGCGGCTCTGATCCGCGCTCGATCTGCTATTCTGAAAATCGAACCACGTGACACCCATGCAGGAGAGAGTGCAAATGGGGCGGAGTCCTGCGGAGCAACGCGTTTCCCGCCGCATCCCGGTGAGCGCTCCCGCCGTCCTGAAATGGGCCGAGGAGCAGATGACGGGATACGTCGAGCAGGTGAACCTCGCGGGCATGTACGTGGCCGTGCCGCGGGTGCCCGGCCTCGGCGAGTACGTCGACCTGATCTTTTCGCTTCCTAACAACCCCAGGAGCTTCCGCGTCCGCGCGAGCGTGGTGCACGCCGACACCGAAGAGGGCCGCGCCGGATTCGGCGCGCGCTTCGAGCGGCCCCCGCACGGATTCCTCGAGGCGATCCGGGATCTGGATCGGGGACACTGAGGGGGGTCAGGGGTCAGGGGTTAAGAATCCGGAGCGATCCAACCGCTTCTTCAAATTTCTTCAATATTCAAATTCTTCCGCCTCACCTCTCACGACCCGGATCTACTTTCCGCTCGCCTCCACCAGCCTCAACCGGTCGAAGAGAAACTCGACGGTCGAATCGACCTCGTCGATCGTTCCGGCCGCCTGCGAGGTGAACGTGCTCGGGACGACCGCGGTGAGCTCCCAGCGGGCGAGGATCTGGTCCTGGTTGTTGCGCGCCTGGATGGAGAGCGTCTTTGATGGGGGCGCGGAGATGTCGGTGGCGCTGTTCAGCCAGTCCTGGAGCTGGTTCAGCCCCTTTTGCGTCAGGGTCAGGACGAGGCGCCTCTGGTCGGGCGAGTACGCGACCCCGAGCCGGCGCTGATCGTCGCGGCTCATCGGGTTCCGCACGAACTCGATGCGGTATCCCACCACCCCGCCGACCTCCGTCCCGTCGACAAACACCTTGAAGTTCCGCTCCCGGGGGTCCACGGCGGACGGGGCGGCAGACGCAACGGCCGCGGCGAACAAAAGGCAGGCGGTTAGAAGCTTTTTCATGGTCGGCCCCTCCCAGGACGTTCGCCAGAAAGGTTAACACTGCCGTCGCCTCCGCTCACTCCGCGCAGCAGCCTCCTCCCTCTCCCTGCGCGCCGGGGAGAGGGCCGGCCTGGCCTGCCGATCCGCCCACTGTTGCGCGGCTGCCGCTGCGGAGGGATACTTGGCCGCAGGTTTCCTGCTAATTCCGGATTTGCCCCGCCCGACCCTTTTGCGGGCGGTTGTCTTCATTTGAAAGGAGATCAACATGAAGAAGACAGTCAGCCTGGTCGCTGCCGCCGTGGCGGTTCTCGTGCTCATCGCGGCGACTCCCGACCGCGGGAAAAAGTTCGACGTCACCGCCGACACGATCGAAGCGTGCTCGTGCCCTCTTTTCTGCAGCTGCTACTTCGGGCCTTCCGCCGACGAGCACATGTGCGAAGCGAACAACGTGTACAAGTTCCGCCCCGGCAGCCACTATGGAAACGTCGATCTCTCGAACCAGATGGTCTGGGTTTCTCTCGACCTGGGCGGCGAGTGGCACCACCATCCAGGTGCCGGCATGCCGACCAAGTGGGCCGTCGTGACCTTCGACAAGGGCTCTTCGAAGGACCAGCGCGCCGCGATCGGCGCGATCCTGAACACGGTCTTCCCCGTCAAATGGGCGAAGTTCGAAACCCGGGAAGACTCGATCTCGTTTTCCGACGGCGCGAAGGTTGCCGAAGCGAAGCTCGGCAGCGGCCTCGCGTCGGTGCGGCTCGACAAGACCCTGGGGCCGGACAAGGCGACGCCGACGGTCGTCGGGAACCTGCAGTACTGGTTCTCCAACTCGAACGACGGGTTCCACCTCGCCTACGGCACGCACCATTTCGACGGCGAGAAGAAGTTCTCGTACGAGAAGCGCAACGGATTCACGATCGCATGGAAGTCTTCGGGGGACGTGAAGCCCGAGGCCGGGAAGATGGCTTCGCGCTGAAGCCGGACTCTACGGGAGAGAAGGGGCGGGCGACCGCCCCTTTTCGCTTTCACATCGCGGGTTAAGATCCCTCCAGTGACGTTCGACGACATCCCCGAGGAATTCCGGGTCGTTCCGAAGGCCTACGAGCGGCCGAAGCCTCTCGAGGGCGTCCGCACCCTGAAGCTCACGCGCTTCACGGACGATCGCGGATTCTTCCTCGAGATCTTCAGAAACGCCGCGAATCACCCGGAGAGCCGCGCGCTCGCCGATTTCTTCGCGCCTCCCGCGGCGCCGCCGGCGCAGATGAACTTTTCGATCGTGGACGCCGAGAACCACATCAAGGGCCTCCACTACCACCTGCGCCAGGACGACATCTGGTTCTTTCCGCCGCCTTCCAAGGCCAAGGTGGTCTTGTACGACCTGAGGAAGAGCTCCTCGACCTTCCGGCGCACGCAGACCATCGTGGCCGGCGGCGGCCAGGACCTCCTGATCCGCATTCCGGTCGGCGTCGCGCACGGCTACCGGCCGCTGACCAACCCCTGTTCCCTCCTCTACTGGGTCACGGAGACGTTTGACCCCGCCTCCCCGGACGAGTACCGCATCCCCTGGGATCACCCGGATGTGCGGAATTTGTGGGAGGTGCCGAATGGGTAACGGGTTAGGGGTTAGGGGTTAGGGGTTAGGGGTTAGGGGTTAGGGGTTAGGGCAAGACTCGATCGTTCGAATCTCTTCCTCTTTTTTCCCTCACCTCACGCCCTCACCCTCGCCCTTACGCCCTCACCCCAGGACCGCATCCCCCCGCCCGCTATAATTCCGGGCCTCCCATGAGCGCCCTCCCGTCTCTGCTCGATCTCTCCCGGGTGCCGCCCGTCGACCAGGTCGGGATCGAGGAGCGGGCCGCCGGACTGGCGCGCCGGTCGATCAAGAAAGAGGCGAAGCGCGCCGGGATCCGCCTCGCGATGTCGATGCTCGATCTCACGACGCTCGAAGGCAAGGATTCCGAGGGCAAGGTCCGCCAGCTGTGCCGGAAGGCCATCCGGCCCCTGCCCGGGGACCCGACGGTCCCCCACGTCGCCGCGATCTGCGTGTACCCGAACTTCGTGGCGATCGCGAAGGACGCCCTCTTCGGGAGCGGCGTGAAGGTCGCCTCGGTCGCCACGGGGTTCCCGGCCGGGCAGGTCCCTCTGCCGGTGAAGCTCGACGAGACGCGCCGCGCCGTCTCGGCCGGCGCCGACGAGATCGACATGGTCATCGACCGGGGGGCTTTCCTCTCGGGCGAATACGACCGCGTCACCGAGGAGATCCTGGCCGTCAAAGAAGCGTGCGGCGCGGCGCACCTGAAAGTCATCCTGGAGACCGGCGAGCTCGAGACGTACGACAACGTGCGCCGCGCGTCGGACCTCGCGATGGCAGCGGGCGCCGACTTCATCAAGACGTCGACCGGCAAGGTGACCCCCGCCGCGACGCCTCCGGTCGTCCTCGTCATGCTCGAAGCGATCCGGGACCATTACCTCGCTACGGGACGTCGCGTCGGCATGAAGCCGGCCGGAGGAATCAAGACGTCCAAGCAGGCGCTTCATCTGCTCGTCCTCGTGAAAGAAACGCTCGGCGACGCCTGGCTCACCCCCGACCTGTTTCGCATCGGCGCCTCGACGCTCGCAAACGATCTCCTGATGCAGCTGGCGAAGGAGTCGACCGGGCGTTACCAGAACGAGGACTACTTCACGAAGGATTGACCATGGCGACCGAGATCGACGAGAGAGCGGAGAGGAAAGCGGTGGCCCGCCGCTTCGAGGCGGAGCGGCCGCGAATCGAGTTCGGCACGGCGTGGGAGTACGCGCCCGCCCCGGAAGCCGCCGACATCGTCTCGATCGAAAAACGCGAGAACCTTTTCATCAACGGCAAGTTCGTCCCTGCCCGGTCGGGCAAGGTGTTCGAGACCATCAACCCCGCGACCGAGGGGGTGCTCTCCGAAGTCGCCGAGGGCGGCGCCGCGGACATCGACGCGGCGGTCCGCGCCGCCGAGGAAGCGCATCGGAAACGCTGGTCGAGGTTGAAACCCGCCGAGCGCGGCAAATACCTCTACCGGATCGCGCGGTTGATGCAGGAGAAATCGCGCGAGCTCGCCGTCCTCGAGACGATCAACGGCGGAAAGCCCATCAAGGAATCGCGCGACGTCGACGTCCCTCTCGCGATCGCGCACTTTTTCTACCACGCCGGCTGGGCGGACAAGCTCGAGTACGCCTTCCCCCGCCACCGGGTCTCGTCGATCGGCGTCTGCGGGCAGATCATCCCGTGGAATTTTCCCCTGCTCATGGCGGCTTGGAAGATCGCGCCCGCGCTCGCCGCCGGAAACACAGTCGTCCTGAAGCCCGCCGAAACGACGCCGCTGACGTCGCTCGCGCTCGCCCGCATCTTTCAGGAGGCGGACCTTCCGCCGGGCGTCGTCAACATCGTGCCGGGAGCCGGCGAAACGGGCGCGCAGCTCGTCAACCACCCGCGTGTGCGTAAGGTCGCGTTCACGGGCTCGACGGAGGTCGGCAAGCTCATCCAGCGCGCGATCGCCGGCAGCGGGAAGCGTCTCTCGCTCGAGCTCGGCGGCAAGGCCGCGAACATCGTGTTCGAGGACGCCGCCATCGACCAGGCGGTCGAGGGGATCGTCAATGGCATCTACTTCAACCAGGGCCACGTGTGCTGCGCGGGCTCGCGGCTCCTCGTCCAGGAGTCGGTGGCGGAGCGGGTGATCCAGAAGCTGAAGCTCCGGATCGAGACGCTCCGCGTCGGCGATCCCATGGACAAGAACACCGACGTCGGAGCCATCAACTCGCGCATGCAGCTCGACAAGATCCGCGAGCTCGTCGCCTGCGGCGTCGAAGAGGGCGCGCTTCTCCACCAGTCCTCCTGCGCTCTGCCGGCGAAGGGGTTCTTCTTCCCGCCGACGTTCTTCTCCGAGGTCGCTCAATCCCATCGCATCGCGCGCGAGGAGATCTTCGGTCCCGTGCTGGCCGTCATGACCTTCCGCACTCCGGACGAGGCCGTCGAGAAGGCGAACAACATCCCGTACGGGCTCTCGGCCGGCGTCTGGACGGACAAGGGATCGAAGATTTTCCAGATCACGTCGAAGATGCGCGCGGGAGTCGTGTGGGCAAACACGTTCAACAAGTTCGACCCGGCGTCGCCGTTCGGCGGCTACAAGGAGTCCGGGTTCGGGCGCGAAGGCGGGATGCACGGGCTTCGCGCCTACGTGGAGCTCTCATGACAGCGAAGGGCCGGGGATCGGAAAAGGGGATCCGAGCGACCAGGGGGAGCGAGACGGCCGCGGTACTCCGCGGTCAACTGGATCGCGACTCAGGAATCGGGGGGCTCGGAATCCGGAAGACCTACAAGCTCTACGTCGGCGGCGAGTTCATCCGCACGGAGTCCGGCCGCGCGGATGCGGTGGAATCGCCCCGGGGCGCGCTTCTCGCGAACATCTCCCGCGGGTCGCGAAAGGATCTGCGAGAGGCGGTCCGCAAGGCGCGCGCGGCGCAGCCGGGCTGGGCGGCCCGCAGCGCCTACAACAAGGGGCAGATCCTCTACCGCATGGCGGAGATGCTCGAAGGACGTGTCGACGGATTCGAGAAGCTCCTGCGCGACGGCCGCGGACTCACGCCCGCCGCCGCCCGCCGGGAAGTCCGCGCGTCGATCGACCGCCTGGTGCACTACGCGGGCTGGTCCGACAAGTTCACCGCGCTTCTCGGCACGGTCAACCCCGTCGCGTCTTCGTATTTCGACTTCTCGGTGCCTGAGGCGATGGGCGTCGTCGGCATCGTCGCGCCGAACGCGCCCGACCTGCTCGGACTCGTCACCCACCTCGCCCCCGTGCTCGTCGCCGGGAATACGACAGTCGTCCTCGTCTCTGAGAAGCACCCGCTCGCCTCGCTCGAGTTCGCGGAAGTCCTCGCGACGTCGGATCTCCCGGCAGGCGTCGCGAACCTGATCTCCGGCCGCCGCGAAGAGCTCGTCCCCCATCTCGCCCGGCACATGGACGTGCAGGCCATCTCGGACGCGGGAGGCGACATCGCGCTCTCGAAGCTCCTCGCCCGGGACGCCGCCGTCAACGTGAAGCGCGTCCGCGGATACGAACTGCGCGACTACCAGTCCGATGACGCTCAGGGGCTCGATTTCATCGAGGCGTTTGTCGAGATCAAAACCACCTGGCACCCGATCGGAGTCTGAGACGCCCGAGATCCCGCGAACGAGAACGAGGCATGGAAGGCAGCCGGCGGCCTTCCGTCGAGCTCTTTTTTTTCTCCTGGCCGCGCTCTCTCTCCGGCCGCTCCACGCCGCCGAAGGCCTCTGGAGCCCCGCGGGTCCGCCCGGGACGGTGACGTCGCTCGCAGTCGACGCGGACGGGCGCGTCTATGCGGTTACGTCGGCTGGAATGTGGCTCAGCGAGGATCATGCGAAAAGCTGGACGCTCGTCGACGGGCGACTGAACGCCGCCGTCGTGCGGGCCATCGCGGGGGATCCAGTTCTGCCCGGAAAAGTGATGGCCGTAGGCTGCGGCGGCTACACCACCGAAGACGGCGGACAGACGTGGCACACGATTCCGGAGCTGCCCTCGGATTGCACTTTCGAGACCCTCCAGGTCGACCGCACCCGCCCCCAGGGTTTCTTCACCAGCGGTTCCGCCGGCCTCTTTCGAACAGGGTTCGGGCCGTCAGGCCAGACCTGGTTCCCACTCGGCCACCGCTTTCTCGAACGCACGTTTGCCGCCGCCGAGCCGATTTTTTCCGGGCCGATCTTCGCGGCTCCCGCCTCCGGCGGCGTCTTTGAAAGTCGCGATTCCGGCACGACGTGGACCCCCATCGCCGCGGATCCCCCGGGCGGCCGCATCACCGAGATCCAGTTCTCGGGAGGTCTCGTCGCGGCGACGGACCGCGGCGTTTTCGCAACCTACGAAGGGCCGGACTGGCACGATGTCTCGGGCGTCCTCTCTGAAACGGCCGTATTTTCCCTGTCGCTCCCTTCCACCCTCGATGCCGTCGCCACAAATCGGGTCGCCTACGCGGCGGCGGCGACCGGCGCCTATCGCGCGAACACCTTCGCGGCCGGCTGGCAGCGCTTGTCCGACGGCCTGCCGGCGGGCGGCGTGCGAAAGGTCGTCGCGGCGGAAGATGGACGCTTCGTGTACGCGATCTCGGACTCGGGAGAGGGGCTCTTCGTGTACGGATATCCGTTACCGCGGCTTTCCTTCGAACGGACGCCCGCGGTTCTTTCCAGCGTTGGCGTCTCTTTTCTGAGGGTTGCGGTGGATCCTCCTCAGCCCGTCCGCTTCCGTATCGAAGTGGAGGTCTCGGGCACGATCCTCTCCACCTCGCCATCCATCGTCGAACCGCTCGCTTCCGAAGCGCAGGTCCGGGTCGTTCCTCTCCGCACCGGAGACGCCACCTTGACGCTCCGCCTTCCCCGGGAGGTCGGCGGCGGCGTTCTCGAAATTCCTTTCCGCGTCGAGAATCCGCGTCCCGTCATAGGCGGGCTGATCCCGCGCCGTGCCAACGCGGGTGCTGCGGGGTTCGCCCTGGCCGTGATCGACAGTTTCGGGAGGGGGACGTTCTCCCCCGACGCGGTCGTCCTCTGGAACGGATCGCCCCGTCCCAGCCGGTTCGCGCCGCCCGGCGGATGTCCTGGCATCTGCCCCCCCGCGGTGCTGCTCGCCGACCTGACAGCCGAGGATCTCTCCACTCCGGGAACGGCGTCCGTCACGGTGATCAACCCGGAGCCCGGGGGTGGCGCGGCCGACCCGTTTCCCTTTCCGATCGTGGCGCCGGCTCCGCGCGCGGTCGTCCCGCCCTCCCGCGGAGGCGCGCATTCCGCCCGGGAGTTGCCCCCGCGCGGGGACGCGCCGCGGCCCGACAAGTCCAGGAGCCCGCCCGCATTTCGCTAGCCCGGGTGTTTCCGCCGGCGTTTCCGCCGGCTCTCGCGGGGCGCGCCGAGAGGAAACGTTTCGAGGAAACATCCTCGCGCGACGGCGGGTTCTGAGGGAGATGAGACCGGAACACAAAGCTCGGGTAACGGGCCGTCGATGGATGCGCGCAACGGTTCTCGGTGCGACCCTGCTCTGGCCGGCGCCGCGGGGAAACTCCCGCCCCATCGACATCGACGCCGCCGGCGAGAACGGCCTCGCGCGGGTGCGCGTTACCACGGACGCCCGCGAAATGGCTTCATGCCAGGTCGTGGCGGAAGTCCGCAGCCGAACGGACCGCAGCCTCGACGGACTTCGGCGCGACGCCGCCGGAGCCGGAGCAAATGTCGTCCTGCTGCGCGAGCTTTCCGAGAATTTAATCGCAGGAAGCTTCTATCGCTGCGCCGCGGCGGGCGCGAAGACACCCGTTCCGACTCCCTCACCGACTCAGCCGGGCGCCGCCGCGACGCGGGTGACGACTCCGCCGGGAAGTCCCGTCGCGAACATCGCGAGCCTCGCCCCCGCCGCGGAAACGGACCGGCAGCGTCGGGCGCGCGCGGAGCTCGAGTCTCTGAAGGCGTCCGTGCGCGTCGTCCACGAACCCGCGGACGTCGCTTCCTGCGAAAAGCGCGGACACGGGCGGCGTGACGAGACGGAGGGAGCGGAGGACGCGTTTCGGACCGAGGCCGTCAGCGCGAACGCGAACGTGGTGCTGACAGGTCCCGTCACCGGCGGCACCGTGGCCGCTGAGTACTTTCGCTGCGGCTTTCCCGAGCGCCCGGCCCGGAAGCGCTGAGGGCGTCGGCGTCAGCTTTCTTTTACGTCCGGGCCGCCGCGGGCGAGCCTTTCGAGCTCTTCGCCTTCTAGCGAGTACTTGACCCACTCGGTCGAGTGACGCGCCCCAAGCCGCTCGTAAAAAGAAATTGCCCGTTCGTTCCAGTCGAGGACGCTCCACTCGAGCCGTAAGGCGCCCCGGGAAACGACCTCGCGCGCGAGTGCCGCCATCAGAGCTTGTCCGACCCGGCGGCTCCGGGCGGATCTAGAGACGACGAGATCCTCCAGGTAGAGAAACGGCTTCGCGCGAAAGGTGCCCAGCCCCTCGTAAAAGAGAGCCATCCCCACGATCGCGCCTTCGTCCTCCGCGACGAGGGCCTCTAGCTTCCGCTCCTCGAAAATCCACGCGAGAAGGCGGCGGCCCTCCGGCTCGTCGGAGGGCGTCAGCTTTTCGAAATTCGCCAGTTCGCGATCGAGCTCCAGGATCCGGGCCCCATCCTCCGGCGCGGCTCTGCGGACGAGCATGGTCACGATGCGGGCGGGAACGCCGGCGCGATCAGCGCGAGGCGGCGACCTTCGGAAAATCGACCAGCCGCACGAGCTTCACGGCCTCATCGCCCGGGACGTTCGCGCCCTGGCCGAGCACGAGGCGGCCGCCGGAGACGAACACTGTGACCATGGTCGTGGGCTTTCCCGTCGACCGGTCCGTGACCACGAACGCGCGGTGCCCGGACATGTCGAGCTCGCGGGTCTCCACACCGGACCTGGCGACTTCGGTCACCGCTTTGCGCAGCATCGGGAGCAGGTCCACTCCATTTCCGTAGTCCTGCACAGCGATTCGGAACTGCTTGGTGGAAGTCGGGCTTTCGATCCGCTGGAAAAATCGCGAGACTTCCGTGTAGCGGCCCATCCCGTTCTCGTCCTCCTCCGGGAGGGGATCCGTCGGAGCCGCCGCCCACCCGGGGAGGGCGGCCGGGAGCCCGTCCCGCATGGTGAGGGGCCACTTCGGCGCCTCGGGCCGAGGAAACGCCAGGGCCGGAACGAAGAGCAGGGCGCAGAGCGAAACGAACAGGCGGGAGAGGCGGCGCATCAAAAAGGAGGATAACTCCCTGCCCCCCATTCCGGGCACGATTCTTGGATTGTCCCCCCATGAAGGTCCATTTTGGACCCCGTAAGGAGAGATCCATGAAGCGCATCCAAGACATTGCGGTTGTCGTCGCCTTCTGCGCCGCAACCACGGTGCTGGGGCAGACCACCCACACCGAATCCACCACCAAACACACCGGAGCGGGGCCGAACACCAAGGCGAAGACCGAGTCCGTCACGGGGCCCGTGAAGACTCTCGACGCGGGGAAGAAAATCACCGTGACGGGACCCGGAAATAAAGATTACTCGTTCGACCTGGACACCAACGCACAGGTCGATTCCGGTATCGCGGCCGGCCAGACCGTCACCGTCTGGTACACGAAGGAATCGGGCGGAAACAAAGTCACGACCGTGACGAAGGGCTCCGGCAAGGCGATGGGCGCCGCGAGCGGCACTGCGGCCATGGGAACGGCTCAGAAGACGGAGCCGGTGGTCCCGCCGGGCGGATCCATGCACATGGAATCGACGACGAAGCATACGGGCCCGGGCCCGAACACCAAGGTGAAGACGGAGACGGTCATCGGAAAGGTGAAGACCTACGACGCCGGCAAGAAGGTCACCGTGACCGGTCCCAAGAACAAGGACTATTCGTTTGACCTCGATGAGAACGTCTCGATGGCCGGCGCGGCTCTGAACGTCGGCGACCGCGTGAAGGTGACGTACACCAAGGGCGACAACGGACAGAAGGCCACGACGATCGCGCCCTACACCGGCAAGACCAGGATGACCACCAAGTCCAAGAAAAAGAAGGCGGCGTAAAAGCGCAGCCGGATCTCGAGTCCCCGGATCGGCCGGGGGCTCTCTTCACAACCGACTTCGAAAGGAAGACCTCATGTCCTGGAAAACGAATCTGGCTTCGATCGCTCTCGCTTCAGTGACGGCTGCCCTCGGCGCGCAGCAGGAAGCCCCCGCCGCCGGGACGTCGTCCACGACGCGCACGACACAGACGATGACGCAGAATCCCGACGGCTCGACCTCGACCTCGACGAAGACGGTCACCGTGACCGGTGAGGTCGTCACTTACGAACCCGGTCAGTCGATCGTCATTCGGGAGCCGAACAAGGGGACGGTCACTTACACGCTCGATCCGGGCCTGACGGTGCCCTCCGACATCCAGGTCGGCCGCCGCGTGATGATCTATACCGAGCCGGCCGACGGTTCGGTCCACGTTGCACGCATCACGACCGTGACCGCTCCGGCCGGCGCCGCGACCTCGATGGCCCCGGCGACCTCAGTGGCCCCCGCGACCGGGACGGGCCGGCGGACGATGTCCTCGCAGCAGACGACCACCACCACTTCGCCGTCCGACACCGACTCCGGCGCGTCCGGTCAGACGACTCAGACCACCACGTCCACCCGCGCCACGACGATTTCGGGGACCGTCCAGGCCTACGAGCCCGGCCAGTCGATCACCGTCGTGGGACCGAACAGCAAGACGACCACTTACACGATCACCACTGACTCGCAGCTGCCGAAGGACGTCGCGGTCGGCAGGAAGGTCACCGTCTCGACGACGACCGTGAGCGGGAAGCCCGTCGTCCGCTCGATTCAGTACAAGACCACGACGAAGACCGTGCACACGAAGACGGTTTCCCCGCAGTAACGCCCTCGGGTCAGGATTCGGACAAAAGAAAAAGCGGTCCCGCCCGGGACCGCTTTTTCTCGTCTCTCGACGGACTGTTTGATCGGGAAGTTACTTCTTCACGCCGAGGATGGCGTCTTTGGCCTTTTTGGAAACGCGGAACTTGACCACCCGCTTGGCGGGAATCTTGATCTCTTCACCGGTCGCGGGGTTGCGGCCGATCCGAGCCTTGCGATTCACGAGGACCAGCTTTCCCACTCCGGGAATCGTGAAGCTGTTTTTCGCTTCCTTGTAGGCGAGCGCAGTGAGGTCGTCCAGAAACTGCGTCGCGATGCGCTTCGTGTTTCCGGTGGACTTCGCCAGGTGGTCCGCGATCGCAGATTTGGAAAGCGCCTTCGAATCTTTTGCCATATGCACTACCCCTTCTTCTTGTGGAATCGCCGTTGCCGGCGGGATCAAAATTTGTGCGCTATTCTAACCACCGTTCCGAGCCCGGAGACAAGGAAAACCGCTGCCACACGTTTTTTTCCGCCGTGTCGCTGCGGGCGTAAGATCGGCTCACGATGCGATCCGCCACCCCGAAAGCGGACGCGAAGGTCTCCTTCGCGCCGCTCGCGGCGCGCGCGCTTCGAGGGAGCAAGCGGCGGCGGCCGGTCGGCGGAGGCTCCGTTCCCCGGCTGAAAAGATGAGGCGGCACGGGTCCATTTTCTTCGTTCCTTCCCTGCTCGCGATCCTCGTTTCGGCTACGGCTTGCCGCTCGGACGCCACCCTCGCGCGCCGGATTCTGGAGGCCCATCGCCACGCCGCGGGCGTGCGGCCTCTCGCCGGATCTCAGGTGATCCGCCTGGCGCTCAGCGCCGTTGCGGGCCCCTCCGCGGAGCCTGGAACCGAGCAGATCGAATGGGATGCGCGTGCGTATCGCGAGACGGTCTCCTCCGCCGGAGTCACGCGGGTCATGGGAATCCAGGGGGGAAAAGCGTATTTCACCGACGAGGACGGTGTGACGCGAGTCGTGTCCGAGCCGCTCCTGGCGGAGCTCACGACCCGGTCCTACTTCTGGCGCCGGGGGTACCTTTTCGAGGACGCGGAGCGGGCCGGGGTCGAGCCTGGAGCCGCCGATTCGACGCGCGTGGCCCTGCGCCTCACTCCGCGGCAGGGGAACCCGCTCACGCTGACCTTCGACCGCCGCTCGATGCAGCTCGTGGCCGTCCGCTCGCCCGGGCTTTCGATCGACTTTCAGAGCCCCACCCGGTGGAGGATGCAAACGTCCAGATTGGCCCCCGTCAACGTGGAGCACCGCCACACCGGCCTCCCCGTCAGCCAGATCGCGGACGTCGTGGCGGGAGGGTGGTCGTCGCGCTGGGCGCAGCCTGCCGTCGAGGCACCCCTTCTCGGTTCGCGCTCAGCCGAAGTCACCGTCGCCGGTTCTGTCGGGAAGGAATCCGCCGTTTTTGCGATCGATTCCTCGGCGGACGGTCCCGTCCGCATCCGACCCGCGCTCGCGGGGCGGCTTGCCTGGCCGGTCCGGACCGACGCGTTCGGGCGCCGGCTCGCGCGCGGAGGCCCGATCGCGATCGGCGGATGGAGCGAGTCCGATATTTTCTTCGAGGTTTCCGACGCGATCCCACTCGGCGCGGACGTCTCTCTCGGAGCCGCTCTCTTCCGCGAGGCCGCGGTGGAATACGACCCGGACGCGAGAAGGCTTCGGCTTCTCGACACCGAGCACTGGGTGCGGCCGGAGGGTTACTACCGGGCCGTCCTCGACGACGACGGCGACCGTCCGGTCGCGATCCTCAAGAAGGGCCGCGAGCTCCTCCGGCTCCTGGCCGGCACGGCGACGCCGACCGCGCTCACCGTAGCCGCCGCATCGGCGCGGCGTCTGGGCTTCCCCTCCGATGCGCGGAGCGCCGAAGGTCTTCACTGGGGCCCGGCCCCGCTTCCGCCGGTCGAAATGTTGCAGCAGGAATCAGGCTTCGACGCCGCCGCGGGGGACGACGGGCGGCTGTCCGCGCGCTTCCTGCTCCGGTTTCACGCGATCATCGACATGCCGCATCGATGGACGTACCTGAAGCCCGAGGCCGGCGCCGCGAATCCCTGACGATTTCCCTTTCGCCGGTGCGCGCCCCGGGTCAGGACATAAGGCACGACTTTCGCAATCCCCCGCGCCCGGAGGACCTCTATGTTGCGGCTCGGAACTGCCTTCCTCGCGTTCGGGATCGGATTCGAGGTGTTCGGCCTTCTCAACCGCGCGCTGCCCTCGTCGCCGGTCTCGCAGCTGCTGGGCTTCGTCTCGTTGACGCTGTCGCTGATTCTCCTGATCCTCGGACTGCCGTCGATCCGGAATCTCGTCAGTTAGGCGCCGGCGGCCGGCCGGCTCCCCGCCAGGAATCGGCGAACGAACGGGACCGAGCGGAGCCCGCCCGGCCTGATCCCCTCGCAGTCCGGCCTTCCCTCTAATCCGCCGCCACTTCCCCACGGAAAATTGAGAACACGGTCTCGCAGCTTTCGCAGAAGAGGTCGGGCTCTCCGACAAGGGCCGTAGCGGCGAGACGCAGGGGGGCCTCGCACTCCGGGCACTCGATACCGGCATCCGCGCGAGCGGCGCGCAACTTGTCGGGGGCTCCTCGGCGGGCCAGGGCGGCCCGGGGCGAGACGTCGAACGGGAACACATTTTCGCGATTCACCACTGTTCCTCCTCTCGCATGGACGGGGCAGGATCCGCGGAGGTGTCGGGGTCGGCCAGCGTGAGCGATGGACCGGGCTTGCGGCGTTGAAAGATGAAGGCCGCTCCTCCAGCGAGACACGCAAGGAATCCGGTTCCTACGAGACTGGCGGCGGCCGCGCGGAAGGCCCGCGGGCTGTCCGCCGACCCGGGCCGGCCGACGACGGCTCCGCCGAAGAAGATGCAGACGACTCCCATCAGCACGAGGCTTTTCGGCCGGTCGGCCGGCGAGGAAGGTTGAGACCACACGAGTCTCATGAAACGGCTCCGGAGCTCGGACGGGAAAGACTCGGGCGAGCCGGCCTCGACGGCCGATCCTGAGCGTTCGGAGCCGTGGCGGTCACGATCTTCGCCCCCCGAGCGTTCCTGTCGGCGCCCCATGGGCCCCGACCCCCTGTCAACCACGATCATTTTAAGGGCGAAGTCCCGCGCGCGCAATCACAATCACATGGTGGACGGAAGACGCCGCGCGCGGACGTCGCGCGTCGCCGCATAGAATTCCCTTCTGATGAAAAACCGAATTCGCCAGGCGACGGTGATCGCGCTTCTTCCGCTCCTTCTCGGGCTCCGGGGATTTCCGGGCGACGCGGCGGCCCAGAAAGAAATCGAACGGCGGTACGCGTCCGCGCTCGACGCCGCGAGCATCCGCGAGTTCGACCGCTTCCTTTCCGCTGAGCCGCACCACATCGGCTCAGCGCGCGGAGAGGCGAACGCGAAGTGGATGCTGGCGAAGCTTCGCGAGTGGGGGCTCGAAGCGCGCATCGAAACTTTCGACGTCCTGTTTCCCACCCCGAAGGAGCGGCTCGTGGAGCTCGTGGCCCCGACCCGGTTCCGGGCCTCGCTCACCGAGACGCCGGTCGAAGGCGACCCGACCTCTTCGCAGACGGCCGGCCAGCTTCCCACGTACAACGCGTACTCGATCGACGGAGACGTCACGGCGCCGCTGGTCTACGTCAACTACGGTGTCCCGGCGGACTACGAGCGGCTCGAGAGAATGAAGATCGACGTCCGCGGCAAGATCGTCATCGTCCGGTACGGGGCGAGCTGGCGCGGGATCAAGCCGAAAGTGGCGGCCGAGCACGGCGCCGTCGGCTGCCTGATCTATTCCGACCCGCGCGACGATGGATACTTCGAAGGCGAGGTGTACCCGCAGGGCGCGTACCGCCCGGAGCAGGGCGTCCAGCGCGGCAGCGTCGCGGACATGCCCCTCTACCCCGGGGACCCGCTCACTCCGGGGATCGGCGCGACCCGTGACGCTCGCAGGCTCGATCGCAAGGACGCGCGGACCCTCACGCGGATTCCGGTGCTCCCGATCTCCTACGGCGACGCGCGTCCCCTGCTCGCGGCCCTCGGCGGCCGCATGGCGCCGCGCGAGTGGCGGGGAGGCCTTCCCCTCTCGTACCACGTCGGTCCGGGTCCGGCGACCGTTCACCTGAAGCTGGTGTTCGACTGGAATATGGTTCCGGCGCACGACGTCATCGCGCGAATCGGGGGCTCCGTCTGGCCCAACGAGTGGATCATCCAGGGAAACCACCACGACGCATGGGTCAACGGCGCGAGCGACCCCGTCAGCGGGCTCGCCGCTCTCCTCGAAGAGGCGCGGTCGCTCGGAGCGCTCGTGAAATCCGGCTGGCGGCCGAAGCGGACGATCATCCTCTGCGCCTGGGATGGCGAGGAGCCGGGCCTGCTCGGCTCGACCGAGTGGGTCGAGACGCACGCCGATGAGCTGAGCGCAAAGGCGGTCGCGTACATCAACACGGACTCCAATGGCCGCGGATACCTCGGCGTCGGCGGCTCTCATTCTCTCGAGAGCCTCGTGAACGAAGTTGCCGGAGACGTCGAGGACCCGGAGAAAAAGATCTCGGTCGGAAAACGCGCGCGCCTCCGGCGGATCGAAGATTCGAAGAACGCGGAGGAGCGGCGCGAGGCGCGCGAGCGCCGGAACCTGAGGATCTCGGCGCTCGGATCAGGCTCGGACTTCACTCCGTTTCGCCAGCATCTCGGGATTCCCTCACTGAACCTCGGTTACGGCGGGGAGGGCGGCGGCGGCGTGTACCACTCGATCTACGACGATTTTTCCTGGTACACACGGTTTTCAGACGGCGAGTTCGTGTACGGGCGAACGCTCGCGCAGACCACGGGGCTGCTCACGCTTCGGCTCGCAAACGCCGACCTGCTCCCGTTCGAGTTTACGGGCCTCGCCGACACCGTCAGCACATACGTGAAAGAGCTGCGCACGCTCGCCGCCGACAGGCGCGAGGCAAACGAAGAGAAAACCCGGCGCCTGGACGAAGGAGTCCCCTCCGCCCTGGAGGACCCGCGGGAGCCCCTCGCGGAGGAGAAGCGCGAGCCGCCCGTGCCGTTTTTCGATTTCTCGCCGCTCGAGAACGCGTCCGACAATCTCGCCCGCGCCGCCCGGGAGTTCGAACGAGCCGCGGCGACGGGACCGGCCACCGACGCCGCCCGGCTGTCCGCCGTCAACGCGCTCATCCGGTCCGTCGAGCGCGGAATGCTCCGCCCGGAAGGCCTTCCCCGCCGTCCGTGGTTCAAACACTTTCTCTACGCGCCCGGCTTCTACACCGGCTACGACGTGAAGACGCTGCCCGCCGTGCGCGAAGCGATCGAAGAAAAACAATGGAACGACGTCAACCGCGAAATCGCGAGAACCGCCGCGACGATCGACGTCTGTGCCGCCCGGATCCGCGACGCGGCCAGGCGCCTGACGCCCTAGGAGCCTGTCCTCTTAAATCTCCCTGCTGCGTACCGGCGAATGCTCTCGCCGCAAGCTTCGGCCTCAACTGCGCTCGCGGCGGACAATCCTCGGAGAGACTCCTAGCTCTCCTTCCCGCGCATCCTTTCTGAAAAATCCTCGCCACCGACTCTCCCGCGGGCGAGCGCGACGGTGCCGTCGCATCGCGCCGTAACCTGGCCGTCTGCACCCCAGATCTCGGCGGACGCGAACATCAGGTTCATGCCGGCGCGAAGAAGCCGCGCCTCGGCGACGACGAGATCGCCACGCGTCGGACGAAGGAAGAGCATCGAAAGAGAGACCGTGGCGGAGCGCGCCTCCGGCCTGGTGAGCCAGCCGACAGTCCCGATCACGAGATCAAAGAGCCCTGCGAGGACGGCGCCGTTCACCGCTTCCGTGCCGATACCGCCACGGTGATAGCCCTCCACCGGATCGAGGATCGCGCGGACTCTGTCGACTCGCTCGAATGCGAGGCGGGCGCCGAGCCTCTGCATCGGAGGCGACGCATTCCAGACAGCCGACAGGGCGTGCAGCGCGTCGAGGGTCGCGAAACCCTCCGAAAACGGCCGCTGCCCGACATCCGAGGGGTGTGACATTCGTTCCCGCTCTCCGCCGCGGGCCTCCGGACGCGAGTGTATCGGAGGCCACCCGACCGCCGTCTTCGTGAGATCGTTTGCGGAGCCTGTTGAGAAACCGCGCGGCGCAAGGCGCGATGGAGACGTGCTCCTGCTACCCGAGTGTCCGCCAGGGAGCTGAGTTGCTGACGATGCGAAGCCGCCGCGAATCCATCGCCGTTCCGAAGCCGCTCCGTGGCTTCCGAACCGCGCTGTGTTTCCCTCTCGCGGCGTGGCTCGCCGCGGAGGCGTCCCTCGCGCAGACGCGGCCCGACCCCTCGCGGCCGGGAACGTATCGCGACGAGGCGCGCGTCGAGCGCGTGATCCTGGACGCGCACGTCACGGACAACAAAGGCGAGGCGCTCCCCGGGCTCGGCGCCGCCGACTTCGAGCTCAAGGTGGACGGAGTCGGTGTCCCTCTGGAAACCGCGGACTGGATTCCCGCCGGCGAGCCGGAGGTTTCGGTTCCGTGGGCCGCCGACTCCTCAATGCCGCAGGCGCCCCCTTCCGAGGCAGCGCCGGGCAGGCTCCTGATCTTCTTCTTCCAGACCGACTACACGACCTCGCGCCTGATCGGCCTCGTCCGCATGGGACTTCAGGCGCGCCGCTTCCTCGACACGCTCCTTCCATCCGACCGGGTGGCTGTGCTGTCCTTTGACTCGCACCTGAAGCTGCGTCAGGACTTCACCGACGACCGGGCCCGGATCCTGGCCGCGATCCACGCGTCTCTGCGCACCGGACCGCCGCGACCCTCGGAGCCGGATCCCGGGCCGTCGCTCGCCCGCCACTTCGACTACGCCGGCGCGCTTGACGCCGTCACCCCCGAGGGGGCGCTGGCCCTCATCGCCCGCGCGGCAACGCCGATTCCGGGCGGCAAGGAGCTGCTCTTCTTCGGGTGGGGCCTGCAGACAATCGGTGGCATGTCGGGTCCGAACACGCGAGACAGGATCGACTACGCCGAGGCGCTCCCCGCTCTCGCGAGAGCGCGGATCACGATCTTCTCGCTCGACGTCACGGACGCCGACTACCACTCGCTCGAGGGAACGCTGTCGCACATCGCCGACCTGACCGGCGGCACGTACGCGAAGACCCACATCTTCCCGGGCGCGGCGATGGAACGGGTCCGGCGAGCCATCGCCGGTCGCTACGTGCTCGTGTTCAAGAAGCCCGACGGCGGGCGCGGGGTGCACGCTGTCGCGGTGCGGCTCGTCGGAAGGAAGGGCACCGTGATGGCACGCAGCTACTACCAGGATTGAGCGAGCGAGACTCGGGGCTCACGGCCGATAGACGAGCCCCGCGTACCCCCGGATCGAGTCGAAGCGCGGCTCGAGGCTTCGGACGCGCGCGGCGCCCGCGTAGAACGACAGCGATTCCGGGAGATCGAGCGGGATGACTCTGTCGAAGCGCGCTTCCACTCCCTCGAGACGAATCGGCGCTGGGCGCGCGGATCCCGCGGGCCACGCGCGCCAGCGCTCCGCGTAGAAGAGCAAAGGCGACCCCGTCGCCGAAATCTCCAGGCGGCCGCCCTCGAATCGGCTGCCGATCTGCGCCGCTCGGGGGAGGGCCGGACTCGCGATACGGTTCGTGTCGGGACCCGCGGGAAGCAGCGTTGACGCCGCGCCACCCACCGCGAAAAGATCGAATCGCGTGGGCTCGCCGCCCATCGCGCCCGCGCGCCCATCGAACGAAAGGGTCGCTCCGGCGGCCGCGCCGGACAACCTGAGCCCTCCCCATCCGCCCGACCACGACGCGGCGCCGGTGCGGCCGGTCAGACCGGCTCCCGTGACCCCGATGGAGATCCCGCTCCGCCCGCGGAACCGCCGCCATTCCCCGTGGGCTCGAACCGCGCCCGTAACACGCCCGAATGCTTCCGCTCCGGAGAGCTCCTCGAGCCGCGCGGCCGAAACGGATGCGTCCGCTCGGAGGCGGACGGAAGGAAGAGTCGCCTGCCACGATGCGGAGAGCGCGGCGCCGCGGCGCTCGGCGTCGAGCTCGGGCCGCGAAACGAGCCTCTGCGAGCCGGGCTTCTCCAGGGCGGAGAAAAGCTGCAGCGAGAGATCGACGGGAAGGCCCGACCAGGCGACCGCCGCCGTTGCCCCGCGCGGCCCCGCGGCGTTTCCCAAAGCGCCGGCGACGATCCAGTCGAGCCGTCCGATCACGTCGCTCCCCTGAGCGCCGGCGAGATAAGAAGCGCCGTCCGGACCCGCCGTGAAAGACGAGAACAGCCGCACGATCGACGTTCCCGCCACGCCGTACGGCTTCGAAGGAGGCACCGGCGCGAGAGAGATCGGGCGCGACTCCGCCGCGGGAGTGGGAATTATGGAGGGAGCCGAGGCGGCGGGGCCCGGCCTGGCTGCAATTCCATCGAGCGGCATCCGTCGGAGGTCGACGCCTTTCGCGGTCAGATCCAGAAAGAACATCGTCTTTCCGTCCGGCGTCGGCGCCGCCGAGAAAGCGCCACCCGTGACGCGCGTGAGCGTTTCCGCACGGCCGGTCTGTGCGTCGGCGGCCACGATCTCCCAGACGCCGGAAGCGCCGCTCGCGACGTAGAGGAGCGTTCCGTCCGGAGACCATGCCGGCGCTCCGAAGACGTTGCCCTCGATCGGGATCTCACGAACCGCCGCTCCGGAAGTCTGAACCGACGCGAGGCGCCACCGCCCTCCGCGATGCATCAGTGTCGCCATCGAGGATCCGTCCGGCGAGATGCGTGGATGGCTCCAGACCTGCCACGGGTCGCCGCCGGGCGAAGACGCGAGAACGGTGAGGAGGCCCGAGGAGAGCTCGACCCGCACGAGCTCCGAAATCCCGTAACGGTTGCGCACCGCGACGGCGGACAGACCGTCGGAGAACGGATCGGCGTCCGAGACGTCAGCGAGGCGCGTCACTCGCGTGACCGCGCCGCTCTCCGGCTCCCAGAGAAAGAGATCACGGTGCAGGGACCCGTCTGCGGAGGGTTCACGCAGGCCAAAGAGTATTCGCCGTCCATCGGGCATCCACCGCGGGTCCTCCGGCGACCGGCCGTTCCACCGAGGAAGCGTCCAGCGCGGGGACCTCGTCTCTGGCAGCTCCCTCTTCTCCGGCACCTCGTTCGGATCCGCGAGGAGCGCGCGGTCGGCCGCGTCCCGCCGGTCCCGCGCCTCCTTCTCCCGGGCTGGCGGCTCGATTTCCCAGACCGCGAGCCGGCTCTCCCCTCGCCGCGGCGACCTCCAGGCGACGAGGCGCGTCCCGTCCGGGCTCACCTGCGGCGAGGCGGTGCCGCCGTCGAGCCGCTGCCACTTTTCTCCTTCGGTCAGCCCGGCCGCCCGGAGCTGCTTCTCCTGATCGAGAGCGCGCGCGGTCAGCTCCGCGCGGAACCGGTCGTACAGGTCCGAGGGCGACTTTCCGAAGACCGCGCGAAACGCGGCGATGAAGCCGCCTCCCCGACGGGACGCCATGCGTTTCCACAGCTTTTGGAGGCTTCCGGGCCCCTCCGTGGCTTCGAGCCACTCGAGGAAGCTCGAGCCGACGAGGTACGCCATCGACCCGCCGAGCCAGCCGGAGGAGCCGTTCATTCCGGCGTAGGACGGGAGCTTGCCCTCGATCGCGAACTGCCGGAGCACCATCGCGCGGTAGCCCGAGGCGGGCCGGCCGGAGCCGGTCAGAGCGCCCTCGACGACCGTCGCATAGCCCTCCGCCACCCATCGCGGGGAGTTCCAGAAGACCGGCCCGATCGGCAACGGGAGCAGGCGCTCGACCAGCCCGGGCCGATTGCGCGGCCGGGTCAGGTGGACGATGTGAGCAAACTCGTGGGTCACGAGAAGCTCCGTCCAGTCCCGGAACTCACCGAGCCCCGATTCGGGATCGGGCGGCGTCGCCCAGAGCTCGATTCGGGGCCGGTCGAGGTATGGATAAGCGATGCCGTTCGCGTCCGCCGCCGGGTCGGAGACCACGACATCGATCGGGCGCTGCGGCTCGTACCCGACGTACTCGGAAACCCGAGGGAAAACAGCTTCGAGCGAGGCAGCGGCGCGTGCCGCCCATCGCTCGAACGGCGCCGGGAAATGCACGCGAAAATGCGGGGTCTCGATCGTGCGCCACGAGGCCGACGGCCGCTCCGCGAGAGCGACTCCCGTCAGGAAGAACAGGACGAGGCACGCCAGCGCGCGCGAAGACATGCGCGGGGAGGCTATCAGGACGGTGTAGGAATGGAGAAGATGAGAAGGAGAAAATGGGCGGCCCGGCAGTCCGGTCGCCGGTCGCCGCCCCCGGATCAGAAAGCGGGGAAGGGCTCCCCGCTCAGACGACGCGGCGGCGGCCGGAAACCAGGTGGACGAGAAACGCGATCACCGCGAGAACGAGCACGAGGTGAATCGCCCAGCTCGTCACGTGAAAAGCCACCAGGCCGAGAAGCCACGCAACCAACAGGATCACTCCGAGTGTCAGCAACATGAGGAACCCCCTTTCGAAACCCCAGGAAAGCAGGTTCCATGCCCAAGGCGCGTTTTCAGAACGGGGGTGGAAATAAATACGGCACGCTCCTCGCAACCTCAAGTCCCCGTGGCCCGCAACTCACCAGGCACCGTACTCGTGGTCGAGGATGATGACGACCTGCGAGGCGCAGTTGCCGACATTCTCTCGGCGGAGGGATATGACGTCGTAGAGGCCGCCCACGGCGCGGCCGCGCTTGACCTTCTGCGCGGGCGGCGCGACTTCTGCGCGATTCTCCTCGACATGCGGATGCCGATCATGGGCGGCGTCGAATTCCGGCGGGCCCAGCTCCGCGACCCGAGTCTCTCTTCGATCCCGGTGGTCGCGTTTTCCGCGGACGAGCGCGACCGGGAAGAGGCGGAGCGTCTCGGAACTGCCGGTTCTCTCTCCAAGCCTGTCGACATCCTCCAGCTGCTCGAAGCGGTCGCCGCGCTCTGCGGAGATCCCGATCGGCTGGATCTCGCTCCCGAACGAAAGACCGCAACGGGCTGAGTCTCGCTCATGACCGGCACGGCCTTTGCTCGCCCGGCCACCCCATGGACAGCTCTGCGCCTCTCGATCTGCGGCGGAAGCTTCTGCTCGTCGAAGACGACGCGGAGCTGCGTCAAAGCCTCTGCGACCTCCTTCAGGACGCGGGTTTCGACGTGGAATGCGCGGAGAACGGCCGCGTGGCGCTCACATATCTCGAAGGAAGCTCCGCCCCCTGCGTCGTGCTGCTCGACCTCATGATGCCGGTGATGAACGGGTGGGAATTCCGTGACGCCCAATCCCGAAACGAGAAGATCTCCGACATCCCCGTGGTGATCCTGACCGCCGACGGTCGCGCGGACGTGAAAGCCGAGACGCTCGGGGCGGTGGGGTACTTGAGAAAGCCGATCCAGGTGGATCGCCTGCTCGGGATGCTCGAGCAGTTTGAGTGCGGACGGAGTTAAGGGTCAGGGGTTCGGCGTCAAGTCGAGGGGTCGAACGTCTCTCCGAAACTTTTTCACTCCGCGGCTACGCGCCGCCACCTCCACCGACCCGGTCCCCGCCTGACCTTCTCTGCCTCGCCCGTCCAACCCGGTTCTCCTCCCCGCGCCTCACCCCTCGCCTCGACGACTTGCCTGACCGCCCCGGGAACAAACGTCAGCGACCGTTCACTGTTTTGAGCCTTTCTGTAACCCAGCGTCGCTTCGACTCGTCCGTTGATCAGGAGGCGTCCTTATGCTTCGCGGGTCCGCGGCGGTGTTCATCCTCAGCTGGGGCGCCGGCTCCCTGCTTCTGAATCTTTCGACCGCTCCAACCACGGCCGTTGCCGCGATCCTCGCGCTCGCGGTCTCCCGGCTCATGAAGCGCCGGCCTCTGAACAGCGCGTTCGCGCGATCGACCGCCGACGCGACGCGGACCCCGAAGGTCTCCGCCGTCCCGGACCTCCCGCGCCCGTCGCTCCCCGAAAGCGAAGCGCCGCCGATCCCGGTGTGGCCGCAGGGCAGGTCGCGCCGCCACGACATCCCGGCGATCGAGGATCAGTTTTTCAGGTCGCGGGTGTTTTTCCCGCCTCCCTCCGGAGCGCCTCGCTCGCCGCGCTGATCGATCGCCGGCCTATGATCGGCGGATGAAACGCCGGGTTGCGGCCGGGGCCCTGTCGCTCGTTCTCGCGGCCCGGTTCTCGCTGGCGCAGGCTTCGGCCGCACCTGGCTCCTCGATCCCCCCGTTGACGTCGAGACAGAGGGCCGATCGCATGCGGATTCTCTCCCCGGAGGATCGCGCATGGCTCACCGTGTACGTCGCCCCGATCATTCTTCCCGCCGAACGGGACCTCTTTCTGCAACTCTCGGAGGACTACCAGCGCGAGTCGTTCAAGACGGACTTCTGGGGGCGCCGAGAGCGCCCTTCGCTTCCTCCCCCACTCGGACCGGGATACGAGGCCCGCTACGCGCGCCTGCGCGAGGCCGCGGCCGAGTTCTACGACGGGGTCGACAGCGATGCGGGACGGATGGTGGTGCGGAAGGGAGAGCCCGCCAGCATCGATGCGCTGTCAGGCTGCGACGGTGTCTACCGGCAGGCCGAAATCTGGTCGTACCGAACCGACACGTCTCGTTCCGACACGCGGCATCTCTTCTACCGCCCGAGCTTCGGCACTGCCCGAAAGCTCTGGATCCGCGGAGATCGCGAGATCTTTCAGACCGGGTCCTGCCTCTCGACGTTCGAGCAGTCCTGTGAGGTCGCGTCCAGCGGCTCGGCCTTGAAAACGCGAGACGCCTTCTGCCCGATGGGCGCGATTCCGAAATCGTGCGGATCCGCCTGCATGGTGGCGGAGCTCGCAACCCAGATCAACCTGAGGGGCCTGGACGAAGGCTCTGCTCTCTTACGAGCCCCGGCGGTCTCGACCGAGGGGCTCGACGGACTCTGGTTGCGGCTCGCTACCGTTTCGAATTCCTCGGCGAAGCCGATCGCAATCGAAGGGCCCACGAGGCGGCCGATACCGACGAACGCGGAGCTCCCGGACACGAGCTCCGAGTGGACGAACGAAAGAATTCGTGAAACCATCTTGGCGCTTCCACGGAAATATCGGGAGTGGCTCGACCTCGCGGGCCCGATCCTGGCGCGAGAGGACCTCGTTACCTTCCTCAAACTTCCTGCGGTGGAACGCGACGCATACGTTCGGCGATTCTGGAAGAAGCGCGCGCACGTCCGGTAGTGAGGCACGCGGCGCAGAACACTTGGCGGAAGCGTGTGGGAATCGAACCCACCCATCCCGGCAGAGCCGCGACGCCGACGGATTTGAAGTCCGCGAGGACCACCAGGCCCCATGCGCTTCCGCGGCGGATTATGCCGCGTTTCCCGGGGCGCCCACGGCATGGTATCTTTGCCGCCCTCCTGCCGATTCGCGGGGCTGTAGCTCAGTTTGGGAGAGCGCCTGAATGGCATTCAGGAGGTCGACGGTTCGATCCCGTTCAGCTCCACCATGACTTCCCACGACACGGATTCTTCAACCCCATCGCCGCTTGACCAGCAGGAGGATCGAACCGTCGACCTCGGGGGTTCGGGGGGCCATCGCCCCCCGCTCATGGAGCGCGACGGTGTCCCGAGGGCCCGAAGGGCCAGCGGGACGGTTCGATCCCGTTCAGCTCCACCAATAGCTCGAATAACTTAACCCGCCTCGGCGGGTTTTCTTTTCCCATTGAGTCCACCTCGGGGTTCATTTCCACCACGCGATTCTTGAAACTCGGTGGAATATGGATTTGCATGTTCGGTCGTTTCGGTTTACCTTTCGCCCATCTCGGGATGCGGCGGCCCTCAGGGGTCTGAACGCCACCCAGCGCACACAGGTGAAGCGTCTCCGGGAAGCAAAGGGAGTCGAGCGGGCAATCCGAGAAGCCCAGCGCATGTTTCGTAGTAAAGGAAGACCGAAGAAGAGACCCGCCCGCAAGCCCGCGCCTAGAAAACGAGAACACCAGCCGACACCTGCGAAACCCGAATGACGACCCTGGACTCGATTCTTTTTATGTGGCAGGCGACGTCATATTCGTGGCCATTCAAGCGTCTCGAAGCCACCAGCGATGGAACCCAACCAAGAACAGAGGAACGCAAATGATCCGACTCAGGACAACGACGGCGGTGATGTTGCTCACGCTAAGCACGGCGACTACTCTGCATGCACAGGAGAGGGTACGGTCTGGCAGGTGGGAAAATACATTGACTGCCTTCGGGAAGACGACTACGAAGAGCGTGTGCATAAAACCAGCGGAGGCGGCGAAGTCCAATGGGTCGCCGGCCATTCTCCGCGCCGAGATTGAAAAAGCGTCATCGGAGAGTGGGTGTGCGATCAAGAATTTCAAGCTCGAGGGGAACACCCTAAAATATACGATGGTCTGCGCAGAGGACTCCGTCGTCGTTATTGAGTCGACGTTTCATGGAGGCGACAGCGCCGAGACGACGATGACGTTCACGGCTGGCGGCGTCACCAATGTGAAGCAGACCAAGGGGCGGAGGACGGGAGCCTGTAAAGCAGGGGAGCAGCAGTAGCGTTTGAGGGTGAGTGTCTCTCTGAGTAAAATGATCGGCACGCCTTTCCTTGCAGGAGACTCCAGAGATCGCGAGATAGATTAAGCATCAACTCCACGGCCTTGTTCAGATCGAGACTGACAAGCTCGCGACCGATACGGCAACCGGGTACACCGAAGCAACCCGGACGAACCGTAACGAGATTTCGCGATGGCGTTGAAGCAGATTGAAGAGGCAAGAATGCTACGGGAGAACTCAGCTCAAGATTTGCCAAGACTTCCCACGACACGGTTTCTATAGTCACATCGGCGCTCGACCACCACGAGGATCGAACCGTCGACCTCCGGGGGTTCGGGGGGCCATCGCCCCCCGCTCATGGAGCGCGACGGTGTCCCGAGGGCCCGAAGGGCCAGCGGGACGGTTCGATCCCGTTCAGCTCCACCATGACTTCCCACTACGCGTATTCTTCAACCCCATCGCCGCTTGACCAGCAGGAGGATCGAACCGTCGACCTCGGGGGTTCGGGGGGCGTCGAGCGCGATAGGTTCCCGGGCGCGACCTGACCGCCAACCCGTGATCGCGCTCGAGTGACAAAGAGAAGAGGGGGCGCCAGCCGGCCGCCCCCTCTCTGAGACATCACCCTGGAGGCGTCAGGGACAGGTCGCGAATGCGGCCGTGTCCTGAATCGGTTGAAACGCAACGCCCTGCGGATTCACGTACGTCTTCACGGTCCCCGACTGGGTGTCGGTGACCGTCATCGTCACGCTGACGTTCGTCAGGCCTCCGGCGAAAGCCCAGTAGCGAGAGTTGAAACCGCAGCCGTTGACGACCTTGATGACCATCTCGACGTTGTTGGCGCTGAAAAACCAGAAGTATCCGGTATCCGACGTCAGAGACACGGCGTTCCCGACGCCGGAACCGGTGGCCGTCTGCCAGGTTGTGGTGACACGAAACCGGCCGTTGTTCAGGCAGAGACTGGTCGCCGACCCCGTGCAGAGTCCCAGGCTGAAACGCCCGATCTTGTTGTCCGTTTCGGCAAACCAGAGGTTGCCGTCGGGACCGCTGACGATTCCCTCGACTTCACCGCCGCTGCCGGGAATGGGGAACTCAGTGACGGCGCCGGCGGTCGTGATCCGCGCGATCTCGTGGTCTCCCGTGCTCCAGATGTTGCCATCGGGGCCGGCAGTCAGACCCTGACCGCGGGCCGTGCCGGGGAGGTTGAACTCGGTGACAACTCCAGCGGTCGTGATGCGCCCGATCTTGTTGTCGGAATCGCTATTGAACCAGAGGTTTCCATCCGCGCCTCCGGTGATCGCATAGAGACGGCTCATCGTCAACGTCGGAAATTGCGTAATCACACCGCCCGGCGTGATCCGGTCCACGTGGTTTCCGAGTCTCTCCGTGAACCAGAGGTTCCCATCGCTGCCCGGCGCGATGAAAGCGGGGTCGGAGGGAGTCTGGAACTCGGTGATCGCGCCGGCCGGAGTGATGCGCCCGATCTTGCCCAGGGCAAATTCTGTGAACCAGAGATTGCCGTCCGACCCGAGGACGATCGAGCTCGGCGTCGAGGAGGTATTCGAAAGGGGATATTCGGTCACGGCTCCCGCCGTTGTGATCCGGCCGATCTTGCCGGCGCCCTCGGTGAACCAGAGGTTTCCGTCGGGCCCCCGGGTAATCGAACTGGGTTCGCTGCTGGCGGTCGGGATCGAAAACTCCGTGACTCCGCCCGAAGGCGTGATGCGGCCGATCTTGCCGGCGTTTCTTTCGGTGAACCAGATGTTCCCGTCCGGTCCGTTGGCGATACCGACCCCGTCCCCGCTGATCGGATACTGGGTAAACGACTGAGCTCCCGCCGCGCCCGCGAGCGCCATCCCCATGACCGCAACGCCCGAGATCCGCCGCAGTGCCGAAACACGCCGATTGCCCCCGATCCCTCCGGTTCCCCTGGACATACACCACTCCTTGTTTTAGTCCGAGGTGAGCGGGCCGCGGTACACGGCCGTCGACTGGACTCTCTGGTTAGCGAAGTGGGGAAGGGAGGCGAGCTATCTCACCCGGCCAAGGCAATTTCTCGAAAGGAACTTCGGGGGGAAGGCCCCGGCCCTCAGGGCTTCGAGATGGCTCGGAAGCGGTACGTCGCCAGCAGATGCCCGGAGGCCGCGTCTTCCACCGCGAGCCGGTAGTCACCGGCCGCGAGAAGGCTCGAAGGGAGGCTGACCGCCAGCATTCCGCCCGAAGCGGCGCCCGCCGTCACCGGATCGCCAACGGGATGCCCTTCTGCCGTCGAAGTTCGGACGCGGTATTTGCGGACATTCGCCTGGTCCGGCTGGTCGAAAAGCAGCACGACCCAGGCGGGAGACTCCGGAAGCACCACGCGATCCCCCGGTTCCGACGAAGCGCCTCGCGTGAGGTTGAGCGTGAAGACGGAAGCGGCCAGGGGTGCCGCGTTCAAGGCGCCGACCACGGCGTCGGACCGGAGCGCGCGGTTGTCGCGTTCCTTCTGAAGCGCCTGTTCCAGCTCGGCCTGACGAAGCCGGGCGCGTTCCGATTCGTGCCGGCTGGACTCGACTTCCCGCCGGGCGCGGCCCGCCTCACCGTAGAAAAAGAGCGAGGCCGCCGTCGCGATGATGAAGCAGGCGGCCGCGAGAAAGGTCAGGAGAGGACGGGCTCGGTTCGGCGCAAAACGATCGCGAGCGATCGGCCTCGCGGACGACACCGCGGCCGCCGCCGTAAATCCGGGCGGAAGCTCCCTCAGACCGCCGCGCAGGCGCTCCACCGTCTCGAGGCTTTCCAGGCAGACGGGGCAATCGACAAAATGCTCCTCAAAGGGCCGTTGTTCCGCGTCCGGAAGCTTTCGCATCCAGTAGCGGTCCGCGGTCTGATTCTCTTCGAGTCCCTGATGATCCATCTCCATGAGACGTGCATCTCCGGCGCCCATTATCCCGCCTCACGAGGATTGTTTCTGCTCCCGGCCCTCTCCAGATAGAGGTCCCTGTATCTCTCACGGGCACGAAACAGGACCCGATTGAAATGGAGACTCGTCAGGTCCAGATCCCGGCAAATCGCATCTTTCTCGTCTTCGGCGACGTAAAAGCGGAAGAGCATCTGGCGGTCGCGGTCAGACGGCATTTCTGAAAGGACCTGCCTCACGAACTCGCCCCTTTCGCTGCGGAGCAGAGTCTCGAGCGGATCGGCGCGACCGCTGGCGATGTCGCCCAGTTTAAGGTCTCCCGTGGTCCGCCGCGCGGCAACCCTTCGGAAGTGGTCGGTCACCAGATTGCGCGCGAGCGAGCAAATGAACCCGGAGAGCCTCCGCGGGTCGCGGACGTCTCCCTGGCGAATTTTCTCGAACGCGATTCGGAACGTTTCCTGAAAGAGATCGTCAACCGCCGCCGCGTTGCTGCTCTCGGCGCGGAGGATGATCCCGATGCCCCGACGGTATCGCTCGACCAGCTCCGTCTCCGCGCCGCTGTCTCCCTCACGGATCCGGCCTACCAGCGCGGCCGCGCTGTCCCCGGGGTCGACTGCAGTCGCGCTCGGTACGGGCACGTCAGTTCCAGTCGCCCTGCAGAACGAAGGCGGCCCAGTAAAAAGGCGACGACCAGCGCTTGTCCCCTCGGACCGCAATCTGGGCGGCGCGCAGGGCGTCGGCGGGCCGAAGGCCTTTCACCAGGATGCCACGGTAAAAGTCCTTCATCAGATCGGATGTGGCGCGGTCCGGCACTCTCCAGAGGCTTGCGATGATCCGGGGCGCGCCCGCATACATGAAACCGCGCGAGATTCCCAGGAGCCCCTCGCCGCGGACTTCTTTTCCGAGGGCTGTTTCGCAGGCGGAGAGAACGACGAGGTCTGCCGACAGCCGGAGCTTGTATATGTCCCGTGTCTGCAGGAATCCGTCCGCCGGACGGCCGCGCTCGTCGACCAGCGACAGCACAATCCCCGAGAGCTCTGGATGGTGCGCATCCAGGAGGGCGTGGCTGGCGAAGTGCACGATGCGCGCACTCGAAACCTCCGGCCCGAGGGCCGCCACGCGGCTCGCGTGAAAATCGAGCGCCTCGAACGTCTCTTTCCGCCCCGCGAGCTCAGTGATTGCCTCCGCTTCGCGGCGGCTCCCGGCAAGGCGCTCGAGGCCTGGAACCCCCGTGTCCCGCATCGATCGGGAGAGCGCGTCGGCCGAGGCGGCAGGTGTTGGGCGGGAGGAGTGGTGCGTGCCAAGCACGCGAGGATCCTCGCGGCTGAATACGGGGTCCGCAAGCACAGCCAGGCGCCGTTCGGGAGGAGTCCGGCCGGATGCGCCGAGTCGCAGAACCGCGAGCGTCGTCGCCGAGGGAAGACTCACCAGCTCGTGCTCCCCGACGAGAGGGCCGAGAGAATGCGACCCGCCGCCCGTGGAGGGTATCGGAAGCGCCGCGAAAGGCACGTAGAGGAGCGCGCCTTCCACCACGATGGCCAGTCGTTTTTTCGTGAGCTCGCCTGCGACCGGACCGAGGAGGACGCGGCTCAAATCAGACGCTCTCCGGACCCCTTCCGCATCGCCGCTCCCTCCGCCGCTCCACGACCGGTAAAGGCGGTGGGCCGCCGCTTCGATCACCGCGCGGGCCGGCAGCTGATGGGTCGTCAGTCCGTCGGTTGTCACCGCCCACAAATAGCTTCGCTCCTCCCCGAGCGAGTACTCGAGGAGGAGGGTGTCGTTGTCGAGGACCTGATCGCGGATTTCTTTCAACGCCAGCGGACGGGGACGCGCGAGTGCCATGAAGCGAGGGCTGACCGCTCTCAGCCGTCCCTGCAGATCCTCGTATTCCGTCAGAAGCGCGTCCAGCGCGCGGGAAGGCGGCGGTTCGGGCCCCGGGGCTCCTGCCAGCCGCCGCTGTTCCTCCCGGCGCCCGGCCTCGAGCCGGGTCTCCATGGACCGCTCTTGCGCGAGAAGCGTCTCGTCGATCCCCTCTTTCAGGTCGATGCGGGCTCCAGCCAGTAGCTCGATCAGGCTGCGCGCCTTCGCTCGCTCGCTGGCATGCAGCGCCTCGGCGTCCCATCCCCCGTTCGGATGCTTTCGGTGAAGGTCCATGAGGACGTCGATCAACAGGTCGTAACGCTCGTGTGTCTTTGCCATGAACGCCGCCCGCTCGCCCACCCCGGGGATGGATCCGCGAAGCGATTCCGTGAGGCGCAGCGCGTCCTCGATCAGCGCCCTGGACGTGTCGAGGTCCCCGAGTCCCCGCTCGGCACGGGCCAGATGCATCAGCGTCATGGCTTCGTGGATTCGATCCGCCGAAGCGCGGACGCGCGGGAGAGCCTCGCGAAGCCTCTCCCGGGCCCCGGCGAAGTCGCCCCTGGCAAGATAGGCGGCACCGCTGTTCGTGAGCACCATCGCCTCGCCCCGCTGGTCATCGCAGGCATGCAGGAGCTCACGAGAGAGGTCGAAGTCCCGCAGGGCGGATTCCGGATCTCCTCCGGCGAGGCGCGCTAGACCCGTGTGATTGAGAGTGAATCCCTGAAAGCGCTTGTCCCCCGCTTCGCGGAGAAGGTCGAGGGCGAGCGCGTATTCCCGCAGCGCCCTTGGCAAGTCGTTGCGATCGAGAAAGATGTTTCCAATCGAGTAAAGGGCGACGCCCTCCTCCCGGCGGCTCCCGAGCGCCCGGAAACGGCCGAGAGCGTCCCGAAGATCCGCGAGCGCCCGGTCCGGCTCTCCCAGTCCGAGATAGTCGACGGCGCGGTTTTTCAAGATCGTCGCGACTCCAAGCCGATCGCCGGCGGCCTCCGCGAAGCTCATCGCTTCCGTATAGCGGACCACCGCCTCGGGAAGGTTTCCGAGACCGCCCTCTGCGACGGCGATGTCATTGAGCGTCTCCGCCTGGCCGCGCGAGTCAAAGTCGGCTCGGTACAGTGCGAGCGCCTCGGCCAGATACTCGAGGGCCCGCCGCTGTTCACCCACCTCGGAGTGCGCCAGCCCGAGCTTCCCGAGCGCGGACGCTTCGCCGCGCCGGTCTCCCTCGAGCCGCCAGAGCGCCAACGCTTCTTGAGCGCGTACCAGGGCCTGGCGGAGGTCACCGAGGAGTGAAAGCGCGTCGCTCAACCGGGCGAGCGTCGAGGCCTCCTCGCGCCGGTCGGCGATCTCCCGCCAGACGCTCAGCGAGCTTTCGTACTTTTCCACGGCCTGCTTCGACGTCTCGGCAGACCTTCGCACGAGCAGGCGGTCCGCTTCGCCCCGGAGCGCTTCCGCCACGAGACGCCGGCCGTCCTCCGCGCTCGGCGGCCTCGGGAACCCGGGCGAGAGCCTGTAGGTCCCGGCAACGGACGCCGAACTGCGCAAACGGATCTCGAGGTGTTCGACTCCGTCCGCCGGGGTCACGAGGGAAAGGGACAGCGGCTCGGCCCGGTCCCCGGC
>JBBROA010000026.1:0-37740 GCA_038229875.1 Thermoanaerobaculia bacterium | reverse complement strand
TACGCGCGCGCGAAGAGCCCGCGGTCCCGGAACTCGATGGTCGCGGAGTCTCCCGAAAACCGGATCGCGGTGACGAGAGGATCTTCGTAGCGGCGTTCTGGGAAGGGCGGCACGATCTTCCGATCGGGCCAGCGAATCTGGAACCCGGTCTCGGTGAGCGACGGAACGAACCGCGCGTTCGCGGACTCCTTCAGGACGATCTGAGTCGTGGGCTCCACGTGCACCACGGCGACGTCGATGCTGAGCGCGGGAACGGCCTCGACGACCGTCCAGACCCTCCGGCTGGAATCGTAGGTCGCGGTCGCCCCGACGAGGGGAAGAAGAACCTTGTCGAGGAGATCGGGCGGCGCGTAGAGGGAGCCGTTTGCGGAACGCGCCTCCCTCGAGATCTGAACGATCCGCTGGTCGACAGGGACCTGGGTCGTGCCGACCCCGAGAAACACCTGGTGTCCGGCGCTCGAGAGCGTGAGGACGCCGGTCGTCGGATCGCTCGACGACTCGAATCCGAGCGCGCGCGCGACGTCCGCCACGCGCAGGTCTCCCGCCGACAGGGCGACCGGAAATGACTCGCCTCTCCACACGATCGTTCCCGTCCCCGGTGGCGCGGGGGAGGGGGTCGGCGGCGGCCCGCTTCCCGCTGTCTGTGTCTGGCCGGTCGAAAGCCGCGCGAGAAGCAGCAGCAAAACGATCGTCGCGGCGCCTCCGGCCACTCTCGCTCGGGGAGAAAGGGTGCGTGTCGGGTTAGCCGGGGGACGAGGCCGCAATTTCGCTGCGGGCGGCTCTTTACGATGCATCCGTGTCGAACAGAGTAACCCGCAATGCAGCCGCCGGCGAAGGCTTTCGCCGCATCCGCGTTTCGTGCCGGGGCAGACTCTCGATTACCGGGCCTGCGAGTTTCCTGCGAAGCACTCGTGGACGAACTCGGGACTCATCAGACGACCCGTCTCCGCCGGGAGATCCGACTCCGAGATTTCCTTGAAGTCGAAGCGAATCGCTCCCCGGGCCTCGACGGTTGCGATCAGATACCCGTAAACGTTCGTCTTCGCTTCTTTCGCCTGTGCGGCGCCCGGGGGAAGCTTGTAACGGACGGCGCCCGCTGTCCCGATGATCCAGCCCGGAATCGCTTCGCCCGCGGCCTTCTTCTCGGGAGTGTCGAAGAGTCCGCTCATGTAGAAGTGCGAGTGACTCGCCAGAATGTAAACGGGTTTCTTCTTCTGCGCCTGGACGAGGCGCGCGTACACGGTGCGGCCGCTCTTCTCTCCCTGCGCCCAGTCGTTCATGCTGTGGTCGAAGGCGAGACTGTCCGGAAGCGCGGCGTGCATTCCGACGACGATCGCGGTGACCTGCGGGTCCGCCTCGGCGCGCGCGATCACGCCGTCGAACCACCGCAGCTGCTCAGAGTCGAACTGTTCGCTCGACGCGTTGTCGAGCGTGACGAAATCGACTCCGCCGTGTGTCCAGTGGTACCAGGTCTTGACCCGGTGGTCCTTCGAGTCATCTTTCAGCCGCTGCTCGCGGACGGGCGCCGCGTTGATCCAGTCCGCGAACTGCGACACGTAGTCGAGGCGCGTCTTCGGCACGACGAGCTCGTGATTCCCGATTCCGAGAAAGACCGGGGTCGATCCGAACGGGACGATCTGGGCCTGGATGAAGTCGTCCCAGACGCCGCGGTTGTAGTCCGTGATGGAAACATGCTTCCCGCGCCGATCCGGCTGGCTCAGGAAGTCCTGGTCGAAGTCGTAGAGCGCCCGGAAGTCGCCGAGGTGCCAGTAGAAATCGACTCTGGCGGTCGACGCCTGCGCCGCGATCGCGGGCATCACGACATCGCCGCAATTGCGCGAATCGCCGCTGACCATGAACTGCCACGAAGCGCGGGCGGGGGTCGAGACCGGCTTCCCCGGCGCGGACTTTGCCGCGGCGGTCCTGGCGCGCGGCGAGGCGGGAGAGGTCGAGGCTCCGGCGCATCCGATCCCAAAGGCGACGAGCGCGAGCGCCGTTCTCGAAAGCTTCCTTCGCATGCGTTCCTCCGTCGGTAAAGCATCTCACCTCGAGGCTTCCGCGGCGAGCTTGCGGGTTCGCGCCGCGGCCCACATACTCGAATCGCGTGTTCCGCCTCGCAAAGCTCTTCATCCTGGCCGGCTTCACCGGCGTGTTGCTCCTGCTCGCCGGGCTCCTTCTCTTCGACACGCCGCTCGAGTACCGGCTTGAATGCGCCCGCGCGGAGGGTGTCTGCACGTTCACGCAGCGCCTCGTTTCGAAGACCCGGACGGGGTCCGTGCCGATCGCGTCTCTCCGCCAGGCCGAGATCCGCGTCTCGACCCCCCGGCGGGGCTCCCCGCGAATCAGCGTCTGGATCATCGGCGCCGGCGGCCCGTTCTTCGTCGCGGACTACGCCTCTCGTGAAAAGGCGGGCTCTGATGCGGGCCGGATCGACCGGTTCCTGCACGGCGACCGTGCGGGCGCCCTTTCGGTCCGAAGAAACGGCGAGAGGACGTACCACCGCGCGTGGGGAGCGATCGCCGCGGGCCTGGCGCTCGTGGTCTGGCTCGGGTTCGTGCTCTTCTCGCGGAATCGCGGGCTGCGGGGCGCGGTGGTATGAGCCCGCGCGTCCGAACGTTCATCTCCACGGTCCTGGCCGCGGTGTTTCTCCTGTCCTTCGCGGCGCGGGGAGACCTGCGCACCCTGGCGTCCGCGCTCACGTCGCCGGCAGGCGCACGTCCTCCCCGTGTTCTGCCGGTGGCCTACCGGGAACTTCTGTTGAAGGCCGCCGAGATGGTTCCTCCCGACGCCCCGGTCCTGTACTCGAGCCGCGTGCGCGCGGAGGATCTCGATCCCGACAGCCGACGCTTTGCTTCGGAGGGCCGGCCGCGACCGGATGCGGACGAGTGGAAGGAGCTCGCACGCTACACGCTCGCGCCCCGGATCCTGTATGCCCGCGGACCCTTCGAGCCTCCGCTTCCCGAGGACCGCCCGGCGCCCCGGCATCTGCTGCTTCTCGGAGGGACCCTCCGGAGCGCCGACTTCGTTCCGATCTTCGAAAATGCCGCCGGCTCTCTCTATCTTCGGCGGTTGCCCTGACGGGACTGCTCCTCACGCTGGCCTTCGCGGCAACGACGGAGGCGTCAGGCGTCCTTCTGCTTCGTGCCCTGCGAAGCGGCGCGGCCGCGCGCCTTTCGACGTCGCTGCTGGCGGGAGTCGCCTGTCAGATGACCGCCGCGCTCGCGCTTCTCCTGCTGCCTCCGGCCGCGCGAACCATCGTGTACTGGGTCCTGGCGGGCGCGGCCATTCTCATCCGGTGGCTGCGGCGCCCGGCTCGCAGCGGAAAGCGGAAGCGCCCGGGCGTCGCCGCTCGATCGTTCCTGCCGGCAGCGATTCTCGGCCTCGGCGCCCTGGCGGAAATCCGAAAACTGTATGCGGGTCCGCTCGACACGATCGACTTCCGCACGATCTACGGGCTGCGCGCGCGCCACCTCTTTCTCTCCGGTGACGGGATCGCCGCGCTCTTCGATCGCTATCGCACGCCGTGGCACGGCTTCTATCCGCCGGGGTTGCCGCTGCTCTACGACGCGGCCGCGATGGCATTCGGACGCTTCGACGAGACGCTCCTCGCGATCGTCCCGGCACTCGCCGCGCTCATCGTGCTCACCGGCGTCTTCGAGCTTCTGTCCGCGCTCGAGGTGCCGCCCCTGCCAGCGACGCTGTGGGCCGCCGTCGCCGCGCTTTCCCCGGGCCTCTGGGCCTCCACCGAAGCGGGGCACGCGGAAGTCCCGCTCGCCGCGGCGCTCCTGGTAACGGTTTCGGCTTTGCTGCGCGGGGACGACCGGTCCCGCCCGACCGAGCTCCGGCTCGCCGCCGCTCTCTGCGGCGTGCTCAAGAACGAAGGCCTCATCCTCGCCGTTCTGCTGCTCGGCATGGATCTCCTGCTGCATCGCCGGACCGCCGCGCCCCGGCGCTGGCGCGGTCACCTGGCAGCGCTCACTCCCGGCGCGGCCTGGATGGCGGCCGCGGCCCTGGCCGGGTTCCCGAAGGACACCGGGCCGGTCTTCCTTCCGCCGCCGTCCTGGGGGCCGGCGCTTGCGCGGTTGCCCGGGATGCTCGAGCTGCTGGGCCAGGTGGCGTGGCGCTCGGTGAGCGGTCCCTTCCTGTTGTGCCTGCCGGCCGTGATCGTCGTCGCGGCGCTCCATCGCAGCGACGCGAGGTGGACACGCGCGGCGGCGGTGACCGCCGTGCTGCTCGCTCAGCTCCTCGCGATTCTGTACGCCTATCTCGTGACCCCGTACCACGTCATCTGGCTGATGTGGGTGTCGGTCGAACGTGTCCTCGCACCGCTCGCTCTCGCAGAGGTGCTGGTGCTGGCTTCGCTCGCGGGGACCTGGCCGAAGACGGCGGAGGGGAGAGGCGCGGCGGAACCGCGCGCAATCACCTAGACGAAGCGGCTTCGCACAGACGCTTCGTCTCCCGTCTCCCGTCTCACGTCCATCGACCTCGAAGAGGCTTCCGGAGGGGCGGCGGCGCGGGCGCGAGGCGCCCGGCCGGGGAACGGCACGACTATGCTCCGCCGGAGCCGTGTTGCACGCGGCGAGGAGGTCTCATGGGACTTTTCCGCATCGCGCTGCTCGTGATGGCGGCCGCCTCGACCGGCGCGAGCACCGTGGATCAGGTGAAGGAGGCGGAGACGGCCTTTGCGAAGGCGTTTACCGACCGCGATCAGGCACGGTTCTTTTCATTCATCGCCGACGACGCGACTTTCCTGAGCCCGAAGAAGACGATGGCCGGGAAGGGGCAGGTTGTCGAAACGTGGAGTCAGTTCTTCCGCGGCCCCGCCGCGCCGTTTCGCTGGCAGCCCGGGCGCGTGGTGGTCAACGGAGCCGGCGACGTCGGCCTCTCGACGGGTCCCGTGTTCGACGCGGCGGGCAAGCACACGGGGGATTACTCGTCCGTTTGGCAGAAGCAGGGGGATGGAACCTGGAGGGTGATCTTCGACGGACCCGGCGCGCCCGTGTGCGCGCCGCCGTCCGAGCCAAAGTAGGCGGCGGCGCCGGGGAAAATAGCTTCTAGCGGCCCGCGCGCGTCTTCTTTGCGGAAGCCTTCGCCGCCGGCTTTTTCGCTGCGGGGGTTCTCTCTGCGGTTGTCCTGCCCGATTGACTGCCGTCGGCTCTCGTGGCGGCTTTCTTCTGCGTGGCGGCCGACTGTTCCGCCGCTTTTTCGGCGAGCTTCGTCAGGTTGACGGCGATCTGCTGGGAGTCGCCCCCGGCGCTGCCGAGCTCTCCGGCAGGAGACGTCTCGCGCTTGCCGAGGACCCACTCGAGGACGTAGAGCATGGCGGCGCCCTCGCCGATGTAGAAACCGGAGAGCTCCTTGACCCGCTCCCGCAGGGCGGTCACCTGAGACTTGATTTCGTACTCTGTTCTCACGTCAGGACCCTCAACCGAAGCATACCGGCTGTTGAGTTTTGTTTTGAGCGGCCCTGCCGCCGTCCGTCATTCACTTGAACGACAACCGGTAGCTTCGAGGGATTCCGCCGGCCGGGGATCCCGAATCCGGCCGGACGCGCGCTGACCACTGCTCGCGTCTACCGCGTGGCCCTCTCCCGCGTGGAGCCCCTCGGGATCATGGCAGCCGAGACGCGCAAGGGTTGGTGGGATTGCCGGGTCTTAAGCCGCCCACCGCTCGTCCTTCACAGGCTCGAGGCAGCCCACGACAGGTTCGACGGACCGGCGGAGACCCGTGCCCATCCCCCAAGCGCGAATTTCTGTCCGGCCGGCGCGTAGAATGGCTCACCGATTCGAGGGAGAGAGACCATGACCGCGCGGCGCGATCCGGAGAGCGGAACGACCCGTGTCGAGAAACCGGCGGGGGAGCTGCGCCTCTGGATCGCGAAGGGCTTCACCGTGGTCGAGGACATTGTCTACGTCGGCCTCGCGATCCTGCTCGCGGTGAGCGCCGGCGCGCTTCTCATCGGCGGGGCGGAGGCGCTCCTGCAGACTCTCAGGACCGGAACGTCGCCGGTCCAGATCGTCCTGGTGCTCGACCGCATCCTTCTGGTGCTGATGATCATCGAGCTTCTCTACACGGTGAAGGTGTCGTTTCAGGAGCACGCGCTCGTCCCGGAACCGTTCCTGGTGGTCGGGCTCATCGCGGTGACACGGAGAATCCTCATCGTGACCGCCCAGCTCGCGGCGACGGTCGAGAAGACGACGGAAGAAAACGTCTTCCGGCATGCGATGTTCGAGCTCGGACTCCTGACCGTCATGGTCGTGGCGCTGGTCGGATCTCTCCTGATGCTGCGCCAGAGGACCGCCGTCGGGGCGTCGATCCCGAAACGGGGGGAGCAGACCCCGGACAGTTGAGGGGTTTTGTTCTGTCAACACCAGCGCTTCGGTAGAGACGACGAGTCTCTCAGCGCCACGCGGAACCTCGCCGACCGGGGAAGTCTTCCCTCCGGCAGAGGGCGGCGGCGGGATGTCTACGCCGCCTGAAGAGCTGGCCGCCGCAGGAGAGTCCGAACCAGTCCGAGGAATGTGAGAGCCCACGCGGCAAGAGAGATGAACACGATCACTCTGGGAATGGTCAGCAGAAAAGGCATATGCGCGGCGGACGCGAGTCTGTAGGTGGAGACGGTGTACATCCCGAGCGGGAAGACGGCACCCCAGTAGAGCGGGCTGTACGTCAACGGGAATTTTCTCGTCACGTGGCGCCAGAATCCGAGAATCAGGAGCATCGGGATCCACCAGGTGGCCGTGGACCAGAAGAGGAGAGTCATTCCCAGCGTGAACGGCTCGATGCGCGCGAGGAGAGGGGAATCCCCCGCGTTGCTCAGGAGCAGCGTTCCCGCGAGAGTCGAGATGGCCATCGCCCCCATGTTGATCCAGTAGGGGGGCATCAGGTCTGAGGGGGAAAACTTAAAGAACGTGTAGCGATAGAAAATCAGGGATATGAGCCAGATGTAGAGCATCCCTCCGGCGAGCCAGAAGGTGAGACTCACGAAAAGAAATGGCTCCCGGCCCGCGCCGAGCGCCGGTGCCAGAAGGGACCCGAGCGTCGAGACGGACTCCGTGGCGACCACGGCAACTAGCCAGCCGCCGCTGATGCCCTGGTCGAGCGTGGGTTTGGATTGCTTGATCGTCAGCGCGGTGAAAACGCCATACACGAGGACGATCCAGAGAAGCAGCGTCATCATCCAGAGCGCCAGCGCGACCGTCCACGCTCCGAGCAGGATCATGATCTGCGAGCCGAGGACGCTGGTTGCCGCGATCGCCGTGAAGAATCCGACACCCCGCTGGTGGTCGGTGAGGTCGGCCAGAACATCCTTCGGATAAAGCGCCACTCGTATGGCAGTCAGCAGCCACAACACCGGGAACGCGACGAGGTTGACGGCCAGCAGCGCGAACGCGACGGCCGGCATTCGCATCAGGTGCGCGGCGATCGACACGATGCCCGTCGCCATGACGAGCGCAAAATACGCGGGATGGAGGGTGCGGATGGCCTCCATCCGCCGCCCGGTCACGGCCGCTCCAGCCGATAGAGGTTCCAGAGCAGCCCGACATTCAGCAGGAGGCAGACGACGCTCGCGAGGCCCGCGGGGAGAATGACCCCGGAGTCGCCTCCGAGAAAGGCGTTCATCGTGGCGCTCAGCAACCAGAGCTGGAGGAGCGTGATGATTCCCACGATCGCGAGGATGCCGTTGAAAATCGTGAGCTTCTGCTGCCGGGAAAAGGACCTCTTCACGCGCGAACCTCTACGCCGGTCGCGTAAAGCGAGCCGTCCTGGATTCGAAGCGTGATCCGCGGGAGCGGGCGGCGCGGGGGCCCCGCCGTAGGAGTGCCGGTCGCCAGGTCGAAGAACCCGTTGTGACACGGACAGTGGAGGCAATTCTCCTGCAGCCGGGGCGTCACCGCGCAGCTCAGATGCGTGCATTTCTGACTGTACGCGACGAAGCGGTCCTCCGCGGTGCGCACGAGCAGGCAGGCGTCGTGCGGCTCCGGATACGCGAAGGTCAGCGCGCCGCCGACCGGCACGGCATTCAGCGCGGCAATCCGGCGAACCGGCGGCCGTCCCCGGCGGCGGCGAAGGAAGTTCTGGGCCGCGATCCATGCCTGGCCGACGACGAAAGCGAAGCTCGTCAGAACGAGAAACTTCGTGAAGTCCCGACGGGAGACGAGCTCGTCCTGAGGCCAGTCGATCGGGAAGTCGTTCCGCCATTGCGGCTGGTCGTGGTACGGGCGCCCGTCCGGCGGCACCGACAGCTGATCGGGTGGGCGGGAGCTCATTCCATCCCTTCGAAGATGTTGTCGAGCACCCCGGCAGGATCCACGGCTTCCTGGTGCAGCGCCGCCGTCACGTCGATGTGCTGGGGGGCGCTTTCCCGAGGCACCATCATGTGGACCTTCGTCGTGATGATCTGGGATCCGAACCGGAACGTGTTCGTCGGGACAGAGCGCGGACGTTCCCGCTCGATCTCTTCCCGGGTTCCGAAGAACAGCGCGCCGCTCGGGCAGACGGAGGCGCACATGGGCTTTGACCCGACCGACGTCCGGTCGTAGCACATGTCGCACTTCATCATCAGTGAGTACTCGACCTGCATCTTCGGAACCCCGAACGGGCACGCGAGCACGCAGTTGTTGCACGCGATGCATTGCGGTTTCCTCGCCGTCTGCACGACCCCGTCTTCCGTGCGCTTGATCGCGTCGGCCGGACAGACCTCGGCGCACGTCGGCGAGTCGCAGTGCATGCAGATGACCGGCACGGTCTGGATCGAAATCGGCCGGCGGACGTACTCGAGATGGATCATCGAAGAGCCCCGGTGGGTGTCGCATTCGCTGCAAGCCGCGACGCACGACTGACAGCCGATGCAGCGGTTCGGATCGACGAAAAACTCCATCAGGCCAGCGTGCGACACGTCACTTCTCCTTCTGGATGCGGGCGGGGGCCGGATCGGCGTGACCGGCAGTCCGCGGGAGCGTGCCGTCCTTCCAGACGGGCAGGAGCGACGGCCCGCCGGGCCTCGTCTCGGCCTTGCGCAGCCGCACGGCGCATACCTTGTACTCGGGGATCTTCGAGACCGGATCCTGAGCCGCGATCGTGAGCTGGTTAGCCGATTGACGCCCCGGCCAGTGGTACGGAATGAAGATCGTGTCGGGCCGGATCGTCGTGACGACCTGGGCCTTTAAGGTGAGCGTGCCGCGGCGCGATTCGACGGTCGTCCAGTCTCCGTCGGCGATCCCGTACCGCGCGGCGAGCCTCGGGTGCATCTCGACCAGCGGCTCGGGATACTGATCCACAAGAGGCCCGATCCGGCGAGTCTGAGTTCCGGAAAGGAACTGGCTCACGACCCGGCCGGTCGTCAGGATGACGGGGTATTCCGCATCCACGTCTTCGGCCGGGGGCCGGTACGCGGCTACGTTGAAACGCGCCTTTCCGTCCGGGAAGTAGAAGGGTCCTGCGCCTCGTGCGATGGGGTTCCACGACCCGGGCTCGAACAGGCGCGGCGTGCCGGGATGTTCTTCGGAGGGGCACGGCCAGAAAACGCCGTTCTGTGCTTCGATCTTTTCGTACGTGATCCCGTAGTAGTCCGCGACGCCGCCCTTCGAGGCAACACGCAGCTCGTCGAAGATTTCGCGCGGGCTCGCGAAGGTGAAGCCGTGGGGCCGATCGAGGGCGGCCGCGATGTCCTGGATGATCCGCCAGTCCTGCGTCGCCTCGCCGGGCGGATCGACCGCCTTGTTGATCTTGATGACGCGGCCCTCGACCTGCGCGACAACGCCCTCATCCTCCTCGTGCAGGGAGCCGGGCAGGACGATGTCGGCGTGCTGCGCCGTCTCGCTCAGGAAGAAGTCTATGCAGACGAAGAACTCGAGCTTCTCGAGCGCGCGGGTCACGAACGCGTTGTCCGGCAGGGACACCTTCGGGTTGAAGCAGATGCAAAGCAGCCCCTTGATCTCTCCCGCGTCGATCTTGCGCATCATTTCGTAGCAGTCGACGCCCGCCTGCGGAATCTCTTCCGGAGAAACCCCCCAGACGCCCGCGATGTAAGCCCGGTGTTCCGGGTTTGAAATGTCCCGCCACCCCGGAAGCTGGTCCGCCTTCTGGCCGTGCTCCCGCCCTCCCTGGCCGTTCCCCTGCCCGACGACCGTTCCGTATCCGCAGTAGGGACGCCCGATCCGGCCGGAGGCGAGCACGATGTTGATCGTGGAGAGGCAGTTCTCGACGCCGTGCGAGTGATGCTCGATCCCGCGGGCGTGCATGAGAAAGCTCGTTTTCGCGGTGCCCCAGATCTCCGCCGCCTGTCGGATCGACTTCTCGGCGACTCCGGTCGCCTGGGCGGTCCGTGCCGGAGTCCACTGGCGAACGTGCTCGGCGACGGCCTCGAAACCGACGGTGTGGTTGTCGATGAAGTCGTGATCGATCCAGTCGTTCTCGACCATCAGGTTCAGAATCCCGTTGAACAGGATGACGTCGCGGCCCGGCTTCACGGGCAGGAACACGTCGGCGGTCCGGGCGATGGGGGTGATCCTTGGATCCACCACGATCACCTTGCCCCCATTCTCGCGCGCCTGCCAGACGTAGTTCACGGTGATCGGAGAGCACTCCGCGGTGTTGGAGCCGGCGATCAGGACGACGTCCGCTTTCAGGATGTCATCCCAGGGATTGGCGCAGCGGTCGATGCCGAAGGCTTTTTTGTTCGCCGCGCCCGCGCTCACCATGCAGAGGCGGCCGTTGTAGTCGATGTATCGGGTCTTCAGGCACACCCGGGCGAACTTCCCCATCAGGTACGACTTCTCCGTCGTGAGACTTGCGCCGCTCAAGACCCCCATCGCGTCGGGTCCGTAGGTCGACTGGATGCGCTGGATCTCCGCGGCTGTCCGCGCGATCGCCTCCGAATATCCAAGCGGTCGGAACCCGCTCGCGGACTCGGGGTCGCGCAGCAGAGCCGTGACCAGACGGTCGGGATGGGAACCCTGGAGGTACCGCTTCACGCCCTTGGGGCACAGCATCCCGCGATTGAAGGGGAAGTCGTATCTCGGCTCGAAGCCGATGACGGCATTGTCCTTGACCTTGAGCTGTATGCCGCACTGCTGGCCGCAAAAGCAGCAATGGGTGTCCACGACGCGGTCGGGCTCGACGCCGGTGTCGAGGCGCAATCCCTCCATGCGGTTCAAGTGGGGACCGTACGCGGCGCCGAGGACCTCGTCGGATTTCGGGAGAAGAGCCATGCTTATCCCGCGCCCTGCCAGAGCGCGCCCTGTGCCAGTCCGAGCATCGCGCGGCGACAGGACGGGCAGATGCGCTGATAGTGGTCCACGCCTGCGGCGAGCGGCTTCATTTCGTATCGATATCCGAGATCCCGCTCGACGTCGATGAGGTCATCGATCTGCGCCTGCGGCGCGTACTCCAGGTCGCAGCGGCCGCAGCGGGCCATGGCCTCGAGAGCGGAGACGTCCCTGTAGAACCCGACGCCGAGCTGCGCCGGCCTCTGAAAGATGTGAAAGAACTTCCCGAACGGGAGCCACAGGAGCGTGAAAATGACCGTCACCGCGTGTAGGAGCGCGAGGAAGTCGTACCCGTAACCCTTCATCCACGTGTAACTCGCCGTCAGCAGCAGGCCCGTGATGCTGATCGCGAAGAGAAGGATGAGCGGCAGAAAATCCTCGGTAAATCGCTGAAGCGCGGCCGCCCCGTGGTCCCGGATCCGCCGCCGCATCGCCAGCATGACGCCCGCGATCACGAGAATCGCGGACCAGACGAGGCCGTGAAAGATGACGACCGCAACGATCGAGTGGATGCGAAACGAGTTCGTCGCAAAGCCGAAGACGTAGGTGCGGTAGCTCGTCAGATCGCCTGGCAGCGTCTCGAAGTGGATCCAGCCGAAGACGAGGGGAAACGTGATCGCGCCGGCGAGGATGCACCCCCACATGATGAGCATGTGCGTGAGGCCCCGCACCCGGTTGCGCCGGAAGATGAACCCGTTCGCGGCGAACTCACCGATCACGCGGGCGAACCACTGCACGACGTTTCGCAGCAGGTATTTCGGTGTGAAGAACGCCTGCCAGCCGCGAATCCAGTACATCCGGGTCGGGGGGCGCTGGAGCCACATGGCGTACCGATACGTGATTCCGAACGCCGCGAAGAGTGTCGCGAATGTGTACCCGACCAGCGCCGCGTCGAAATGCGCGAGCCGCCGCGACCCGATCACGACCAGCAGCGAAAGCCCCAGCGTGAATCCGGCGGCCCACGCCGCGGCAACGATTCGAGCCCTTCCGACCCGGCGATACTCCGAGGAGGTCATCTCCCTCCGTACACCGGAAAACCTGTCATCGGGGCGCGTCAATGGCCGTGCCCCGCAAAGTCCACGCTAACCGCTGGTTTCGGCGTCTTCCGCATTCGCGGCCGTGCCGCCTGGTGTCGGGGAGGGACTCGCGATCTTTCGAAGGGTCTCAACGATCCGGGCGAAGACCTCCGGGCGTCCGCGAAACTCCCGGTCTCCCGTTTCCGCGGCCGCGGCGGCGTCGTTGATCGACAGAATTCCGACCAGGTGGTCGGCGAGATCCACCACCGGAAGCCGGCGCACCTGCCGGGCCGCCATGGTGTCGAGAGCCTTCGACAGGTCGTCGCCCGGTTGAATCGTGAAGGGATTCGGACTCATGGTCTCTCGAACGGAAATGTCCGCGGCGAACCGGCCTTTGCGCGCCGCCGCCATGCAGATATCCCGGTCGGTAATCATCCCGACCGGATGCCCTGCGGAGTCGACGACTGGCAAAGCCCCGACCTTGTAGTCCCACATGATCCGCGCGGCCGTGACGAGACTCGCGTCCGTCGTGCACGAGCGCGCGGGTGAGGTCATGCAATCCTGAACTTTCACTTCTTCTCCTTGGGTCTGCGATTCCGCGATTATCCGGCGAAATGACAGGGCCTTGTAAACCTATCAACATAATGCCGGCCATACTCTCTTCGTTCGATACGATGGATCCTTTCATTATGAGCGAGCCCTTCCAGATCGACCCGGCGACCCCGGTCAAGGACCTTCTCGAGCGATACCCGCATCTGCAGTCCGCCCTCGCCTCCCACGGCGTCGACACGTGCTGCGGCGGGGTCCACCCTCTCTCGCAGGCGTGCGCCGCGCGAGGAGTCAGCCTCGAAACGGTAGTCCGCGATCTCGAATCGGCCCATCGCGCGGCCGAGTCGCACAGCGTCGTCCCCCCGACCATGTCCGTCCGGGAGGTGCGGAAACGGTATCCCGCCACCATCCCGGTCTTCGAGCGGTGGGGCCTCGGTGACTGCGGAGGCGACGACGGTCCCGACGAGCCGCTGGCCTGGTTCGCCACCGTGCACCGACTCCCTCTCGACGAATTTCTCCGCGACATTCGTGAAGCGGCGGCGCAGGACGGGGCTCGTGCTCCGACGCCCTCCCCGGGGAAGGCGTCACTCCCGTTCTCGCCGCATTTCATACTGGGATCGCTCGCCCTCACGCTGACCCTGGGGGCGACCGCCGGCATGATCAATCTTCTGCGCATCGCCGCCGGAGCGGACGTTTCGATCTCTCACCGGCAGATCCATGGTCACACGCAAATCCTGGGGTTCGCCGCGCTCTTTTTGATGGGCATCGCCTACCATGCGCTTCCCCGGATTCTCGGCATCGCCGGATCGCTCCCGTCTTCAAAGAGCGAGGCGCGTCTGGCTTTCTGGCTGATGTTCACGGGAGTCATCGCCCGCAACTTCGGTCAGCCGCTCGGGTTCTATCCCGCCGGCCGCGCTCTCTCGCTTATTTCCGCGGGGCTGGAGACGGCCGCGGCGGCGCTGTTCATCCGGTTCGTCTTCCGGCTGCGGGGAAAGGTGCGAGAGGGCAAATACGACCGTCGCGATCCGCTTCTTCGTTTCGTCACATCCGGAACGATCTGCTTCGGCGCCGCCATGGGAGTGAACGCCCTGCAGGGAATCTGGCTGGCGGGTCACGTCGAAACCGCTCTCCCGTTCGGGTTGACGGAACCCTTCTTCGTCGCCGCAGCCTACGGGTTTCTGCTCGCCTGGATCTACGGTTTCGGCAACCGCGTCGTCTCGCTTTTTCTCGGCCTGAGCTCCGCTCGAAAAGGAACCCCGGAGGCAGCGCTCTGGATCCAGGCGGCGGGGGTCGCGGCGATTCTGGCCGCCTTCCTCCCGGTCTTCCCGGATCGGACGGGCCTTCTCCTGCGGGATGCCGGCCTGTCCCTGGTGTCGCTTTCGGCTCTCGTCTACCTGGGAGGCAACGGCTTTCTCTGGCGTCGGTCGACGCTGCCCGTGCCGCGGGTTCCCGGGTCGCCCGGCGCGGCCATCCGCTGCGCCTTCGGGTGCCTCGGGCTCTGGGCGCTGCTGGAATTGACGGGCGTGTTCCTGACCCGCTTCACCCGGATACCCGCCCAGAATCTGTGGTGGACCGATGCCGCGCGGCATACGTTCACCACCGGGTTTCTGACGCTCGTCATCATCGGGATGAGCTTCCGGATCCTGCCGGTCTTCTCTGGAAAGCGGCTCTGGTCGCCGCGGCTGGCACAGGCGACATACGCGCTGATCCTGCTCGGGACGGCCATGCGGCTGCTCCAGTATCCCGCGGCGTTTCGCCCCGTCTTCTATCGGATCGGTGCGTACATGGGAATCCCGGTGGTTCTCGCGCTCCTGCTTTTCACGTTCAATCTCATGCGCACGATGCGTGGAGGAGGGGCGACACCGCAGGTCCCCGGGAAACAGGAATCGCAACCGGCGTTCACCTCAACACTTCCAGTGCGTCTTTGATGCTTTCGGCGCCACGCCTTCAGTCATGTGGCTTCATTTTCGGATCGGCCAGCTCGAGCTTCCACTTGAGGTATTCGCCGACAAGGATCGAAGCTGGATAGAGGACTTCCTCCTCCATCTGAGCGTGAAGGATGAGCTTCTGCGCGAACCGCGCATAGCCGGGATGCCCCTCCTTCGTGGAGGCTCTCAACAAGTCCTGGAGCGCGGCAACGATGAGAGTGTGCTCGTGCAGCATTCGCGGAAGCTCGGCCTTGAGACGCTCCGCCCTGGGGATCACCCAGGCCATATCGCGGCTGATTTCGCCGCGGGCCAGCCGAGGGAGGACCGAAAGGGGCGGGATTCCGAACTCCTCCTCGTAGAGAACGTGCGGGAGCAGGATCTTGACAACCTGCATGGCCCTTGCGGCCGTCTCGCCTCCGAGCTTGGTGGCCTTCCAGATCTCGTCGTGAAGCTCCTGATGCTCCGTCTGAAGAATTCCGGGGAGTTCCGACACTGACATAGACACCTCGAAAGTCCACCCGCGCGGGAAGACGACGCTGGACGCCCCGGTCAGAACAAGTGGCCGGTCCCCAAATCGCGAAACCCACAGATGGGGGAAAGAAAGAACGCCCGCGGCTGCGCGACGAAGCCGCGGGGTGATGGTCTCATGCGCGCCCGCGAGCGATCTCCGACCGGCGGAGGGGGGCGATCGTGAAGAGCCGGACCCGGTTCACTTCTTGTCGCCGGGATAGGCCTTGAGCCAGGCCGGATCGACTTCCTTCGCTCCCCGCCTGGCCTTCTCGGCGATGAGCCATTTGCCGCGGTCGTTGTGGGTCACTGCGCTTTCTTCGGAAGCCTTTCAAGGTGGCAGTAGAGGCAGTTCTTCGCCGCAATCCCCGCCGCCTCGGCCTTCTTCTGGATCGGGAGCGTCGCCGTCGAAATCGAGGAGACCGTCATCCATCCGGCCCAGAACAGGCAAAGGACCAGCCACGCCAGCTGAGAATCGCGTCGGTTCATGGGATCTTCCGGATCGCCTAGAAATGGTAGGACGCCTTCACGTAGCCGACGCGGGCCTTGTAGCTTCCGTCGTTGGCGGCCAGGAAGAACGAGCCCGGCACGTAGTTTGAGAGCCCGGTCGTCGCCGAGTCGTTCGTCCGGTATTCCTCGAGCCACCCGCCCGCGGCCACCGTCCACGACTTCGCGAGATGCCAGGCAAGCTCCGCGCTGACCGTCCAGGTTCGCGTGTCGTCGAAATTGGAGATCGGAAACGCGACATCGGGTGTTCCTCCCGGAGGACTCGCGAGATCATTGTTGCCGTTGAAATTCTGATAGCGGCACATCGCGCGGAAATCAAACTTCTCCGGCACGATCACCGCCGTGCCTCCCAGGCTGAAGGAGTGAACGCCGTCGTGGACGTTCGAGGTCCAGTCATCGAGCGGATTGGTCGAGGGGACCGCGCCGCTCTGCCGGCCTCGCTGGAAGTTCCTGTTGATTTCCCGCGTATAGAAGCCGTAGACGCTCCATCGCTCGCCCGGCGAGTAATCCGCCTCCGCGGTGAACGTGTCAGCGCTCGCGCTGACGAGCCCGTACCGAAGGCCGGACGGGTCCACAATCGCCTCGCGGTCGTAGTTCTCCTTGTTGTGGCCGTAAGAGAGAGATGCCGTCAGATCGGCGATCGGGGTTAACTGAAGGAGCGCGACCACTCGGTCGACGGTTCGGCTGGCCTGGTCGAATCGGCGCAGGGCCGGCAGGTTGGTCGGGGCGGGCGCGGGCTCGCCGAAGGAGGCGTCCTCCCCGCGCACGTAGTCGTAGGTGTCGTGGTTCCGGGAGCCTCTCTCATAGCTCGCGCGCAGGGTCATCCACTGGACGGCGCGCAGATTGACGGCGCCAATGACGGTGTTCTCGCGCGTGCGCTCGGTCTCCCGGAACGTCCGGTCCCACTGGAGGTACCGGTACCCGCCTTCGAGGGTGGCGGGTCCGAGGTCGTACGTGACGGTGGCGTCTCCCTGGGTTCTTTTGTACGAATAGGGGACGTTCGTTCGAGCAATGGGCTCCCAGACCGCGTCGAAGCGAGCGTAGCCAGGGAAATCGATCCGCCGGGTCTTGTTGTCCAGGTCATAAACGCGGTAGCGCGCCGAGAAGCCGAGGGCCGGAAGCGGACGCGAGCTGAAGAGCAGCGAGACGGTCTTGACGTCGATCCGCCCGTCGAGACTCTGAGCCGGCAGGTTGGCGGGGTCGTCGGCGCGAAACGGCACCGTGATGGCGCTGTTGATCGTGTACGGAAGAAACGGGCGATCCTGGCTCCAGCGCGAAAGAGAGGCGTCCGCGGTGAAACGAGAGTTCGCCGGCAGACGAAACAGCACGCCGACCGACCCGGTCGCCGCCTTGTTGTCCGGCGAAAGGTCGACGCGGCCCCGGGAAGACCCGTTGATGGAGCCAGCGCCCGGAGCGGTGTACGCGTTGGGATCGGTGGAGTCCGTCGCCCGGAAAGGGTTGTCAAACACCAGAGAGTCCACGCCGTTGCGAAACGTGTTGTAGTGCACCGCGCCCCGAACCAGCCCCCACGGCCGCGCGTACTCCGCGGAGAGACCGAGGTCCTGCGTGCGATACGCGATCGGCTCCGGCGACTCCACGACGTTTCCGAAGCCAAACGACGTCCCCGCCGGACGATTGCCGCTGCGCCGCTCCTGGAAATACGAAAACTTGACGTCGACCGGATGGCCGGGGGTCAGCCCCAGCTCCACGAACCCCCGCTGGCGCAGAAGCTCGAGGTCGATTCGATTTGCCGCGGCCAGCTGCGGCGCTACCAGGCCCGACAGGAAGGCGAAGTTGACGCCCGCCGGACTGCGGGCGAACTGGGTCTGGATCGCCGCTTGGTTTGCCTGCTGGACGGTGTCGGAGATGACCAGAACTCCGCGCGACGCCTCCTGGAGGAGAGTCCGGCCGTCGTTGCCGAAGCGGTGCGGGATCGAGTTGTACTCCGCCCGGACGCGGATCGGCTCGTAGTCGACGAAAACCCGATACCGCGCGTCGTCCCGAAAACCGTTCTCGATGACCACGTCGTAACGCAACTTCTGGTCTCCGGAGAGCCGCAGAAAGGGGAGAAACGGACCGTTCGGGAGCTCCCGATACTCGCGAAACTTGGAGGAATCCGAATCGGCGTGGGTGCCCTCTACCCCGAAATCGATCTGCCCGAGGGCAAAGTAGCTTTTGTCCGGTTCCGCCTGCCCGAGGAGCGCGCCGCCGGCCGCGAAGACACAACCGGCGAGGAGAAGTCGTTTCATCGCCTACCTCCCCAGATATGGCCCCGACGGGGCATTGCTTCCGTGGACGTTCTGATGACAGTTCTTGCAGGCGTGCTCGACCGCGCGATTGGAGGGGTTGGTGCCCGCGATCGTGTTCCGGAAATCGTACAGCGTCCCCGGATGGCGGGTGTTCAAGTGACAACGCTGGCAGAGAAAGGGCTGCTTCGCGAGCAGCAGCTTGTCGTGATTGGACCCGTGCGGATCGTGGCAGTTCAGGCAGTTCTCCCGGACCGGTGCGTGCTCCCACAGGAACGGGCCGCGCTTCTCGGTGTGACAGCCGAGACAGAGCTCATTGACGTACTCCGCCTTGATCATCTTCGGGCGCGTCGCATCGTGGGGGTTATGGCAGCTCGCGCAATCCATCTTCCCCTCTCGGACGGGGTGGTGCGAGGCGCGCATGCCCTTGGCCCGGATGGCCGGATGACAGGAAAAACACGTCTCCGAATCCCGGCTCGTCTTCAACTGCGACGCCACGGACTTGAACTCGTGCATGCTGTGACAGGTCGTGCAGGCCAGTCCCTTACGGTCGTGAACCCCTCCGGCCCAGTCCGCCTGACGCGCCTTGTCGTGGCACGTCAGACACTTCTTGTTCACGTCCGCCGGGGACATTTTCTTGAAGGACACGATCGAGCCGATCTCGCCCTTCTCTGTCTCCGCTTTCAAGTGATCCGTCACGTCCCCGTGGCAGTTTTCGCAGAGCCCGGGCAGCTTCATGTGCCTGCTGTGCTCGAAAGACGTGAGCGCCTTCTCGTGGCAGGTCTTGCAATCGCTCACGTCGAAATTGGCGGGCGCGGCCGCGGGCGCCTGCGTCGAAATTGAGACAGCGACGGGCGTCGGAGTCGCGGGAGGCGAGCCCAGAGCAGTTCCCGCGAAGAAGATCCCAAGGATCATGAGCTGCCGGAGTCGCATCATGCAACCTCCCTAGCGTCCAACGTTTAGCGAATTCTACTAACGGAGGAGGCTCCACAGGAATGATGCGATTGCATCAGCGCGTCCCTGAGCCTGGCGGGCCGCGGACTAGGAGAAAATCATTCCGTTCTTCGAATCAGGCCCTCGCGATAACCGCGGTCCACCGCTTCGAGCCGGCTATGCACACGCAGCTTGGCCAGAATTCGCTGAGAATGATTTCTAACGGTAACGGGGGAAATGGCGAGACGTTTGGCGATCGCGTCGGTGCCGAGTCCTTCCCCGAAACAGCCGAGAACCTCCCGCTCGCGGCTCGTCAGTTTTTCTTGCTCGTCGAACGCGCCGCCGCGCAGTCGAGAGGGCTGTGTGCCGCGTCTTGCCGGTTTGCTGGGCATTTTTTCTCTCTCTTTCTTCATCGATCTGGCGGCGCCTCGCCGGGTCCCCCGCTTCTTGGTCCGGGGTTGACGTCGCCCGGAAGGCTCCGGCAAAAACCGGGTACTCTTTGTCGGAGAATTGGTTGCAGCCCGGGCACGGCCTCGCAGGATCCCCCGGCCATCGAACGCCACCCCGACCTTTGGGCGAACTGTTCCAGCTGCGTCGAAGTCTGAGTAGACGATCTGTCCCGCGACAGGTCGGTGCTCGTCGGATCGCGCCGCGACGCCGATCGAATTCCTTCGGCATGCCACCTGGCGGGATTCTCGAGGATGCGCTTCAATGTCTTCCTTGGATCAAAAATGCCCAGCAGAAAACGGTCCAGAGTCGCTGGCCGGTGATAATTCATGGTCCCGTTCCCTCCACGACACGAGAGTAGATTCGCCCGCGATCACGCGAATGATGCGGGCGCATCAGTTCTGCGCAAATCGGCCCCCCGCTCATGCGGCGCGGAGCCGCCGTTTCCAGGACTCACACACGGTCGCGCGACCGCGCGAAGCGCTCCGAGTTTCCAGCCGTAAGCGCCTCCTGCGTCCCTTTTGAGGCGCGAGCGACGCGCGCGATTGATTCGATTGCATCAGATGAGGGATCCGCCGGCGGGTTAAAACGAGAGTCAGGAATTCTGAAGGGGGCACCATGAACTTGAAAATCGAACGAAGCGCACGGGCTCTGGAAATGCCGTTGAACGCAGGACCGCGAGTTCTTCTCCTCGTCGCGATCGCGCTCGTGCTGACGAGCTATGCGATTCCACTCTGGAACCTGAGCGCCTGGGGCCCTCAGGGCGATGGTTCGCAGGTCTCTGTCTACAGCTACACGCTCGGCATCCACTCCTACGGGCAGGGATCGGACCCCGCGGCCGCTGCGGCCAACGCACCGTGGGCCGGCGTAGAACCTTCGGGGTGGATCGCGATCGGCCTCGCCGCCCTGGCGCTGTTTTTCCTTCGTGCGGCGCTCCTCGGCACCGCCCGGACTCTCATCGATGCGTTCGTTCTCTACGTCTTCTTCGCGGCCGCATCGCTGTGGTCGTTCTCCCTCCAGCTCTTCCGGTTTACCCGCCATCTCGCTCCGGCAGGATCCGGGGGCGCGTCGATGTCGGGCGTCCTGTTCGGTGAGTCGAAGATCGGCGGCGTCGACTTCGTCGCATCCCCGGCTGTGGGGGCATGGGCGCTCACGGCGGTCGGGCTCGTTCTCGCCGCGGCGCTCTTCGTCGCCTGGAAGAACGCCCGGCACGAGTTTTCCGCGGACTGTCTGGTGGTGGCGGGATGAGGCCTTCCAGGATGAATGAGGTCGAGGTCGCGGAATTGAAATCCGACGATCGGACGATCACGATCGTCGGCGCGGGCGGAGACGGAGTCGTCACATTCGGCGACCTGCTCGCGCAGTCGGCCGCGCACGCGGGCCTCCACGTTGTATTGACGGAATCCTACGGGCCCCAGATTCGCGGCGGCGAGGCCTCCGCCACGGTTCGTATCGCCTCCCGCGAGATCGGAGCCCCGGGCGACGCCGCGGACATCGTCGTGGTTCTGCGCTGGGACGACTTCGAGCGCTTCCGGGGCGAGATCGCCTTTGCGCCGGGAGCCCTCGTGCTGCACGAGCCTCCCGCGGACGGCGCCGCGATTCCGACGCTAGACACTCCGAACGTCCGCCTCGTTCCGATCCCCTTCGCCGAGCTTTCCCGCGGGGCGGCCGGCTCGCCGGGAGCCCGCAACATCGTGGCGCTCGGCGTCGTCTCCCAGCTCCTGGGGCTCCCGCCGGAGACGATCCGGGCGGCCATCTCCCACCGGTTTCGCGCGAAGGGATCCGAGAGGATGGAGGGCAACGAGCGGGCCCTCGCAGCGGGACAGGCGGTCGCTCGCGACCTCGCCCCGACCGTCGATCTCGCTCTCTCCTCTGCCGGGGGCGCTCCCCGGCCTCTTCTTTCCGGCAACGAAGCCGTCGCGGTCGGAGCGATCCATGCCGGTTGCCGGTTCTTTGCGGGGTACCCGATCACCCCCTCGACGGAGATCCTTCAATTTCTTTCCGAGTCGTTGCCCCGGATGGGCGGGACGGTCATTCAAACAGAGGACGAGCTGTCGGCGATCGGCGCCGTGATCGGAGCGTCGTTCGCGGGAGCGCGCGCGATGACGGCGACCTCGGGACCCGGACTGTCGCTCATGACGGAGATGCTCGGTCTCGCTTCCATGGCCGAGATCCCGACTGTCATCGTCAACGTCCAGCGAGGCGGGCCGTCGACCGGCAATCCGACGAAGACCGAGCAGTCCGACCTGTGGCACTCCCTCTACGGGACGCACGGAGACGCGCCGCGCGTCGTGCTCGCCTGCTCCGACGTCGAGGACAGCTTCCACGCGACCGTCGAAGCGTTCAACATCGCGGAGGAGTACCAGATCCCGGTGATTCTCCTCTCGGACCAGTCGATCGGTCAGAGGAAGCAGACGATCTCCGGCTCCGCTCTCGAGCACGAAGTCGTCCAGCGGGCGCTTCCGTCCGCTCAAGATCTCGAGAAGTACGAACGCTATCGGGAGACGGAAAACGGCGTGTCTCCCATGAGCGTCCCGGGGATCCGCGGAGGGGAGTATCAGACCAACGGGCTCGAGCACGATGCCTCCGGCCGCCCGGCCTCGATGTATCTCACCCACGAGAAGATGAACGCGAAGCGCTACCGCAAGCTCTGGCCGATCCGGGAGTCCTACCGGTTCTTCCGCCGTCTCGGGCCGGAGCGCGCCGACCTCGGCATCGTGTGCTGGGGCTCGTCGCTCGGCGCGGTCCGCGAGGCGGTCACGGCCGCGAATGCGCGGGGAGAAAGCGTGGCGGCATTCGTGCCGCGCATGCTCTATCCGTTCCCCAAGAAAGACTTCGAGAAGTTCCTCGCGAGCGTCGGACGCCTGATGGTCGTGGAGCTCTCCTACACGGCCCAGTTCTATCGCTACCTGCGCTCCTTCATGAATCTGCCCGAGCAGACGCGGGTCTACAAGCGCTCGGGAGGAAAGCCTCTGACCGCGAGAGAAGTCGAGGAATCGATGACCACTCTGTTCGAGGCGCCGGTGACGAGGGCGGTCGCGTGAGCGCGGAGCTTCCGATTTTTCAGCCGGCCGACTACAAGTCGGACCTGAAGCCGGTCTGGTGCGCGGGTTGCGGTGACTTCGGAGTCCTGGCGACGCTCCATCGCGCAATGGCGAAGCTGCAGTTCGAGCCCTGGAACACCGTCGTCGTCTCCGGGATCGGATGCTCGTCGAGGCTGCCGGGCTACGTCTCGACCTACGGGTTCAACGGGCTTCACGGCCGGGCGCTGCCGCTGGCCACGGGGATCAAACTGGCGCGGCCGGAGCTTGCGGTGATCGCGGTCGGCGGCGACGGCGACGGCGTCGCGATCGGCGGAAATCACTTCCTCCACTCGGCGCGCCGCAACCTCGATATCGCCTACTTCCTGATGGACAACGAGATCTACGGGTTGACGAAGGGCCAGGCGGCGCCGACGACGGCGACGGGAGAGAAGACAAAGTCGACCCTGTGGGGGAATCCGGAACCCTCTGTCGATCCTTGTGAGCTCGCCATCTCCTCCGGCGCGACATGGGTGGGACGCGGCTTCTCGGGCGATCCGAAGACGCTTCTGGAGCTGATGACGGCGGCGCTCGAGCACCACGGCTTCGCGTTCCTTAACATCCTGTCGCCCTGCGTGACCTGGAAGGGCGAGAAGCAGTTCAAGGAGCTTCGCGGCAAGCTCCGGCCCCTTCCCGAAGGCTATGACCCTTCGAGCCGGATCGCCGCGCTCTCGTTTACCCGCGAGACGGACACCCTGACGACCGGGGTCCTCTACGAAACGTCGGAGCCCTCTCTCCTGGACCGCATCGGCGAGGTTCGGCGCCGGGCGCTCGAAGAGGGGCCGATCGCCTCGACGCGGGAGCTCCTCGAATCTTTCGTCCCGCGCTTTGAGGAAACGGGTTCGAAAGGCGCCGCAGGAGCCGGTCAGGCGTGAGAGGTCTGCGGGGCCCGTCTTCGCGGAGCTCGGGCTGCCCCGGTGTCAGGCCGTCTTTGCCTGAGTCGGGACCATTTCGAGGATCGTCCGGGTTCCGTCTTTCGATTCGATCTCGATAGCGACCTCGCGGCCGTCCGCGCCGGACTGAACCCAGACCCGAATCGGATCGGGGACGTTGTGCTCGATGTGCGTGGTCGATACCCCCCGGCCCAGGCTGATCTCGATGGCGCTCGGGGCGGACCGGCCGGAGACGACTCCTACGAAAGGCAGGTTGCGCGCTTCAACCTGCGCGCCGAAGCCGGAATTCAATATCCTCAGGGTGGAAAGCTGCCCGTCGTGCTCGCGGTTGAACCGCCCGAAGTAATCGAACCACTCGGTCGCAGAGATCTCTCGTGTTCCCGGTCGACTCTGTTTCCCGGCGTCGCTGCCCGTTCCTGTCTTTTCGTCCATGATTCCCCCGTTTCGAATGAACCTACGTCGAGTCATTCTCCCTGGATTCGGGCCGCGTGGGCTCCTCGGGTCGGTTTGCGCGGAAGAGGACCGGCGCCGCCAGGATGAGGAGGAGGACGTCTCGACCGATCGCGAGCCTCATGTCCGCGAAGCGCTCGGCGGGAGAGCGTGCGGGCTTCGCGCCGCCGAAGCACCCGCAGTCGACGGGGATGCCGCGGGCGAGATCGATCGACAGCGCGCCCACGAAGACGACGAGAAGTCCGGCCAGGATGAGCGCTGATTCGCGCCGCCAGACTCCGACAACCAGCAGTCCGCCGCAGAGGACTTCCAGCCACGGCAGCGCGAGAGCGATCGGCGCGACGGCCATGTCCGGGAGAAGGCGGTAATTGGAGAGCTCGTGCGCGAAGCCGGGGGGGTCGACGATCTTCGAGCCGCCCGCGTACAGGAAGAGACCTCCGAGGAGGATTCGGGCGGCGACGGCGCCGAGCCGCCGCCAGCGCGAGGAAGACGGCGTCACGGGTTCGGCCCCCGGGAGACGGGCAGCCGCCGCTTCTCCCAGTCGGGAAATCCGTCCCGATACACCCGCACCGTGTCGAAGCCCGAGAGGTAGAGCTTCTGCCCGAGAAGATGCGAGTCTTCGCAATCGCCCCCGCTGCAGTACACGACGACGGGCGCCGATGGGTCGAGACCCTCCGCGACCAGCGCTTTCAACTTTTCGTCGATGTCTTCCCAGGCCGGGAGGGAACGCGCCCCGCGGATGTGCCCCTCGCGGTAAGCCGCGGTCCGCCGGGCGTCAAAGAAGATCGCCTTCGCCTCGAAAAGCTGGACCGCTCCCTCACCGGAAATCTCCGTCCACGGCGCCGCCGGGGCCGCGGATTGTTTCCCTTCGGCGGCCGGCGACGGCCGAACGGCCGCGATGCTTGCGCCCTTCGCGGACCACGCGAGACGCCGCTGCGGGCTCGCCATCCGGTTGGAGGCCCACGCGAGCGGAATCGAGCAGAGCAGGATGAGGGCAATTCTCGACGCCGGGGAGAGTCGCACGGCCGAATTCTGTCTCAACGCAGAAGAGCGCCACGGCGGCCGGTTTTTGCGCCCGCTTTCAACCGATCCCTTCCGACACCAGGAAATCGCTGACGAAATCCGCTTCGGTCAGGATGCCGACCAGCCGCAGCCCCTCGACCACCGGGAGACACCCCACCTTGTTCTCGAGGAGGATCTCGGCCGCGTCCTTCAACAGTGAGTCGGGCTCGATCGTGTCCAACTCGGTCGACATGATGTCCCGGATGCGGTGCCGGCGTAGCTGATCTCGTTCCGCGCTGAGCGGGAGATCCTCGAGCTTTCCGAGAGCAGACCGGGAGAGCTCCGTGCTCGTCACGAGGCCCACGAGCTCCCCGTCCTCGACGATCGGGACGTGCCGCACGCGTCGTGAGTCCATCAGGTCGCAGAGGGCCGCGAGATCATGCCCCGGCGTGAGCGTGAAGACGGTGTCGGTCATGAGGTCCCGGACGAATCGCTGGCGGGAAACAGCAGCCGGAGCCGGTTTCGCCGCCGTTTTGATCGACCGATGCACCTTATGGACGCCGACACTGACGCCAGCGTCGCGGCGCGAATTGTTTCCCAGGATGCCTGCGGTGGATTTCGACATGGCTTTCCTTCCTTTTGGGTCTCTGAATCGCGGCGTCAGATTCCGGTCTGCGGGGCGCCTATCTCGCCGCACGAATTCCTCTGCGGAACGCTTTCCGCGTCCCTCTGGGCGGTGAAGAAGCGGCGGCACATGGCGGAGCAGAAGTAGAAGGTGTAGTCCCCGTCATGGAATGGATTCGCGCCGTAGAGAGGCGGCAGCGGGGAACCGCACACGGGGTCGAAGGCGAGGCGTCGGGGGGCTGGCGGGGGGGTCGTCGCGATCTCCATGAATTTGCTCCTCCACCCGCCACTCTGTGAGGCCCGCGGCCAGCCGCGCTGATGCGAACGCACCAATTCGGGGTTTTCGTTCGAATGAGCCCTTTGCATCAGGCGGACGCGGGGCGGAGGCGCGAAGATCCTTCTATGAACGCACAAATGGAGGGCGCACTGCCCACGCTCCCGGAGCAACTCTCGCGGCCCGCAGCCATCGCCCGGATCCGGGCCACACTGGCGTCTCTGACGGATGACGAGGACTGCGCCTGCTCGGTGGCGGCGCGCTATGGAGTCCTCTGCGGAGGCTTCACGAAGCTTCCCGACAAGGATTTCAGGAGCCGTTTCGCGTGGATCGCCCGCAAGCGGCGGGGCGCCACCCGCGAGGAGCTGGAACAGTACGTGTCCGCGTACCATCTCGGCCGGCAGGAGACTCAAAAAGCGGCGATCTGCTGCGACGTCGAGACGCGCGAGCACTGCGTCTGCGACGGGTGGAATCAGTTCGACAACGCGGACATCGAGAGGTTCTGCCTCGAGGTCACCGGCTCGCGAGTCGCGGTCGGTTAGCCGCGGTGAATCGGAGAATCCGAGCGCCGCCAGGCAGGCGGCTCTCGCCGCCGCTCAGACCAGGCTGTGCTGAAACGCGAAGACGACGGCCTCGAGCTTGCTGTGGACGTCGAGCTTTCTCAGGATCGCCTGGATGTGGTTGCGGACCGTGACCGCCGAGATGAAGAGGCTCTTGCCGATCTCTGCCGCGGACTCGCCTTGCGCGAGGTGGCGCAGGATCTCCTTCTCGCGGCCGGTCAGGGTCACCGGCTCGCCCTCCCTCGTCGACATCGGCCACAGGGGCTCTCGGGTGGAGGTCTCGGTTTCGAGTCCCTTCTCGAGAGCGGAAAACTTCTTTTTCTTCCTCCACTCGCGCACGACGTGCACGACGATCGAGAGGGCGGGGTGGTACGACGGGATCGCAAACATCGACATTTCGAATTCCCGCGGCTTCCCCTTCGAGGTCTCGATTGTCAGAGGGAAGCGCGCCACCGGCTCGGAGGTCTTCTCGCGCGCCTGGTAAGCGACGGGGCAGTTGCGATAGCAGTAGATGTTGCCCTGGGCGTCGCGGCCGCCGATCACTTCGTCGCACCGCTTCCCCAGCACGCTTTTGGCCGGCTTACCGAGGAGCTCCTCGCACTTTTTGTTCCACAGGACGACACGGTCCGAGGAATCGATCGCGAAGACGGCCTCGCCGCTGCGGGAGATTCGATCCAGAGTTTCGGAGGAATAGTTCACGGGACGGGCACCCCGGGACGATTCTATCGCCCGGGAGCCCTAGCAGCCCGTGGAAAAAGGGATGCGGGTGTCGCGTCCGGGCTTTTGCAATCGGCGACAGGCACAACGGAGACTTTCGTCTTGCCTGTTGATCAAGGTCTCTTCCTCGCGTCACGCCGAGCAAAAGCCCGTCCGCCCTGCGGGTTGCGGCGGCGCGGGGCCGTCTGCATCGTTGCCGCTCCTCCCCGATGCGAACAGCATCGCCTTTGTCGCGTCGCCTCCCAGCCGGCCCCACGGCGCTCGCCACTCGTCCACCAAAGGCATACCCCCGGCGGTAGAGAACGCCGGCTCTGCCGACGGTCACCCATCCCACACCTTTTTCCACGGGCTGCTAGAGCAATCAGGCGGCGCGGTGGCGGCGGGCCGGGCGAACGACGACGACGGGGAGTTTCGCCACGTAGATCAGGCGCAGGGCGACCCCGCCAACCACCCATTCCGCGAGAGTGTCCCGTCCTTCGCTCCCGACCACGACGAGATCCGCCCGGAGCCGGTCGGCGAAGGCGGAGATCGCCTCGGGAATCTCGCGACGGGTCCGGAGAGTCATGAGCCGGCATCTCTCGGTGATCCCCATTGTCCGCACCTCGTGAGCGGCGTCGGAGAGGATGTCGTTTGCGGAGGGTGGCGCGGAGCCGGACTGCGGTGAGGCAGGCCGCCCTCCGATCGTCAGGAGAATGAGCTCCGCGCCGGGATCCCCGGCGGCCAGCCGCGCCGCGAATCGAACGGCCGCGGTGCCGCCTCTGGATCCATCGGTAGCGACCACGATCTTCATCCTGGGGTTCCCCTTTTGCGGTGTCGAATCCGTTTCCGGGGACGGAGCCGGCGAGGACCGGTTCCGTCCCGACTGTGCGCTGAGACGGTGAGCCGCTTTACGCGCTGGCAGTGGCAAGGGATTTCTCGAAGGTGGACTCTTCCGCCAGCCGAATAGTGAGCACGCCGCACGGGGCCGCGGCGATCACTTTGGACGCCACACTCCCGGAGAGGATCCGCGAAACGCCCTGACGTCCATGGGTTCCCATGATGATGAGATCAGCCTGGATATTTTCCGCGGCTTTCAAGATCACCTCGTCCGCGTTTCCCGCTTCCAGGATTCCTGTTGCGTGCAAGCCCGCTGTCTGAGCCTCGCCGATGAGAAGGTCCAGCTTCCTGCTCGCGCTCGCGCGCACCTTCTGTTTCCACTCCTCGTAGACGAACGGTGCGACCGCTGCCGCCTGGACCACGTTCGGTCGTTCGTACGCGTGGATGACGAAGAGCGCTGTCTGGTTTTCCTTCGCCATCGAGAGCGCTCTCTTCCAGGCGGGCACGGATGCCTCTGAGAAGTTCGTCGCGATCAGGATCCGTTGATAGGGTTTCATGACGTGCCTCCTTTGTCCTCCCAACCATGCTCCTCTAGCCGCCCCGGCCTCATGATGCGTTTGCTTCATTTCGCACGACGTCATCGCGCTGTGGCGCCGGGCGGGGACGGCTCGAGTCTTCTCTCGGCCGCGGCCCGGGGCGCCGCACGGCGGCGTGTTGATGCAAACCCATCAGTCGGTTCGCGCGGCCTTTGAGCGACATTCAATCCGGAGAGTGCAGATGAAATCACGCCCGAGCCCGGAAGTTCCGCCGCCCCCGTATCCCGCCCACGAAGCCTCCGACATCGTCATCCGATCGGGCTCCACCGTCAGGCTTCGGCCGATCCGGCCCGATGACGCGGCCGCGCTGGTCGAGTTCTATCGCAGGCTTTCGCCCGAAAGCCTGTACCTGCGGTTCTTCGGCGCCGTCCGAATGGACGAGACGCGGGCCTCGGAAATCTGCCGGGTCGATTACGAAGACACCTTCGGCTTCGTCGCCGAGGTTTCCGGGAGGATCATCGCCGCCGCGCACTACTACCGCTATCCCAGGCACCCCGAGCGCGCCGAAGCGGCGTTTGCCGTCGAGGACGCCCTGCAGGGTCAGGGTCTCGGTACGCGACTCCTCGAACGGCTGGCCGACGTGGCTCGGGCGAAGAACATCCGGGTGTTCGACGCCGAGGTGCTCGGCCAGAATCGGAAGATGCTGGGCGTCTTCGCGAACTGCGGGTTCGAGGTGGCGCGCGAGGATCTCGGGGACGGCGTCGTCAAGACGTCCATTTCGATCGCGTCCACGCCGGCCTCCCGGGAGAGCTCGGCTGCCCGATCCGAGCACGCCGCGGCGGCGTCGATGGCACGGATCTTCGAACCCGAGACCGTCGCTGTCATCGGTGCGAGCCGCGAGCGCGGGAAGATCGGAGCCGAAATCCTCCACAACCTGGTCTCCTGTGGCTTCGCTGGCAAAGTCTTCCCGATTCATCCCGGAGGGGGAGAGGTTCAGGGGCTGCCGGCCTTCGCTCGGGTCACCGACGTTCCCGGACCCGTCGATCTTGCGGTCATCGCCGTCCCCGCCGAACGCGTCGCCGGGGTCGTCGATGACTGCATTGCCAAAGGCGTCGAGGGCATCGTCGTGATCAGCGCCGGTTTCGCCGAGACGGGCCCGGAGGGGCGCGAGCGCGAGGCGCAGCTCGTGGAAAAGATCCGCGGAGCGGGTATCCGGATGGTGGGTCCCAACTGCATGGGCATCGTCAATACAAACCCGAAGGTGCGCTTGAACGCCACTTTCGGGCCGGTCTACCCGCCGGAAGGCCGCGTCGCGCTGTCGTCCCAGAGCGGCGCGCTCGGGCTCGCCCTGCTCGACTACGCGTCCCGCCTGAACCTCGGCATCTCGACGTTCGTGTCGGTCGGGAACAAGGCGGATGTCTCCGGCAACGACCTGATCCAGTACTGGGCGGAGGATCCGCGGACCGACGTGATCCTGCTCTATCTGGAGAGCTTCGGAAATCCCGCGCGGTTTTCGCGGATCGCGAGGCGCGTTGCGCGCCGCAAGCCGATCGTGGCCGTCAAGTCGGGCCGGTCGCGCGGGGGCGCCCGCGCCGCTTCGTCGCACACCGGCGCCCTTGCCGAGACCGATTCGGTCGTCGACGCCCTGTTCCGGCAGGCGGGAGTCATTCGGACCAACACGCTCGAGGAGTTGTTCGACGTCGCGGCATTGCTCGCCAATCAACCGCTCCCTCGAGGACGGCGCGTCGCGATCCTGACGAACGCCGGCGGCCCCGGCATCCTGGCCGCCGACGTCTGCGAAGCACAGGGCTTGTCGCTCGCGCCCCTCTCGCCCGCGACCGTCCGCGGCTTGCGCGCATTTCTTCCCGCGGCGGCGAGCGTTGGCAACCCGGTCGACATGCTGGCGAGCGCCGAGGCCACGGCGTACCGCAATGCGCTGGCGCTCCTTCTGAAAGACAGAAACGTCGACGCCGTCCTCGTCATCTTCATACCTCCGATCGCCACGAACGTGGAGGGGGTCGCGTCCGCGATCCGGGAGGCCGCCGGGACGTCCGACAAGACCGTCCTGTCGACGTTCATGTCCGCGAAGGGCGCGCCGGCGGTGCTGGCGCCGATCCCCTCGTACCCCTTTCCCGAGTCGGCGGCCCTCGCGCTCGCCCGAGCGGCCTCCTACGGTCAGTGGCGCAACACGCCCGAGGAAGCCATCGCGCCGCTGCCGGGGATCGACAGTGCCGCCGCGCGCGCGGTGATCGACTCCGCGCTGTCCCGCGGCGGCGGATGGCTGAATCCCCTGGAGACTCAGTCGGTGCTCGAGACCTTCGGGATCCCGGTAGCGGAAACGCGCATGGTGGCCGAAGAGGAGGCCGCGGTCGCGTCGGCCGAGGCCCTCGGCTACCCGCTCGTGATGAAGGCGGTCGGGCCGGAGATCCTCCACAAGACCGAGGTGGGAGGCGTGAAGCTCGGACTGGCCGATGCGGAAGCGGTTCGGGGTGCCTACCGCGAGCTCTCGACCCGGCTCGGTTCCTCTATGACCGGCGTCATCCTTCAGCCGATGGTGCCGGGAGGAGTGGAAGTCCTGGTCGGCGTCAGCCAGGATCCCACGTTCGGACCGCTGATCGCCTACGGAAGCGGGGGGACCCTGGTGGAGCTCCTGTCAGACGTCGCCTTCCGGCTGCAGCCCGTGACCGGCCGCGATGTCTCCGCGATGCTGGACGAGGTGCGCGGAACCGCTCTGCTGCGCGGATTCAGGGGTGCTCCGCCCGCCGACGAGGGGGCGTTGAAGGACCTGATCCTTCGGGTCTCCGCGCTCGCCGATGCGTGCCCGGAGATCCGGGATATGGATCTGAACCCGGTCAAGGTCCTGGCGAAGGGGGTCCGGGTGCTCGACGCGCGGGTGCGCGTCCAACCGCGGCCGGTGCCGGCCGTCTCGAGGCGCATCGCGTATTGAGTTTCGTTCCCGGCCGCGCCTCGTGCGTGACGCAGACGGCCGTCGCGATCTCGCGCAGCGGACAGAAGCTCGGCCGACGGATTTCCGATCCCAGACCTCGCTTGATGCATCGGAATCATGACGGGAGGGAGTCCCCGGGGGAAGCTCGACGCCGAGGAGAACGATATGAACAGTCTGATGGTCCACGATCTGGAGGCGCCGGCGAAGACGGCGCGCGCGACTATGAAGGCATTCGTCATGCGGGGGCTGGGCAAGGTGGGCATGGCGGACAAGCCGCGGCCCACGATCGGTCCCGCCGACGCGCTCGTTCGAACGACGGCGGCGCTGGTCTGCACGTCCGACGTCCATACGGTGGGCGGCGCGATCGGCGATCGGCACAACCTGACCCTCGGTCATGAGGCCGTCGGCCGGATCGAGGCCCTCGGGGAATCGGTGAAGGGTCTTCGCATCGGACAGCGGGTCCTCGTCAGCGCGATCACCCCATGCTGGCGCTGCGAGAACTGCCAGCGCGGTTACCCGTCGCAGTGCGGCGAGGCGCTCGGCGGCTGGAAGTTTGCCAACGTCAAGGATGGGAACCTGGCCGAGTACTTCCACGTGAATGACGCGCAAGCGAACCTTGCCCCGATCCCCGACGGCATTCCGGACGAGGCGGCCGTCTACGCGTCCGACATGTTGAGCACGGGCCTCGTCGGGGCAGAGAACGCCGCGATTCCGGCGGGCGGCTCCGTCGCGATCTTCGGTCTCGGCCCGGTCGGGTTGATGGCAACGGCATTTGCGCGCCTCCTGGGCGCGGGCCTCGTAATCGCGGTGGACTCGGTCCCGAAGCGTCAGGAGCTGGCTCGGTCGTTCGGCGCCGACGAGATCGTGGACTTCACGAAAGGCGATCCGGTCGAGGCAATCCGGAAACTGACGGGGGGTCAGGGCGTCGATTCCGCCATCGAAGCGCTCGGTAGCCCCGACACATTCGCGAACTGCATCCGCGCGACGCGCCCCGGCGGGACGATCTCGAACATCGGGTATCACGGACAGGGCGAGACGGTACCGATCCCGAGAGTCGAGTGGGGCGTCGGAATGGCCGACAAGACGATCCGGACCGGCCTTTGTCCCGGCGGCCGCGAGCGAATGGAACGGCTGCTCCGGCTGCTCGAGCGCGGCCGCATCGATCCGACGCCGATGACGACCCACCGGTTTCCCTTCGCGGACGTGGAGAAAGCGTTCCAGATGATGGCCGCCAAGTCCGACGGGATCATCAAACCGTTGATTCTGTTTTGAGGGGTGCTCCATGAACCGTTTGTTCGGTTTCGCCGCTACGGTCTGGCTCGCGATAGCCGGTTTCGCGGCGCTCAATCGCGCCTTCGAAGCGACGATCTTTGCGCCCATGCTGGGCGGCGATCTTGCCGAGGTCCTGGGGACCGCCGCTCTGGTCGCGTTCGTCTTCGTGATCGCCTTCCTCTGGCTCGGAACGCGCGAGCGGCAGTTGACGGCGCCTGAGTCGGCGGTGGTCTCGGCGACCTGGGTCGGGGCCGGCCTCGTGATGGCTTTATCGATCAGCGGGCGGCCTTATCTCACGAGCTGGCGCGAGGCGGCGGCGTTGCTCGCGGCGAGCGCGGCCGCTCCCTGGGCTGTTCGGTCAGTCCTGACCACGTTCCGCCGCGCCGGCTTCAGCGCGGCCTGACGGCGGCGATTCGCAGCGGACGGGGTGAACGGGACTGATCCCGCCATTTCCGGGAGCCCGCGGGGAGGGGAGACGCGGGCCCGAGAATGAGGAACGTCGTCGATTGATGCAGCCGCATCAGACCGCGCCCCCGGACCCGATCCATCCTTGGGCCATGTCACAGACCGTCCGCATCACCGTCGACGGCAACGAGGCGGCGGCCTCCGTAGCCCACCGCTTGAGCGAAGTCATCGCCATCTACCCCATCACTCCGTCTTCGGCGATGGGAGAGCTTTCGGACGAATGGTCGTCGGCGGGCCGCCCCAACGTCTGGGGCATGGTGCCCTCCGTCGTCGAGATGCAGTCGGAAGGCGGCGCCGCCGGCGCGGTGCACGGCGCGCTGCAGGCCGGGTGTCTCGCGACCACGTTCACCGCGTCGCAGGGGCTGCTCCTGATGATTCCCAACATGTACAAGATCGCCGGGGAACTGACCCCCTTCGCGATGCACGTCGCGGCACGGACTTTGGCGACGCACGCGCTCTCGATCTTCGGAGATCACTCGGACGTCATGGCGTGCCGCCAGACCGGATTTGCGATGCTCGCGTCGGGGTCCGTCCAGGAAGCGCAGGACTTCGCCGCGATCGCCCATGCGGCGACGCTTTCGTCGCGGATTCCGTTCCTGCACTTCTTCGACGGGTTCCGCACGTCGCACGAGATCGCGAAGATCACTCCGGTCGACGACGAGACTCTGCGTGCCCTGGTTCCGGACGCACTGGTTGCCGCTCACCGCGCCCGCGCGCTGACTCCGGACCGGCCCGTGGTCCGTGGGACGGCTCAGAACCCGGACGTGTTCTTCCAGGCGCGAGAGGCGGGCAACCTCTTCGTGGCGGCCGGTCCCGCGATCGTCCAGGAGACGATGGCGCAATTCGCCCGCCTGACGGGACGCGCGTACGGACTCTTCGACTACGCGGGCCATCCCGAGGCGGATCGCGTGCTGGTCCTGATGGGGTCCGGCGCCGAGGTGGCCCACGAGACGGTCGAGTGGCTGGTCGGGCGGGGCGAGAAGGTGGGTGTCGTGAAGGTCCGGCTCTTCCGGCCCTTCTCCCTGGCCGATTTCGTCGCGGCACTTCCTCCGTCGGTGCGCAGGATCGCGGTGCTCGACCGGACCAAGGAGCCGGGCTCGGTCGGCGAGCCCCTGTACCAGGACATCGTCACCGCTCTCCGGGAGGCGCGCGATACGGGCCTCCTCGATGGACGAGAAGACCCGCGGGTCGTCGGCGGCCGCTACGGGCTTTCCTCGAAGGAGTTCACTCCGGCCATGGTCGCGGGAGTGTTCGAGGAGCTTCAGAAAACCGCTCCGAAGAATCACTTTACGGTCGGGATCATCGATGACGTGACGGGCACGTCCCTTCCCTGGGACCGCGATCTCGACATCGAGCCCGAGTCCGTAGTGAGAGCCGTCTTCTACGGCCTGGGCGCCGATGGGACCGTCAGCGCGAACAAGAACACGATCAAGATCATCGGCGGCGAGACCGCGCACGACGCGCAGGGCTACTTCGTATACGACTCGAAGAAGTCGGGGGCGATGACGATCTCCCACCTTCGCTTCGGACCCGGGCCCATCCGGTCCTCCTACCTGATCGGAAAAGCGAGCTTCGTCGGATGCCACCAGTTCGAGTTCCTCCAGCGCTACGACGTGCTCGAGCACGCGGCGGACGGCGCCGATCTCCTGGTGAACTCTCCGGGCGACCCGCTGGGAGTCTGGGAAAGGCTCCCGCGCGGCGTACAGGAACAGATCCTCGCAAAGGGCATCCGGGTGCACGCGATCGAAGCGAGCAAGGTGGCGCGCGAGGCAGGAATGGCGGGCCGGATCAACACGATCATGCAGGCCTGCTTCTTCGCGATCTCGGGCGTTCTCCCCCGCGAGGAGGCGATCGACCAGATCAAGAAGGCGATCGTGAAGACCTACGCGAAGAAGGGCAAAGAAGTCCTGGAGCGCAACCTCGCCGCGGTGGACCGCGCGGTGGAGAATCTCGTGACACTCGACCTCCCTTCGGCGGCGACCTCCACGGCGGCGCGGATTCCAGCGGTCACGGCCGGGGCGCCCGAGTTCGTCCAGCGCGTCACGGCGGCGATGATTGCAGGCCGCGGCGACCTGCTTCCCGTCTCCGCGTTCCCTCCCGATGGCACCTGGCCGGTCGGCACCAGCCGTTACGAGAAGCGCAACATCGCGTCGCAGATCCCCGTCTGGGAAGAGTCGCTCTGCATCCAGTGCAACAAGTGCGCGCTCGTCTGCCCGCACGCGGCGATCCGGGCCAAGGTCTATCCCCCGGATCTGCTCGCGACGGCGCCGCCGACATTCAAGTCCGGCGATTTCCGCGGAGTCGATTTTGCGGGCTCCCGCTTCACGATCCAGGTCGCCCCCGAGGACTGCACGGGATGCTCCCTCTGCGTGATGGTCTGTCCGGCCAAGGACAAGTCGAACCCGTCCCGCAAGTCGATCAACATGCACCCCCAGGAGCCGCTCCGGGACGCCGAACGTGAGAATTTCGAGTTCTTTCTGGACCTTCCCGAAGCCGACCGGTCGAAGCCGCGGGTCCTCGACGTCAAATCGACCCAGTTTTTCGAGCCGCTCTTCGAGTTCTCCGGCGCCTGCGCGGGATGCGGGGAGACTCCGTACGTCAAGCTCCTGACGCAGCTTTTCGGGGACCGCACCCTGATTGCCAACGCGACGGGCTGCAGCTCGATCTGCGGCGGCAACCTCCCGACGACTCCCTATTCCGTCAACCGCGACGGCCGGGGGCCCGGCTGGTCCAACTCGCTCTTCGAGGACAACGCGGAATTCGGGCTCGGGATGCGGCTGGCGCTCGACGGGCAACGGGACATGGCGCGGCTGCTTCTCGGCCGCATCGCGGGACGGCTACCCGAGGTCCTCGTGTCCTCTCTCCTCGGCCCGGAGGAAAACACCGAGGCGGCAATCGCGGCCCAGCGAAGCCGCGTCACCGAGCTCAGGTCGCTTCTGGCGGGCGACGCGTCGCCGGACGCGCGTTCTCTGTCATCGATGGCGGACGCTCTCGTGCGCAAGAGCGTCTGGATCGTCGGTGGCGATGGATGGGCGTACGACATCGGCTTCGGGGGTCTGGACCACGTGCTCTCGACGGGGCGCGACGTCAACGTCCTCGTTCTCGATACCGAGGTCTACTCCAATACCGGGGGACAGCAGTCGAAGGCCACGCCGCTCGGCGCGGCCGCGAAGTTCGCGGTGGCGGGAAAGCGCACCAGGAAGAAGGACCTCGGGCTGATGGCCATGACCTACGGGCACGTCTACGTCGCCCGGGTGGCGTTCGGCGCGAAGGATCATCAGACCTTGAAGGCGTTTCTGGAGGCGGAGGCGTATCCCGGTCCCTCGCTCATCATCGCGTACAGCCCATGCATCGCGCACGGGTACGACCTGGCCTTCGGCGCCGAGCAGCAGAAGCTCGCGGTGGACAGCGGCGTGTGGCCGCTCTACCGGTTCGACCCGCGACGGGGAGGCGAAGAGCACCCTTTCATGCTCGACTCCGGACCGCCGAAGCTGCCGGTCGCGAGGTATCGGGCCAACGAGAACCGTTTCCGGATCCTGGAAGGTATTGGAAAGGAACCCGCGCGCGACCTCGCGGCGGCGGCACAGCGCGACGCGGAGCAGCAGTACCGCCTGTATGCGAGTCTCGCGGGGTTGACCGCCCTGAGCGGCGAGACGCCGGTCAAGCCGGAAGCGGTCCCCGTATGAAAATCGATCTTTCGACGGACTACCTGGGGCTGACCCTGGCCCACCCCCTGATGCCGGGCGCGTCGCCGATGGTGGACGACCTCGGGACGGTCCGCCGGCTGGAAGACGCCGGGGCTTCCGCCATCGTCATGCACTCGCTCTTCGAGGAGCAGATCCGGCAGGAAGAGCGCGAGGCCCTCATGATCGAGAGCCACGCCGAGTCTTATCCCGAGGCTTTGAGCTATCTGCCGAACCCCGGCATCTTCGCGCTGGGCCCGGACGAATACCTGGAGCAGGTCCAGAGGATCCGGGGCGCCGTCTCCGTCCCCGTGATCGCGTCGCTCAATGGGACGACTCCCAGTTCCTGGATCGAGTACGCGCGCCTGATCGAGTCTGCCGGCGCGCACGCTCTCGAGATAAACGTCTACTACGTGCCGACCGATCCTCAGGAGGATGGCGAAGAGGTCGAGCGTCGAACGCTCGAAACCGCCGAGGCCGTGAAGACGGCCGTCAAGATTCCCGTCGCGGTCAAACTCTCGCCGTTCTATTCGTCGTTCGCGAACCTGGCCGCGCGTCTCGATGCGGTCGGGGTCGACGGGCTGGTGATCTTCAATCGGTTCTATCAGCCGGACATCGACGTCGAAAGCCTCGACGTCGTTCCGACCGTCCGGCTCTCCGATTCGAACGAGCTGCTACTCCGCCTGCGCTGGCTCGCGATTCTCTCGGGCCGGACCCGCGCGTCTCTCGCCGTAACGGGCGGCGTGCACACCAGTCTCGACGCGATCAAAGCCGTAATGGCGGGGGCGCACGCGGTTCAGATGGTTTCCGCGCTGCTGAAGCACGGCCCGGAGCGCCTCGGCGTCGTTCTGCAGGGCGTTCGGGAGTGGCTCGAGGAGCACGGATACGACTCCCTCCGGCAGATGCAGGGAAGCATGAGCCTCGTCAAGAGCGGAGACCCGGCGGCCCTGGAGCGGTCCAACTACATGCGGGTTCTTCAGAGCTGGAAGGCGCCGTGATCGCCTCGCCGATACCTGAC
>JBBROA010000025.1:0-38410 GCA_038229875.1 Thermoanaerobaculia bacterium | reverse complement strand
GGAGGCGGGGTCGGCGGGCGAGCTCGGCCGGCGCCACGGAATGGAACAGGTGGTTTTCTGGAAAAAACTCCTCGAACATCCCGCGTACGACGCGTTCTGGCGCGATCAGGCGGTGGACAAGCTGCTCGCCGCGCTGCCGCTGAAGGTCCCGGTCATGCTGGTGCACAGCCTGTGGGACCAGGAAGACATCTACGGCGCCCCCGCCGTGTATCGAGCCATCAAACCGAAGGACACGGGCAACGACAGGGTCTTCCTCGTGCTCGGCCCCTGGCATCACGGACAGGAGATCCACGATGGCAGCAGCCTCGGCGCGCTCAAGTTTCGGAGCGACACCGCGCTGACGTTCCGCCGGGACATCCTGCGGCCTTTTCTCGACCAGTACCTGAAAGACGGCGCGCCGAAAGCGGACGTCGCGCCCGTGAACGCGTTCGAAACCGGGACCAACACGTGGCGCCGACTGTCCGCGTGGCCGGCGGGCTGCGCGAACGGCGGCGGGTGCTCGCTGAAGCCGACGCCGCTCTATCTCGGGGCCGGGCTGAAGCTCGCCATGGGAACGCCGGCTGCGGGAATCGGGGGCGCGGAATACGAGGAGTACGTCTCCGATCCCGCAAAGCCGGTTCCCTTCATTGCGCGGCCGGTAGACGCGAGCGGCGCCCGCTGGGCGCAATGGCTGGTCGACGACCAGCGCGACGCGTCCGGGAGAACGGACGTTCTCGCATTCGTGTCCGAGGTCCTGACGAGCCCGGTCAAGATCAGCGGCCAGCCGGTCGCTAATCTGGTGGCATCGACCTCCGGCACCGACTCCGACTGGGTCGTGAAGGTGATCGACGTCTACCCCGACGAGGTCGCGGGCGACGCTCCCATGGGCGGGTACCAGCTGATGGTCTCGGCGGACATCTTCCGCGGGCGCTACCGCGAGAGCTTCGAGACGGCAAAGCCCATCGCGTCCGACAAACCGCTCCTCTACCGGTTCGCGCTCCCCACGGCGAACCACGTGTTTCTGCCCGGCCACCGCATGATGGTGCAGGTCCAGTCGACCTGGTTCCCTCTCTACGACCGCAACCCGCAGACGTTCGTTCCAAACATCTTCTGGGCGAAGCCGCAGGACTACCGGAAAGCGGTGCAGCGGATCTGGCACGGCCAGGCGCCCGATCAGGCGAGCTTCATCGAGATGCCGATAGTCACGCCGCCACCGGCACGGTGAGCTCTCCGCTCCCGTCTGCTCGGGGCCCGCAGGCAGTGAATGCGTTTCGCCGCGCGAATCACGCCGAATCCGCGATGCGTCTCATCGAAGCCCGCGGGGTGCACCCCGACGCTGGTGCGCCGCCGAGCCCGTTTCCAGCGAGAATGACGACGTTTCTCTTTACCTGTTTCGACGTAAGGAGGCCGCATGTCCGAATCCCGACGTGAGTTTCTCGCGCGCACCGCGGCCGGAGTCGTCGGCGCGGCAGCTGCCTCTCGGGCCGCTTCCGCGCAGACCGCGGTCCCCGCTCCCCCGACCACTCCCGCCCCGGGAACGCCACCCGCGTTCGGCACAGCGCCTCCCGTCGGACCTCCGGTCTCCACGGCGACTTTCGTCGAAGCGGAGAAGCTCGTCCGCATCGAGATGACCCCCGCGGAGCGGGCCCAGGCTGCGGGCAACTGGAGCCGGGCGATGGCAGGCACGATGGAGCGGCGCACCGGCCCGCGAAAGGTCGCGATCGCAGACTCCGTCGCCCCCGCCTCTCTCTGGAATCCGATGATCCCCGGCGTGGCTCCCGCAGGCCGGCAGGAGCGCTTCGTCCGCAGCACGGGGGCGGCGCCGCTTCCGAGGCGGGATGAAGACATCGCGTACGCGCCCGTGACCGCGCTCTCGCGCTGGCTCGAGTCTCGCGCGTTGACCTCGGAGCGCCTGACGCGGATTTATCTCGACCGCATCGCGCGCTTCGATCCGAAGTTGCGGTGCGTGATCACGGTCACGCGCGACCTCGCTCTCGAACAGGCGCGGCGAGCCGACGCGGAGATTGCCGCGGGGAAATATCGAGGCCCTCTGCACGGCATCCCGTGGGGAACCAAGGATCTCCTGGACACGAAGGGCATTCGCACGACGTGGGGAGCCGAGCCTTTCCGAAATCGCGTCCCCGACGCGGACGCCGTTGTGGTCGCGCGGCTCCACGCAGCCGGCGCCGTGCTCATCGCGAAGCTTTCGCTGGGAGCGCTGGCTTTGAACGATGTCTGGTTCGGCGGACAGACCATGAATCCCTGGGTGATCGAGGAGGGCTCGGGCGGCAGCAGCGCGGGCCCGGGGGCCGCGACCGCCGCGGCGCTCGTCGGGTTTTCGATCGGCAGCGAGACCGAGGGAAGTATCGTCGATCCTTCGATGCGGTGCGGCGTCACCGGCCTGAGGCCGACCTTCGGAAAAGTCGCCCGCACCGGAGCGATGACTCTCTGCTGGTCGATGGACAAGCTCGGCCCGATGGCGCGCAGCGTCGAAGACACGTGCCTCGTGCTCGCCGCCATCTCGGGCGCCGACCCGGGAGATCTTTCCAGCGTACCGAGCCATCTCGACTTCGACGCCGGAGCGCCGATCCGCGGATTGAAGGTCGGATATTTCCCGGCCTGGATGAACGAAAGCCCTGCGACCGAGGTCGACCGCGCCGCGCTCGAGACCGTCCGGAAGCTCGGGCTGACGGCCGTCGAGGTTTCTCTCCCCGACTGGCCGTACGGATCGCTCAACACAATCCTGTTCGCGGAGGCCGCCGCCGCATTCGAGGACCTGACGCTCTCGCGTGGGCTCGACCAGTTGAAAATGCAGGTGCCCGACGCGTGGCCGAACACCTTCCGGCAGTCGCGCTTCCTTTCCGCGGTCGACTACGTCCAGGCAGACCGCTTGCGGCGCATTGTGGCGGGAGAGATGGCGCGCGTCTTCGAAAAAGTGGATCTGCTTCTCGTGCCTGCGCTTCGGGACGAGATCCTGACGATCACGAACTTCACGGGGCACCCCGGCCTGACCCTTCCGGCCGGGTTCGTCGAGATCGCGGAGGCGAGAAGCGATTGGGCGCCCGATCCGGCGCATCCGATGCCCGCATTCAACCCGAAGCGCCGGGTGCCGCACGGCGTCACCCTCGTCGGCAGGCTCTTCGACGAAGGAACGGTCGCGCGAGTCGGGATCGCGATGGAACGCGCGTTCCATGTGGCTTCCATGCCGCCGCCCGGATTCTGACGCCGGAAGGCCCGGAGGCAGTCGGTGGGGCACCGCCCGACCTCGGCCCAACCCTATCGCGGCCAGTCAATGATCCGCGGCGAGGCGCGATCCGGAGTGGCGCCGAAGTGATACAGGTCTTCCATCCGAAATGACCGGTACACGGCGGCGGGAACCGCGATCGAGGACAAGACGTTGCCGGCGTCATCGACCTGGAGGGAAAATGCCTCCACCGCCTGGCCGGCCGGAACAAATCCCGCATTGAAGTGATACGTCCCGTCAACGAGTCGCTGCGCAGAACCGAGAGCCGGGGAGAAGACGCCGAGATCCACGTTGACGAGAAGCCGCGCGATTCGATGATCCTCGTCCAGTTGCACCACCTGCCCGCGACTCGACCCGCCGGCATCTTCGAGAATCCGCGTGTTTCCATTGTCGAAGACGGTGATGAACGCGCCTCCGGCCTCGTACGACGCGTCGTGTTGATGAGAGAACCACGGATACGAATCGCCCGAGTCGTACGAAAAATCTCCGTCGCGGCCGAGGCGCCAGATCACTTCACCCCCTCCACTTCCCCTGCGATAGTCGATCTTGATGAGCCAGTCCTGGTGACGGCTCGAGTAGAGAAGAGACCCGTCGGGGGTCTCGTCCACGGAGTTTCCGTGGGTCCAGTCGTTTGCGTCGCCCGGCAGATAGTGCGGCGCGCAGCCCACGTTCTTGAAGCACGTCTCTCCCAGAACGGCGCGGCGCCGAACGTCTAAATGATCGAATGCGTCCCAGGTCCAAACGACCTGGAGGTTCTCGTCGAGCACGACGATCATGTCTCCCAGGACGTTGATTGCCCCCGGGCCCTGGACGTCGGTCAACACCTGCTCGACCTCCGCGAGCACGACGATTCTTCCATCCGAAAGCGGCCTTGCCTCGTGATGAAAGGCGCTGATCGTGCGCTTGCCCTGAGCCAGGAGCTGCTCGTTGATACGGGCGACGTTCGTCTCGCGCACGGTGGCGCCGACGAGGTCGAATTCGCGGACGACGTCCAGGGCCGGATCGATTCCATCTTCTCGAAGTCCGAAGAACGTTCCGTTGCTCCCCGGGTGAGTTAAATACGTGAGGTCCATGGGCCCGAACCAGAGCAGACGGCCTGCGAGATCCGTGGCGATCGCCGGCAGATACAGCGGCGCCTGGAGGAGGATCGGCTGCGGGGCCGAGGGATTCGCGGCCTCGACGACGAACGCGGCGTTTTTGAGGACGTCCGGCGCGTCGCCCGTCTGGAACTCGACCGACGCAGGAAGCGCGCCTCCGCGGCCACGGTCGAGAACGAGATTCGCGATGTAGCCGGTGTTGGGAGCGAGAGCTGCCAGATAAAAGTTGAGGCTTCGCCCGGGACGACAGGCCTGGTCCGGGGTCCGCTGCAGCACGGAAGTCTGCGAACGGTACTCGACGGAAGCGCGCCCCACCTCGCAGCCCGGCGCGCTGTAAAGAGCGACGAGCGGGTGGCTCGTGGCATTGACCACGGCCGCCGAACCGGCGCGCGGGCCCGCTACGGCGGACAGGCGGCTTACGAGCTCGAACGTCGAGATGGCGTCGGCGGAATCGCCTGTTATCCGGTCGCGAACGGCCACTTCGACTTCGTAGAACCCCTCTTCGAGCGCCGTCCATCCGAGACTGTTGCAGGGACCGAAGTCGCGAACAGTCCGGAAGAGGCCGCCGACCGCCCGCGCGCGGAATCGACACCAGAGATCCGGGGAAGAAGCCGGCACGGAAACAGTCCAGAGGACGAGGGCCCCGACCGGTGCGGATGTGGCGGGATTCCCGTCGAGCGATGCCGCGAGCGTCGGGGCCCCCATTTGAGTCGCCGTGTTCGCGCGCGCTGAAAATGCGACCGCCAGCAGAATTCCGCTCGCGGCGGCGGCTCTGGCTATCCGATGCCGCTCAACCTTCCGTGGCATACGCCCATCCCGTCTGCTCCGCTTCTAAAGCCGAGCCGTACCCTTCTTCGACGACTTCGCGCTCCCCCGGATTACCGGACGGTCGAGAATTCCAAGGCTCGCCGTGTCGCGGCCCTGCCCCCAGCCGCGGGACCGGCGCGTCAAAATGTCGCGCCGCGCGGGGCAACACGTCCGATCGGCGAAAGACCGTCCGATCGAAATTTTCCGGCCCGGCCGAATCGGCCAAGGCTTACCCGTCTGCGGCCAGAGATCCCAGGGATCCACTCGATCTTGATCGACGCCTGATCCAGGAGGTCTCGAGGTGTTCTTTGCCGGCCCGGCGCATCCTGGGCGCTTTGCCCCCTGGCACGTCGTCGCGTTGGGAAGGGCTGACCGGTCGAAGATCAGCCTTTCGCCGGCACTCCGGGAGCCCCGGCACGATCGGGACCGTCGGCTTCCGCGGTCACGGGCGTTCCCTCGCTCTCGATCGGCGCCACGAAGTTGAAGAGTTTCGGCGAGAGCCGGCCGTGGCGTCCGAGCGTGGGGTCGAACTCGTAGGAGGTGATCGAGCAATTCGCGACCTCCAGGGATCGGTCGATCTCGAGGACGCGCTCTTCCGTCAGCCGCTCGAGCAGATAGCGGAAACAGAAAACCACCACCGTGTGACAGACGATTACCACGCGCTCGCGGCGATAGTCGCGGGTCAGCGTGCCGATCGCGCTCCGCAGGCGAAGGATCACGTCGCACCAGCTCTCGCCCGCCGGGGGCCGGTAGTAGAACTTCCCGAGCGGCCCACGGCGAAGAGCCTCTTCCGGGTATCGCGCCTCGATCCCCTTGCGCGTCAGCCCGTCGAGGATTCCAAACTCGCGTTCGCGCAGACGCTCGTCGCGAAGCGCGGTGAGATCGATTCCCGACGCCTCAATCAACCTCCGCGACGTTTCGAGAGCGCGCACATACGGAGACGTGAGAACGACGGTGGGCCGCTTGGATTCGGGAAGCGCGCCGAACCAGCGCCCGACCGCGTCCGCCTGACGTTCCCCGAGCACCGAGAGCGGCACGTCGACGTCCCGGGTCTTCAGGTCGATGCAGGGGTCACCGGTGCTCTCGGCGAGATCGCGCGCCACATTGCCCGCGCTTTCGGCGTGCCGCACGATCCAGAGCGTGTCAGGCCATTTGCGATTTTCGGCCCAGGCTTCGTCCAATCGGTCTCCTCGGGCGGGCTTTCGCCGGCCCTGCCCGGGGTGTTTCACGATCCCTGCCAGCCCCGGCGCGCCGCCTCCCTCCTTGCGACCCAAGGCTGTCGCTTGACCCCCCATTCAGGTGCGCCCGTGGCCCGCGTCCGCCCAGCCGCCTGTGTACCGTTGCCCGCCCCACGAAAAGCCGCCGCGCGGCTGCTAACATCCCGCGCAAGCTCCCGAATGCTCGATCAGTTCTCTCACTACCGGATTCTCGCGAAGCTCGGAGCCGGCGGCATGGGTGTCGTGTACGTCGCCGAAGACCTGCCGGCGCCTGCCCGGCGACGGGACGCGTTCCTCACCTACCGAAGGGGAAAGATATGACTCGCACGTTCTCCTGCGCTCAGGAGACATGGCGTCGCACGGCGCTCTGGCTCTCTCGGGCGGCCCTCCCCCTTTCACTGACCCTGGCGGGCGGCTGCGCCTCCTCGACGCCCGCCGAAAAACCCGCGGCGCGATCGGAGTAGCCGGCCGCCTGTCGAGGGACGCTCGGGATCGAGGCTGGACCCCTCACGCGGGAGGTCCGCAGAAAGCTCGGTCTGCCGGCCGCGGCGTCCGGCGTGGTCGTTCGCGAGGTCCTCGCAGGCGGTCCCGGCGCGCGGGCCGGGATCCGCACCGGAGATCTCGTCGAAGAGATCGGTGAGTCGCGGATCTCGAACGTCTGCGAATTCATCGACGCTTCCCAGGGCGGATCCTGCGAACCCGTTCGCGTCACCCTCCGCCGCGCCGGAACATCCGTGACGGCGACGCTCGTGCCTGTGCCGGAAGAAGGCTTTTTCGACGCCGCCTGCCGCGCGGGGGTCCTGAGCGGCTGCTTCCGCCAGGCGTGGGCGCACAGAAACCGCGGCGGCACGCCCGAACGGGCGCTCGAAATGTACGACGCCGCGTGCCGCGCCGGGTCGGCGGACGCTTGCGCGTACGAGGGCGCTCACCTGACGGACATCGCCGCGCGCCAGGGCGATGCCCTGCGGGTGCTCGGCCGCGCGTGCGAACTCGCGAGCGGTCCCGGCTGCACGCAACTGGCTTTCCTCCACGCGACCGGGAAGTTCGTACCGAAAGACGACCGGCGCGCCACGTCCCTCTACGTCCGCGCGTGCGATCTGGGGGACCCCGCCGGCTGCTACAACGTGGGGCTCATGGCGGAGGAGGGACGGGGCGGGCCCGTCGACTTGTCTGCCGCCGCTGCCCGGTACCGGGAGGGCTGCGAGTCCGGGAACTCGCCGGCCTGCACGAACCTCGGTTTCCTCTACGAATACGGCAAAGGCGTCCCAAAAGACGCCGCGCGCGCCGTGACGCTCTACCAGCGCGGATGCGCCGGGAGCCGGTGCGAGCCGTCAAACCTCGCGGGCTGCGTGAACACCGGCCGCGCGTGGCGCGACGGCATCGGAGTCCAGAAAGACGCGGCGAAAGCGGCGGCCATCTTCGACGACGCCTGCCGGCGGCCGCTCGAATCCGGCGACGTCGGCTTCGCCGGGAACAGCTCCCGCGCGTGCTCTCTCCTCGGAGGTCTGCATCTGGCGGGTGACGGAGTCGAGAAGGACCTCGTCCGCGGCCGCGAGCTTTCCGAGCAGGGGTGCGAGCGAGGGGACGCGTTCGGCTGTTTCAACGCAGCTGTCGTTTTCACGAGCGGCCTGGGCGTGGCGCCGGACGCCGCGAAGGCCGCCGCCTTTCTCGGACGGGCGTGCGAAGCGGGGGACGCCGAGGGCTGCAACGACCTCTCGCGCGCGTACGAGAAGGGAAACGGGGTTTCCCGGGACAGGGCGAAGGCCGCGACGCTGCTTCGGAAGTCCTGCCAGCTCGGCTTCGCCGCCGCCTGCCCCTCGAAGAAGAAGTGAATCAATGGACGAAGCGCTCAGTCCATTCGTGCGGAGATGTCGCCCGCGGCCGGAAGCCCGAGATCCTTCGCGATCGCGGGCCAGAGCGATTTCAAAGTGCCGTCGATCCTGTATTTCTCCCAGAGCACGGATCCCCAGTCGTGCCTTCCGGATCGGATCACTATTTGCCTGATCGCCTCCGGCACCCATCGCCGTGGGCAGCGCTCCTCCCGATCCTTTCCATGCGCGCGAGCACGATCCACTCCGCACGCTCGATGACACGCCAGAGCGACATACCGACGTAGGTACAACCCAATGCAGGAGCGGCGTCGAACGCCAGAAAAGCGGCCATGAGAGCGGCGAGAACGCGTCCTGGCGTCATGAAGGCCTCCTGCGTCTGGTGCCACCAGGGGGCTGACGAAGGTTCCCGCCGAACGCGTCAGTCGATCGCGATCAGGTCCTCGCGGGCAGGCGCGTCGAGATCGGATGTCCTTTGAGACCGCCGAGTCTCCCGAATGAGGCTTCGCGCGCCGCGCACAGCCTCCTTCAGCCGCACGGGTCGAAGGTAGAGCTCGTGGACGAGATCGCGCAGAACGGAAAGCAGCACCGCCGCCTTCTCCCGGCTCATCTCCGGGATGTCGGCTCGCGGCCGCTCCGCCGTCGGAAGGAGGATGCGGTGAAGAAGCGATTTCCAGCTCTCCGCCAGCCCGAGCAGACCCAGAGCGTCGTCGACCCGCGAAGTGATCGTCACCGGGGATCCGGCGCCGACCGCATCGTCGGCCATCGCTTCGACCACCCTCCAGGAGAGAAAGGCGAACCCGTTGAACGCGCCCGAACGGAAACAGTCGAGCGCCTCGGAAAGCGGCGCCCGGACGGCGGCCGGGGCCGCTCCCGTCTCGAAGGTCAGCCCGAGCGGAGTGACGAGCCGGGGATCGCGCACCAGCGGGACGTCCTCTCGCGACCACGAGTTCACCGTCCATTCGATTCCGATCGGCCCAAGGCAGAGATCGCAGGCATAGCTCGCAATGAATGTCTTGATTCCGGCGCGGTGCGCGCCAGGAGAGAGGCGGGTGGAAAGCGTGAACCGGGTTCCCGCCGCGCACCACGGGCACTCGCCCTTCGGATGGAGGTCGGGAAGGGCCGCGATCGGCTGCGGTCCGTGAAACTTGAGCATGGACTCCGGTCGATGCAGACCGCAGCCGCCCGCCGGATCGGTCCGGCGGGCGGAGCGGACTGCGGAACTCCTCAGAAGCTGACTCGTGCGCCGAAGCGGACCGCGCGGGCGTTCTGGATCTCGTCGATCGAGCCGGCCGCCGCGGTGCACGGATTCGCGGCCGTGCAGTAGGTCGAGGCGGAAAGCGACGAGTTCGCCGGACCCGGCGTCGCGTCGTTCTGTCTCTGCAGGATCGTGTTCGCGTTCAACGCGTTGAAGAGCTCGAGCGAGATCGTGAGAGAAGCCTTGGACGCGATCGCCACGACTTTTTCGAGACGCAGGTCGAGGTTGTACACGTTCTTCAGCCGGTTCTCGCCCTGCAGAAGCACGTACCGCGTGCCTTCGCCATTGCCCGTGTCCACCTGGAGGAAGTACGGATTCTGGTAGCCCTGGCGGCCGTAAAGATTCGCGGCCACGTTGAACTCCAGGGGAAGCTGATAGAGACCCGTCACGTTGAAATTCCACTTGGACCCGATGAAGACCTGTCCGAAGTTGCCGCTTCCGACCGACTCCTGATAGACCTGCGTGCTGTTCGCGCACGTCGGCCCCAGAGGGTTGCCGGGGAAGAGGCCGCCGGCGGCATAGAGCTGGTTCGTCGGATCGATGCAGCCCGTCGCCGTGCTCTTCACCTTGTTCTTCCAGTCGTTGTACGAGACCTGGGCGTGCGCCATCCACTTGTTGGTGAGGCGCTTGGTGAGCTGGAGCTCGACGCCGTTGTAGTCGGTCGAGTAGTCCGGACGGTTGGTGACGACCTGTCCGCCGTTGAAAGAAGCCGGGAGAGTGCCGGTGTACACGGGACCGACGTTGCCGAGAACACGGCCGTTGGAGTCGACGCCGCCGAGCCCGTTTAGGGGGAGCGTCGGATCGCCCGCCCAGACCTGGTTGTAGCTCGAGTTCGTGACGCCGATGTAAGGCGACCACACTATGTCCTTGCGGTGGCGATAGGTGTAGTTGCCGCCGATCACGAGCTCGGGGAGGAGCGCGTGATCGAAGCCGACGACGATCTCGTCGGTCTTGGGCGACTTGAGATTGGGATCCATGACATTGGCCGACGAGAGACAGGTCGGGCACGTCGAGTCGAATCCGCCACGGTTGCTGATGAACTGACCGAGCTCGCCGCGGTCGACGAGGTGGTTGTGGTTCCTGTCATTCCAGCGATACCTGCCTCCCGGCGGCACAGAGGCGCCGAGCGGGTTGTCCCACGTGAGGATGCTGCCGCCCAGCTGATCGGCATACCGCGCATAGGACGCTCGCAGCACCGTGCGCTTCTCGGCGCCGAGCGCGTAGGTCGCGCCGATGCGGGGCTGAAAGTCCTTCCAGGTGAATTCGCTCGGAAGCCCGGAGAAATTGAGCGAGGGCACGAGCTCCGGAAAGAGAGGATTCGCGGGGACGGAGCTCGCCAGGTTCTGACCGTTCTGGCGGTCGTAGCGGAGACCCACGTTCACGGTCAGGTTGTTGGCCGTCAGCGTGTCGCTCACGAAACCGTTGTAGTAGGTGTAGGCGTAGGAGATTGCGGCGGCGCGCGTGATGTCCGCCTGACCCGTGAATCCGCCGGGATCCGTCGGGAAACGGACCTGCTCGTAGCCGACGGTCTCGTCACCGGGCCACACAACCGAGGACTTGACCCCGAACTTGCGCCAGCCGAAGCCGAGCTTCAACTCGTGCCCGAGCGAGCCCGTGTTGAAGAAGTAAGACGTGTTGCCTCCCGCCTGGTGGACCGGGCGGTCGGTCCCATAGACCTGGTAGCTGCGATGCCAGACGAGACCCGGGTCCTGGTACGTGTTGACGCCGGCGCCCCCTTCGGGCGTGAGAGAAAACCCATTGCGGATGTAGGCGTAGTAACCGCTCGCGACGAAGCTCGGGCCGAAGACCTGCGAGTCATCCATCTTCCAGATCGTCGTCGGCCCGGTCTGGTCGGTGGAAGTCTCCGCGGGACGCGTCGGACCCGCGCTGCGGCCGAATTTCAGCTTGTTGCCACGGAGGTAGAACCCGGTCGCGGAGTTCGATTCCACGGGTTGTAAGGAAAGCTTGGCGCTGTAGTCGTCGAGGTACGTGACGTCATTGGCGCCGCCCAGCTTGACTAAGGGGATTTCCTTGCGGCCGTAGCTGCCCCACAGCCAGGCGTGGTCCTGCCACAGCGGTCCGCCCGCTTCCACGCCGTAGTCCTGGATGCCCGCGCCCGTGCCGGCGCGCGAGATGCGGTCGACCCTCCTGTTCGTGAAGCCCTGGTCCTTCGCCTCCTGGGGGATATTGTTGGCCTGGAGCTCGGCGGGCGTCGCAAAATAGCGGCCGGAGCCGTGCACGTCGTTCGTGCCGCGCTTGGTCACCATGTTCAGGGACACGCCGGGCGTCGAGATCGACGGATCCGTTCCGCCAGTCGTGACCTGCATTTCCTGAAACGCGTCGAAGTCGTAGTACGTCGGCGACGATCCGATGGCCGACATGTCGGTGATGTTCACACCATCGACGTTGTAGACGTTCTGGCTGGCGTCGACGCCCTTGCCGATGTAGTTGGACTGCTGACCCGACTGATTCCCGCCGATGTTCAGGCGGTCGATCTGAACTCCCGGCGCCTGCTGGATAACCACCCACGGGTCGCGCCCGGTCGGGATCGACTCGAGCTGTTTCTGGTTGAAGGTTGTACCCTCCGTCTGCCGCCGCGTGTCGAGAAGCGGCGACTCCGACGTGACGGTGATGGTCGCCGACACGCTCGCAAGCTTCATCGGAAGGACGAGCTCCGTGTTGTTTCCGAGCGTCACAGCGACGTTCGTTCTTTCCACGGTCGAGAAGCCCGACAACTCGGACTTGACCGTGTACGGGCCCGGAGAGAGGTTGATGAACCGAAACTCTCCCTGGGGCCCGGTCGTGGTGCTGCGCGGCGCGCCGATTCCGGAGAGCGTGACCGTGACTCCCGGGAGAACACCCCCCGTTTCATCCGTCACTCTTCCGTAAATGCTTCCCGTCTGCGCCGTGCCCTGGCCCAGGATCGGGAGCGTGAACGCGCCGATGACGGCGAGAACGCAGAGAACTTTCGAATACCTCATGCGACTCCTTTCCGCTCTCGTCGAGAGCTGTCGAATCACCCAGTAAAAAGCCGCTTCTGTGCCATGGCCTGCAGTGACTTGCGGCCTCTCCGCGGGGACGAAACGGCGTGCGGGGGGGACGAAGGAAAGGAGTCGACCGAGGCGATCCGGAATCCTGGACGAGACTCCGGAGCGTTGAACCAGTCAGCCGCGCGTGGGACGAAGTCCCGAGAGCTGGCGTGCGTAAGTTTCTGTCATCGTCAGCGACGTCCCGTCTTTGAGAAGAACGGTCGCTCCGCCGTTGTCCATCCGGACGATCCGGCTGATCCGCCGCACGTTCACGACGGTCGACCGGTGGATGCGGAGAAACGCCCGCTGGTCCAGCCGCGCCGCGAGAGACGAGATCGGCTCGCGGTATGTGAACTCGCGGCCGCCCGAGTGCAGGACGACGTAATTTCGCGAAGACTCGATCCAGTCGATCTCTTCCAGCGGCACGATGGCGGTCTCTTCTCCGCACCGGGCGAGGAGCCACTCCGCCTGCGAGTCTTCGCGGCGGAACTCCCGCAGGACGGTGCGCATCGAGGCTTCTATCGCTCGCGAACGTCCGGGAGCCATGCGCTCCCGCACGCGCTCGAGGCAATCGTGGAGACGCTCGCGGCGGACCGGCTTCAGAAAATAGTCGAGAACGCGCGCTTCGAACGCGCGGACCGCATACTGCTCGTGAGCGGTCGTGAAGACGATCTCCGGCCGGAACCCCGCGGGCATGTCGCGGAGCACGCCGAAGCCGTCGAGGCCGCCCATCTGCACGTCCAGAAAGACGAGATCGGGTCTGGACGATTCGATCGCTCGAAGAGCGGAGCGGCCGTCACCCGCCTCGCCGACGATCTCGACGTCGGGCTCGGACGAGAGAATGCTCCGGAGCCATAGCCTGGCGTAGGGCTCGTCGTCGACGATCAGAACCCGGACCACCACGGCGGCTTTTTCCTCGGCGAGTGCGCCCATGTCATCCTCCTCCCGCGCTCTGGCGCAGGGGCGTCAGCGGTTCGTCGTCCGCGCGTGCGGAGGCGGGAGCAAACAGGAGCGGCATCACGATCGTGGTTCGCGCGCCCTGCTCGCGGAGCGCTAGCTCGACGCGGGCGGATTCGCCGAATAGCCACCGCAGGCGCTTGCGCGTGTTCTCGAGACCGATGCCGGAAGACTCCTCGGCCGACGGACGATCCTGCCGCTCGAAGGCCTCGTTGGACAGCTCGATCCTGAGCGAGCTGCCCGCCGCCCACGCGGTCAACCGGACCTCGACCCTGCCGGCGGTTTTCTCGACGCCGTGGCGGATCGCGTTTTCGGCGATCGGCTGAAGTAGAAAACTCGGCACGAGGGCCTGCCGCACCTCGGGCGCGATCTGGACCGCGAGGTGGAATCGCTCCTTGAACCGGAGGCTCGCGATGCGGAAGTACTGATGCACGGTGCGGAGCTCTTCGTCGAGCGGGACGAGCTGCGAGGGCTCCGTGCGAAGGCTGGCGCGCAGGAGATCGGAGAGCTCGACGATCATCGTCTCCGCGGCTTCGGGAGCGTGCCGGATGAGCGGGAGCACCGTGTTCAGCGTGTTGAAGAGGAAATGCGGCCGGAGCTGTTCGCGCAGCGCGGAGAGCTGGGCGCGCTCGAGCGCGGACTTCAAACGCAGGCCCTCGCTGACGTGATTCACTCGAAAGCGGTGCGCGAGGAACAGGACTGCGGCGGCGACCGCGGCGATTGCCCCGAAGAACCACGCCGTCTCGAACCAGCGCGGCTCGACGACGATGCGCTGGTGCGCGGGTGCGCCCGCGGGCGGACCGTCCCCCTCGCTCACCCTCACTTCGAAGTCGTACTCTCCCGGCGGCAGGTTCGTGTAATAAGCCGTGCGGCGGTTCCCCGCTCGCACCCACCCTCGATCGATCCCTTTCAGCCGGTATTCGAAACGGAGATTCTCCGCGGCGCGGAAGCTCGGCGCGGTGTAGGCGATGGCGAGCGCGCCGCTCCCGGACGGAACGGTCCACGATGGCTGCGGCCTCCATGCCTTCCCGTCCCGCACCAGCTCTTCGATCCGGACCGCCGGCGCCGCTCCCGCGAGCGTCAGGTGGTCCGGATCGACGCGCGCGAGTCCGCTCTGCGTCCCGAACCAGATTCGGCCGTCCGGGGTTCGGACGACGCTCGCGTTGCCAGTGCTGCACGCCGCGCTCCGCATCCCGGCGGAGTGCCCGAGCTCGAGGACGTCGCCCTCGGCCGGTCCGCTCCGTCCGGAGTCCATCGCGCTCTTTGCGATGCGGAGGATCCCGCGTCCGGTGCCGAGCCAGAGATGGCCGCGCCCGTCGTCGATCACGGATTCCACAATCTGGCTCACGAGCCATGCGGGCGCCGACCGGGCCACCCCGTCGCGAATCCGCGTCAGCCCGCCGGCGGTCGCCACCCACGTCTCTCCGTCGGCGCCCTCCGCGATCGCCGTCACCGCGTTGTGTGACAGGCCCTCGCGCACGGTCCAGAAGCGCAGCTTGCCGTTCTTCCATTCGGCGAGCCCGCGTTCCGAGAATCCCATCCACAGGGCTCCCGACCGATCCTCGTGCACCGAGGTGACGATGTTGCTGGGGAGGCCCTTGTCCGCGGTGAGCTCCTCGATTTTTCCGCCGGCGAGGTGGCGCACGCCGCCGACGGTACCCGCCCACATCCCGCCGCGGCCGTCCCGCGCGAGGGCGAGGACGACGAGGTCTTCCGGCAATCCCGCCGTTTCCCACGTCCCTCGCTCGGGGTCGTACCGGAAGGCGCCGCGGCCGAACGTCGAGACCATCAGCGTGCCGCGCTCGGGCTCCGCCGCGATCGCCGTCACGGGCGCGTCCAGTTGCCGGAGGACGTTCAGGGTTCCCGATCCCGGTACGACGAGCCCGAAGCGTCCCTTCGCCGTTCCGAACCAGATGCGCCCGCGTGAATCCGATTCGAGAGCCCAGACGGATTGATCCGGCAGCAGGTTGCCGAAATCGACGGTGAGCACGGGATCGCGGCCGACCCGGACAAGTCCCGAGCTCACAGTCGCGACCCAGAGATCCCCGTCACGATCTTCGAGGAGCGCGGGGACCACTTCGTTCGCGAGGCTCGGGGACGCCAGCCGCGGCTTGCCGTTTTCCAGTCGAAAGAGGCCTTCACGCGCGCCGATCCAAACGATCCCGCCGCGGGTTCGGAGGATCGTCCGGATGACGGTCGGGCGCCCGCCCTCTTCCGCCTGGACGAGCTTCCCGCGCGCGAGCGAATAGATCCCGTGCGACGTCCCGAGCCAGAGAGAGCCGTCGGGCTCAGGGGAGATCGAGAGGATCCGCCCGAGTCCGTTCGTCGCCGGCGCGTACGGCGCGAGGCCGGAAGCTCCGAGACTCCGGAGGCCCTCTTCGGTCCCGACGAGGATTGTTCCGTCCGCCGCCGCGGAAACGGCGCGGACGCGTCCCGATTTCGTGAGCGCGACCGTTTCCGGATAGCGAGGGTCGACGCGGTAGAGACCCCGCTCCGTCCCGACCCACACGATCCCGGAATGGATGAAGAGCGAGAGGATGCACGGCTCGTTCGCCGCAAGACGCCAGGACGTCATCACGCCGCCCCTGAGAACGTTCAGTCCGCCGAGAGTGCCGATCCAGAGCGCGCCGGACTCGTCCTCGGCGAGGGCCTCGACGTCATCGTGTCTGAGCGCCGGCGAATTGCGCCGGTCGAGAGTCCGGAACCGTTCGCCGTCGAACCGGACGAGTCCGTTCGCGGTCCCGATCCAGATGTCGCCCGTCCTGCTCTGGGCAAGAGAGAGGACCGCGTTGACGGGCAACCCTTCGCTCCGGCCCCACACCTGCAGGTTCGACGGCGTGGCTGCGTCCTGCCCTCTCTCCCCGGCGAAAAGGGCCGCTCGCGTTAACGTGAGGAACACAGCAGCGAGAAGCCATGGCGCCGCGCCGCCTTTCGCAGAGCGTGCGCCGGGTGTCCTCATGAGCGTTCATACGAAGAGACGCGAGGGAAGATCACCAGTCGTCCCGCGACCGGGGCCGCTCGTCCCGTTCGCGGGGCGCTTCGTCCAGTCCAGCCCGGCGGACGGTTCGCCGGAGCCCCCAAAGAGGAGCCGTGCGCTTGAGCCGGCCCGTCGCGTTGTTCTGCGTGATTCCGTCGCCGAGCGAACCCATGTCGTGGAGGAGAAAGTCCGAGTAGGGATGGAAGGTGACCCAGTCGAACGCGGCGACGGCGTTCGGCCCCGTCCGGCAGCGTCAGGGTGCGTTCAGATATTTCTCGAACCAGCGGGTCACCGCGACGGCGGAGCGGACGCGGTTGGGGGTCTTTCTCCAGCCGTGACCCTCGTCGGGAAAAAGGACGTATTCGACCGGGATCCCCCGCTTCTTGAGACTTTCCACGACCTGCTCGGCCTCGACGACCGGCACGTTTGTGTCGTTGGCGCCGTGCAATACGATCGTGGGAGCGGCCACGCGATCGACTTTGTGAATCGGCGAAAGGCGACGCAGGAGATCGACCTCTTTCTCCGGGTCGCCGTACTCGATCTTCGAGATCGCCGCCATCCACGGCTCCGTGTGCTGGAAAAACGTCTCGAAGTTGACGATGCCAAAGAGGTCCGCACCCGCGGCGAAGAGCTGCGGGTACTCGGTGAGACCCGCCATGACCATGTAGCCCCCGTAGGAGCCGCCCATGATGCCGACGCGCTTCGGATCTGCCCCCGCCTTGACCGCGGCGGCGACGCAGGCTTCGATGTCCCGCACGCCGTCGAACCGGAGAGCCCCGTTGTCGAGGTTCACATACTTCTTTCCAAAGCCGGAGGAGCCCCGCACGTTCGGCGCAAAAACCCCGATCCCCCGCGCAAGAAGCGCCTGGTACTGGCTGTTGAAGCTCGGCCGCTCCTGCCCCTCCGGTCCTCCATGAAAAGACAGGACCACCGGGAAAGACGCGCCCTTCGAGAGGGGACGGTAAAGCCAGCCGGAGAGCTCGAGGCCGTCGTGCGCCGGAAATCACACCAATTCGGGGCGGACGAACTTCGAAAGATCGACGCCCGCGTGGGGGCTGCGCGTGACCTGCCGCATCGCCCCGCCCGCGATGTCGAGCACCCACACGTCCGACGGGGTCGCCGAGCCCGAGCACACGAGAGCCAGAGTCCGGCCATCCTTCGAGAAATCGAGATCGCCCGCGATCTCCGCGGGTAGCTTCGGTCGCAGCATCACCTTTCCCGCGCGCAGGTCGTACAGTTCCAGTTCGCTGCGCCCGGCGACGTTCCACACGAGGGCCGCCCATCTGCCCGTTTCGTCGATCTCGAACGTGGCGAGCTCCGCATCGTCGCGCGCGGCGAGTTGCTCGACCTTGCCGGGCGCGCCCCCCTCGTCCAGCCTGAGACGGGCGAACCCGCGCCGATCCCGGCCCCTGTCCGTCGAGAGATAAACGGCGGTCCCGTCAGGCGCGAATCTTCCGGCGAAACTGCCGGGCCCCTCGTGCGGTGTCAGGACCTTTTCGAGGCCGGTCTTCACATCGACGAGATAGAGGTTGTTGTCTCCGCGGCTGACGAGCCGGTCAAGGAGAGCGCGTTTCCCGTCGCGGGTGATGTCCGAGAAGCCGCCGATCCCGCGGTTTTCGGATACCAGGCGGGTCGTCCCTGCGGCGATGTCGAACAGATACGCATCGATCGCTCCGCCGCTCCTTCGATTGGACCCGAGGCGCAGGAGTGCTCCGTCGTGAGAAAAGCCCCCGAGACGGTTTGTCTCTTTGCCGCCCTCCGTGAGCCGGCGCAGCTCCGAGCCGTCCGGCCGAACGAGATAAACCTGCTCGTTCATTCCGCCCCCGGGCGCGAGGGTGAACGCGAGCCATTCCCCGCCGGGAGACCACTCGACGGAACCGACGGGATCGTCGAATGCGGTGACGAGCTGCGGATAGCCTCCGGCGGTTTCGACGGTCCAGACAGCCGGCAACCCGCCGAGGTTCGAAACGAAGGCGATCCGTTTGCCGTCCGGCGACAGTGAGGGCGACGTCGCGCTGCCGACTTTCGCCATCAGAGAGACCGCGCGATCGAGGTCATCGTGTTCGCCCGGCCCGCCGCCCGCGGCGGGCGCCGCAAGGGCGACGGTCATGAAAAGCGCGTGCACGAAGCGGTTCATGCGTCCTCCTGCCTTTCGGGCGACGGGGCTCCGGCAGGAGAAATTCTTTCACCCTTTCCTCCCGAAACGAAAGGCGTCCAGAGCGCGCCGACCGGAGGCCCGAGCCCGACGACGTCGTCAGCCATCGCCTGACCGATCGCCAGCACAGGCGACGACAGTTTTACCTGGGCGTCGGCGACGGCTGCGCGGCTGTCCGATTGGCGGCGAGGAGCTTGGCGAGCACCTCGTCGTAGTACGGCTTCTCGCGCAGGGCGGCGTACTTGCCCGGGAACAGCGCCGCGGTGATGTCCGCGACTCCGCGCTTGACGTCGTAGTTGTTCATGATCACGGCGAGGCGCTGGTCGTGGGGCAGCCGGGTGTTGTCGATCATCGGGAAATCGAAGTGGCCGATCCAGAATTCGGTGGCGCTGGTGTCGACGCGATTCGCCTCCGCGGTGCGGATCGTCATGCGAAGCTGAAGCTCCTGTGTTTCCGGGTCCGCGGACAGCACTTCCAGCCGGACGTTCCTCTTGATGCCGTCGACCACGAGCTCCTTTGCCACGAACGGAGCGGGAGTTTCGCCGCCCGGAAAGTTCAGGTTCTTCGTGTCGATCGTCGCGTCGAAGGTCTCTCCCCCGTCGACGAGGATCAGCATCTGCTTCTTGATGACGGTGTCCGCGACCTGGTTCAACCGTCTCACGTAGTCGGTCCGGTTCGGAGTCGTCTTCACCTCGCGCTCGATGTGGAGAAACAGCGGCTTCAGATTCAGCGACTCGTGGAAGTTGTAGACGAGCAGCTCGAGGTTCAGCATCTTCTGCTCGGGAGTTGCCGGCCCGGCCCGAAGAAAGGAGCTGATGATCGAGGTGAACATGTCCTTGCGCAGCGCGCTTTCGGACTCCTCGCGCTTGCTCGTCAGCTCCGAGTACAGGCGGGCGTTCGTGTCGGCCGTCTGCATGCGCTCGCGAAAGGCCGCCTCGCGGCCCTCCCGTTCCCTGAGATAGCTCGAGGTCCAGAATCCCAGCACCGCCACGGCGAGCGCCGTGAGCAGGCCGCCAATCGGCTGCAGGACGATCTCGGCCTTGTCCCACCCGTCGCGCCGCCGGGGCTTTTCCGGCTCGTTGCTGTCCGCCGTCATTTCCTCGCGACTGTCAGCTTGCCCGCTTCCCCTTTGACGACGAGGTCATAGCGGCTCGGCTTCTCGTACAGGGTCACCTTCAGAGATGGGCTCGCGCCCTTGTGGGTGAGCGAGAGCCGGCAATCCCCGGTAGCGGGCGTCTTCAGGCTGTAGGAGCCGAACTCGTCGGTGACGCCGGACGCGGTGCCGCCCTCGCATTCGAGCTTCAAGGGAACGCCGGCGGGGAGCGGCTTCCCGGCTTCGCTGACCGTCCCGAACACCTCCGAGGCGAGCGCCGCCCCGGCGGGGACGAGGCACGACAACGCCAGAATCATCATGAGCTTCTTCATCGAGACCTCCTGCCGAAAGGGTAACGAGCCGCCCGGGGCCCGCCATTCCTCGGATGATGACATCGGACCCACAGGATCGGAACCCGCTGACCCTCGGCGGGCGTAATCACGCCGGGAGGGCTCGCATGAAGATCGGTGTTCTCGGCACGGGGATGGTGGGTCCGGCGCTCGCCGGCAAGCTCGTTTCGCTCGGACATTCCGTACGCCTCGGCGTGCGCGCGCGCAGCAACAAGGCGCGCGACTGGGCGGAAGCCTCCGGCGCGGGAGACCGCGCGAGCGCGGGGTCCTACGCGGACGCCGCGGCGTTTGCGGAGATCGTCTTCAACGCCACGTCCGGAGCGGGATCGCTCGAGGCGCTGCGGGCGGCCGGAGCGGAGAATCTTCGCGGGAAGGTCCTCGTGGACGTCGCCAACCCGCTCGACTTTTCGGGCGGGATGCCACCTAAGCTCTTCACGGCCGAAGAGGGCGATTCGATCGCCGAACGGATTCAGAACGAACTGCCCGAAACCCGCGTCGTCAAGGCGCTCAACACGATGAACGCGAGCGTGATGGTCGATCCCTCGCGCGTGGGCGGGGAGAGCGACGTCTTTCTCTGCGGCAACGACGCGGCAGCCAAGGAGCGCGTCACGGGCCTGCTCCGCGAATTCGGGTGGAAGAACGTCCGGGACGTCGGCGACATCACCGCAGCACGCGGCCTCGAGGCTTACGTCCTGTTCTGGCTGACCCTGATGGTGTCGTTCAAGACGCCCGAGTTCAACATCCGCGTCGTCGGTGCGTAGACGGGGGAGGGAGCCCTCCCATCAGCCGCCTCGAGAGATCGTCCAGACACCGGCGCGGCAAGACGCACCCACTACTTCCGGGCCCCTCACCCCTCTCCCCGAGCGCAGGGAGAGGGGTGGCGCGCTCTGACCACCTGGCGTTTTAATTGATGTCTTTCCCTTCTTCGAGGAGCTTGACGAGCCCCTCGAGGTTCTTGCGATTGCCTCCGTCCGGGGCCGAGGCGACAGCCAGCCTGCCTTCGTCGAGCGCCTTCTTCCGGTTTCCGACGGCGGCGTAGCCGCGCATCAGGCCGACGTGCACAGGCCATTTGTCCGGAAAGCGGCGGGCGTTCAACTGGAACACGCGAATCGCCTCCTCCTTCTTGCCTTCCGCGAGGAGCTGACGGCCCGCCTGGTGGATCTGCACGGGCTCCGCGGAGCCGTGATTCATCGCGCGCTCGAAAGTCTTCGCCGCCTCGGCCTCGCGTCCGTTCAACGATTGAAGTCTCGCGAGAGTCGCGAGAGTCGTGAAGTTTTCCTGGCCGGCGGCGTAGGGGTCGGACACCGCGCGCTCGGCCCAGCGCAGCGCTTCGGGGAGATTCACCTTGTTCTGGGCGCAGTACGCCGCCGCCTGCTGCCAGCTCTGCCAGTAGAAGCCGGCCCAGCCCTTGAGATCCCGCCGCATCTGATCGACCCAGAGGCCCGGAGCGTTGTCGACGGTCACCGCGAGCGGGACCTGCAGCTCCTCCCACTTGAGCGCGACCGTCGCCTTCGCGGGCTCCCGCTCCGTGAACTCGTACGTGAGCCACTCGTGGTACTCGCTCGGCACCGGCTTTGCCTGGACGCGCAGGGCGTCGTTTTTCGCGTCGTACCAGAAGCTGCCCCACGAATCGGCGTCCTTCGAAAAGATCACCGTCCACTCGTCCTTGCCGGGAATGAAGTGAACTCCGTAGGTCCCCGCGGGCAGCGTCTGTCCCTGGACCTTGACATCGAATGTGACGGCGAATGTGGTGTTCTCGTTCGCCCCGCCGCGCCACGGACACGAGGCGCATCCGTTCAGGCCGAGATCCGAGAGGCCCATGGGAACGAGCTCCCCCCAGATCTTGCCTTTCCGGTCGTTCGCGCCGCGGACGACCCGGGGGCTCGAGTAATCGATCCGGACCGTGACCGGTCCCACCATCTGCGACACCGAGGCCTTCGGGTTGTCGCCGTTGGGAGGGAACGTGAGCCCCTGCGCTCCCAGGAGCGGAAGGGCGAACGCCAGCGAAACCAGGGAGAGGAACGGGAGCCGGATCTTCGATTTCATGCGACCTCCAGATTGTCGACAGGAAGGTTTTTGAGTGGATACGGCGCACGCGGCGCCGGGTTTCGATTCCGGGTCACGCCAGGCCGAACCGCCGCTCAGAAGTGACGAGCGGCGGGAATCGAAGGACGGGCGACGCAGATTTGACCGGGATGCCGCCGTTTTCGAGAAGCAGGAGACCGAGCGCGATCGGGACGGGGACCGCCTGGCGCCTGGCCCGCCCCCTGAGATCTCCTCGCGACTCCCGCGTCTCCGACCGCCGCTCGAGGCTCTAAGATGACGCGGGGAAAAAACATGAAAAATCCGCGAGGCTGGCCGCTGATCGTTGCCGCAGGGGGCTTTGCGCTGGCGCTTCTCGGAATCGCCAGCCACCGCGTGGATGCCCGGTCGCCCTCTACCGGCCCCGCCGCGACGCCCATGTTCGGCGACGCGTTCTGGAAACGTTGGGGGGACGGGAAGGGAGAGCTCGCCGGATACGACCTCGTCTTTCCGCGATATGGACAGCAGCGGAAAGGGGTCGCAGTCACCATCTTCGTCACGGAGACGTTTTCGAACTCCCTGCGGGTGAAGTCCGATCCGGGCAAGCATCCGGCTTCCGACGAGTTTCCGGTGATGAAGCTGAATCTCGTCGAGGACTTTCAGACCGGCATTTATGACTACAACCTGCTCACGAGCGCGTTCGTCGCCCTCGTCCCCGTCAACGGGCGTCCCGCGGGCTCCGCCACGAAGGTTTCGTTCTCCTCGCAGGAGTGGTGCGGCGGCGTTTACGGACAGATGCTCTTCGACGCCGCCACGGCCCGACTGACCTCCCACAGCTATTTCGACGGGGAGGCGGATCAGACCCGGGCCGTGGCCGCTCCTCCCGATGCGCTTTCCGGCGACGCGATCCTTCTCTGGGCGAGAGGCCTGGCGGCGCCGCAAATCCAGCCCGGCGAGAGCAAGGAAGTCCCCCTCGTGAAGTCGATCGAAACCGCGCGGCTGTCGCACAGCCCGGTCGACGCCCGTCGGGTCGTCCTGTCGCGCGACGCCGTATCGACGCGGGTGACCGTCCCTGCCGGAACTTTCGAGGTGGAGCGCCGCGTCGCCGCGATCGCCGGAGGGGCGACCTGGAAAATAGACATCGAGGCCGCGGAGCCGCATCGCATCATCGCGTGGGAGACGAGCGAAGGCGAAAAGGCAACCCTCCTCGCGAGCGACCGGCTCGAATACTGGAAGCTGCACGGCGAAGGCCAGGAATCCTTTCTCTCAAAGATCGGATTAAAACCGCGCCCGCCCCGGACCCCGTGAGCCGAGCGACCATCGGGAGCGCGACGGCCGTGGTATTCGCGTTCAACCCTCTCCCGATCGCGGGTAGAGGGAAGTGGCGCGCTCTCACCCCAATGGCGAATACGCTCGCCCCGAGAGGAGTCTCCCGACCAGAGGGAGGGAGGAGCCTCTCGGGGCGGGAGCCGCAGCGAACGGAGGGACGAGGCGAGCGGTTGAGCCGACAGGCGAGCCGCTCGCCGGTGCCCGTTCGCCGGCGGCGAACGGCACGTCCCGGAGTGAGCGGAGGCGACGGTGTGGCACGTCCCATGCTCCCCACCGCTCAGGAGGCACCTCATGAACACCATCCGCCCTGGCGTCCTGCTCGCGGCACTCCTGATTCCGGCGCTTGCGTGCAACAAGGCCGAAACGCCAAAAGTGGAATCCAAGACCGAAACCAAGAGCACGAATGCGGACGGCAGCAAGTCGACGACGACCACGGAAACGACGCAGATCGGATCGACCGTTGCGGTGACGACGGAGACCCGGGCCGGCGGTGCGAAGGGCGGCAAGACCGAAAGTGAAACCGTCGTCGGCACCGTGACGGAGCTCGGCGCAGGCAAGTCGATCGTCGTGTTGACCGGCGACGGCGTCAAACACAGCTACGACCTCGACAAGAAGACGGTGGCTTCGATCGATCCGAGGGTGACGGTCGGAACGAAGGTGCGTCTCGACACGACGAAGGACAACGACGGCCGGCGCTCGCTGACGGTGATGCCGGTCGCCGATCGGTGACGCGAAGCCGCTCGAGGGAGGAAAAAACCGGGCGCGGAGTGCGGAGTGTTGATTCAACGCTCCGCGCCCGGAAAACCTCAGAGAGAAAGAACGCCCGTCCGTATCAGATACGCGAGCCGGGCGCGCTGCGGCGGCTCTAAGAGCTTGTGGATCCGGCCGAGGCCGGTGACCACGGCCGCCCGGAGCCGTTCCGCGCTCTCGAGGCGCATGGCCGCTCCGGCCGCCGCCCTCGCTTCATCGAACGCGTCGCCCGCGACGGCGTCGGCAAATGACGAGAGGGCTCGCCGATGGTCGACCGCCGCCTGAGCCCGCTCGATCTTCAACTCGTCCAGGATGCGCGCGAGCTCCGAGACCTGAGGCTCTGAAAGCTCCAGCTTGTAAGCGAGAAAACGGAGCGGCCGGCGCACACCAAACGCGCCGCCGCCGAACTGTCCCGCATCGTCCTCGCCGCCCGCGCTGTACTCCCAGTCCGCCCGCCGCGGCCGGCGGGCCTCCGGATCGAAGCCCATCCCGATGCGCCTCTCGCCACAATGCTCGCGCTGCCGACGCCAGTGCAGGAATCCCGGGTACATGAGACCTCCTCTCGCCGGGGCAATCGCTCCCGACGGGTGTTCGAAGCGTGGGCGAAATGCCTCACGCCACGGAGAGTCTAGACCCGATGCCGGGTAGAGCGTCCGCGTTCAGCATTCACACAGGCCTGACCGCTCGCTGCGGCGCTGAGGCGATGCGGCGATGCCGCGATGTTGGCGAAGGCGCACCTCTGCAGCCTCGCGCCCCGCGCTCGGGGAGAGGGTTGGGGTGAGGGAACTCGCAGGCAGTCGGTGCATTTACACCGGCCCGGTCGTCCCACCGGTCTCGCGATGAGGTCGATCGAAGCGGCCCGCCTCCTCAGGGCGCTCGACTGGAGCTCAAGAAATCCTCGCTAGAATCCCCTCCGAAAGAGGAGGCCCCATGCGCGTCTCGCCCGCGATCGTTTTGACGATTCTCGTTGGCTTTTCGAACCCTGCGGCCGCTCAGGACCCTCATGCGGGGCATGCCGCGGCTTCGACTCCGGCGGCCGCGAGCCCCGGTGCGCCAGCCTCGGTCACGCCGCGCGACCCGAACCTCCCTCCGTCCGAGGAACACGCGAAGGCGGCGCTTGACAAGTCTCCGCGGCACGGTGAGTACGCGGACGTGGGGTTGCCGGGAGGCGGAACTCCTGCACGCATCCGCACCTGGATCGTGTATCCCGAACGCAAGGACAAGGCGGGCGTGGTCATTCTCATCCACGAGATCTTCGGCCTGAGCGACTGGATGCGCGGCGTCGCCGACCAGCTCGCGCGCGAGGGGTTCATCGCGGTCGTCCCCGACCTCGTGTCAGGCCGCGGTCCCGGCGGCGGAGGCACCGAGTCGGCAGCGAGCCGCGACGACGTGGTCAAGCTGGTTCGCGGTTTGACGCCAGAGGAGACCACCGCGCGTCTGAACGCGGTGCGCGACTGGGCGACCCGGCTGCCCGCCGCGAACGGAAAGAGCGCGACCGTCGGATTCTGCTGGGGCGGCGGGCAGAGCTTCGCGTACGCAGCGTCGCAGCCGGCGTTGAACGCGGCGGTCGTCTACTACGGCTCGCCGCCCGACGCCGCGCAGATGGCGAAAATCGGGGCGCCCGTCATGGGGTTCTACGGAGGCGACGACGCCCGGATCAGCACGACGATTCCCGCGACCGAAGCCGAAATGAAGAAGAACGGAAAGTCGTACGAGCCGCACGTGTATGACGGCGCGGGGCACGGGTTCCTCCGCGCGCAGCAGGACCGCAACGGCGCGAATCTGAAGGCGACGTCCGACGCGTGGCCCCGGACCGTGGCGTTTCTGAAGGAGCGGCTCAAGTAGGGCGCCCGCCTCACCAGGGACGGGGCTAGATCATCCCTTCGGCGGGAGAGGGGGCCTCCGCCGGTGAAACCGGTTTTCCGGGGAAACCGGACGTCAGAAAGACATTGACCGCCGCGAGCACGACGAGCACGGCGAAGACCGGAACGAGCGACCTTTCGATCGCGTCGCGAAAGAGCGGCGGTGCGAGAGGCGCCGACCCCATGACGCCGCGCTGCGAGCCGGCGAGGAATCGGCTCGCCGCCTCCATCTGGTCGCCGAGCCGCGCGGACAATCCCGCGGCGAAGATCCCTCCGAGGGCGCCGACGCCGAGAGAGCCGCCGACGGTGCGGAAGAAGGGAACGAGGCTCGTCGCGATCCCGCGCTGACGCTCCAGCGCGACCTGCTGGATCGCGAGCACCTGCGCGATCGAGGAGGGTCCGAGCCCTGAACCGATCACGCCGCAGGCGATGCTCATCCACGTCACACCGCGGTTGAACACGGCGCCCGCGAGCACGAGCGCGATCCCGGCGAGCGCGAGAAGGGCGCCGAGGCGGGCGGTGAATCGGAATCCGAGACGCACGACCATGCGGGCGCCCGCCGCCGCTGAGATCGCCCACATCAGGATGAACGGCGTGACGACCGCTCCGGCGGCCGTCGCGGTTCCGCCGCGGGCGCCCTGCACGAACAGCGGCACGTAGGCGTCGACCCCATAGACGGTGGTGCCCATCAGAATCGCCGCCACGTAGGGAGACGCGGTTTCCCAGCGGCGAAACAGCTCCGGCGGGACCAGAGGATGCGCGCGGCGGGTCTGGAGCCAGATGAACCCGGCGAGGGTCGCGAGGCCGGACCCGACGAGAGCCGCGCGGAGGAGAGGCGGCTCGCCCGTTCCGCTCGGAGCTCTCAAGACTCCGAACAGGAGGAGCGCGAACCCGATCGCGAGCGCGGCCGCCCCGGCGATGTCGATCGGGTCGGCAAGCGTCGCGCGAGATTCGATCAGGCGGGAGGCTACGATTCCGAACGCGATCACGCCGAGCGGCAGGTTGATCCAGAAGATAGACCTCCACCCGAAGTGATCGGTCAGGAATCCTCCGGCGAGCGGTCCGGCGAGGCTCGCAAAACCCCAGACGCCCGAGAAAAAACCCTGCACGCGGGCGCGCTGCTCGAGTGAATAGATGTCGGCGGCGACGGTCAGCGAGATCGGGATCATCCCTCCAGCCCCAAGGCCCTGCAGCGCCCTCGCCGCGATCAGCGTCCACATCGTGTGCGCGAACGCGCACGCGAGCGCGCCCGTCAGAAAAATCCCGATCGACGTGAGCAGGACGCGCCGCCGCCCGTAAACGTCCGCGAGCCGGCCATAGACCGGCATTCCGATCGTGGAGGTCAGGAGGTACACGGAGAACACCCAGGCATAAAGCGGCAGTCCGCCGAGGTCTCCAATGATGGTCGGCATGGCCGTGGAGACGACGGTCGACTCGAACGAGGCAAGCGCCGAGACGAGCAAAAGCGCGAGCGTCACCGCCCGCCGGCGAGCCGGATCGAAGCGGGGAGCGGGTGCGGCGGGAACATCGGACATGGAGCGCGAAACAGTACAGCAGGATCAGGAGGCGTGGCCGCGAAACCTCGCGAGGCGCGAGCTCCGACAGTGGCTGCGAACGCCCCCGCGAGGCGTCTCCTGACTCGAGATCCACTTCTTCTGCATCTGGCTCTGGAAAACTCCCCGCCACTGCTCTAAAAAACACTGCATGAGAATCCCGCTGTTTCATGTCGATGCGTTCACCGACCGTCCTTTCGCCGGAAACCCGGCCGCGGTCTGCCTCCTCCCTCCGGGGCTTTCTCCGGAAGACAGCTGGCTCCAGGGCGTGGCAGGAGAAATGAATCTTTCGGAGACTGCCTTCCTGACGAAGAATCCATCCGGGTGGGGGCTGCGCTGGTTCACGCCGACGACGGAGGTCGATCTGTGCGGCCACGCGACGCTCGCATCGGCGCACGTTCTCTGGGAATCGAGAGAGGCGGACCCGGCGGCGACTCTCGAGTTCGTGACCCGCAGCGGGCGCCTCTACGCCGCTCAGAGCCGTGCCCGCGGCGCCGGGTTGATCGAGCTCGACTTTCCTTCCGAGCCGGCGGTTTCCGCTGCCCCTCCTGCCGGCCTCCTCTCCTCTCTCGGAATTCTCTCGGCGAAGTTCACGGGACGCAACCGGTTCGACTACCTGATCGAGCTCGGCGGAGAGCCCGAGCTGCTCGCTCTCTCCCCCGATTTCAAATGCCTCCGCGAGGCGTGCAGCCCGGCGCGCGGCGTCATCGTCACGGCGCCGAGCGACGACCCGCAGTACGACTTCGTCTCGAGGTACTTCGCGCCCGGGTACGGGATCGACGAGGACCCGGTCACGGGATCGGCGCACTGCTGTCTGGGCCCGTTTTGGGCGGAGCGCCTCGGAAGGCCGGACCTGACGGGCTACCAGGCTTCGTCCCGCGGCGGAGTGGTCGGCGTACGCCTCGAAGGCTCCCGCGTCGCGCTCGTCGGCCGCGCGGTCACGGTCGCCCGGGGCGAGCTGGTCGGAGCGGACTAGGGCTGTTTCGCCCCGACGGCCGGGACCAGGGGCTGCGCCTGACGGGGAGCGGCGATTCCGAGAGCCGCGGCGATCCGCGCCGCGATGCTCGTCGAGAGGATTTCCTCGACCCGTCCGCGGGAAACTCCGGGCCCCGCGGCGAGAAACGTCGCGTCGAGCTCCGGAAAGGCCGCCCGGTAGCCGTGCCCGCCGTACTCTTCCGAGCGACCGGACGTTCGGCCGGGCGTCATCCGCATCGAGAAGTGAAAGCCGGGCTTCGCGAGAAGGATCAGGTCGCCGGACTCGGGCGCGTCGAGCGCGAGCGCGCCCGCCCGTTCGCGCCGGACGACGCGGTCCCAGGGGCTTTCGCCACCGGCGCGGAATTTTGTCAGGACGCGCTCGGCTTCTTCGAGCGTTCCGGGCGGGGCAGCCGGGTTGACGTAAACGTGCGCGACTCCCGACGTCGCCAGCGCGGCCGTCCGGAAGACGGGTCGATCGAGCCGTCGGGCGCAGCGGTTACGAGGCCCGCTTCGCGCAGGATCTCGTCGGGATAGAGCTCGGTCCAGAGAGGCGTCATGCCGTGGTCGGCCGTGACGAAGATCGCGTCTCTTTCGGTCAGGGCGCGCGTGAGCCGCGCGACGGTCGCGTCCGCCTCCGCGTAGGCATGATCGATCCAGCCGGCGAAACGACGCGAACGCTCGGGGGTGAATCCGGCCTGCCGCGGGTCGACCAGCAGGAAATGATGCTCGATCGCGTCGACTTCCGAGAAGTAGAGAAAGAGCATGTCCCAGTCCGTCCGCTCTACCGCAACGATCGCGGCCGAGGCGAGAAATCCGGTCAGCCTGTCGGACTGCTCCTTGTAAATCTCGGCGCTGTCGGAATCGGCGCCGAAGATGCGGTAGTCCGCGCGTCCGGGCCAGAAGCCCGCGCGCGCATCGACGTCGCGACGGAACTGTTCGGGATACGCGTCGGTTTCGGAGATGCCGCCGACATAGATCTCGACCTTCGAGAGGTCGGGCGCGAGGGACAGAACCTTGCACCAGGCGCCCGCCCGGCCTTTCGCGCCGCGGACCTCCGCCGGAAACCAATCGCCCGCGACCACGGAGCTCGGATCGCCGACTTCCGGCTCAATCCGGAGACGGTCGTAGTTCACGACCCCGTCGTCGGTCGTGTCGATCGCCTCGAGGACGATCCGGTGCGCGGTCGGCGGGAATTTGATCACGGTCCTCGCCAGGGGTGAGAACCCGCGGCCCCCGTCTCCCTGCCGAATCGCCGGGCGCGTCCACCCGGACACCGAAATCGTCTCGACGCGCGCGCGCGATTTGGCGTCCGACACCCAGTTCATGCCGAACCCGGCGCAATCCGTCTGCGGCGTCCCCGCCCCGTGCGGGTACGCCATCACTCCGACTCTCCGACCCTGGCGGCGCGCCGCCTCACAAAGCGTCTCGGCGCGGAGCGGGGTTTCGAACCCGCTGCGTACGGTCCCGAACGGCTTCGCGCGGTCGAGGATCGAGTTTCCGACGATCCCGGTGTCCCGCGGCAGCGCGCCGGTCACGTGTGTCGCATGCGCGGCCGGCGTGAGCGACGGGGTCGAAGGGACCGACCGCACGGCGAAAAAACCACGGTCCGCAAGGTCCTGGAGCCCTCCGGCCGGAAGGGCGCCCGGCGTTGCCAGAAGGCGCTCGAGGCGTTGTCCCGACATCCCGTCGATCGAGATCAGAACGGCCCGGGAGGCGTGCGGGGACGGGGCGGCGGGAGCGGCCGCCGGACGCGCGGTCCGGCAGGAGAGCGACGAGACGAACAGGCCGAGCGCCAGGAGAAGCCGGACGACCCGGTTCGGTGGAATCTGAAAATCGGATCGGGGAAAGCTCATCGCGTCCGTCGCGCGATTTTAGATCAGGGGGTATGGTCGGCAGCCGAATGCCCGAAGGCAACACGATCCACCGCCTCGCCCGCGACCACACCCGCGATTTCGGCGGCCTCCTGGTGCGAGTGGCGTCGCCGCAAGGCCGTTTCGCTCGCGAGGCGAGCCGCCTGGACGGCCGGCGTTTCCGCGAAGCCGACGCGATCGGGAAGCATCTTTTTCACGAATGGGAGGGAGGCCTCATCGTGCACGTTCACCTCGGGATGGCTGGGGAGTTCACGACGTTCGCGGGGACGCCGCCCGGCCCGAGGCCGTCGGTCAGGATGCGTCTATCGACTCCGGAGGTGACGGTCGACCTCATCGGGCCTCCGACCTGCGAGCTGATTGACGGAGAGAAGCGCGCGCAGATAGAGGCGCGGCTCGGACCCGACCCGCTGCGGCGGGGAGCGGATCCCGCGAGAGTCTTCGCAGCGCTCAAGAAGCGTCCGGACCGCCCGATCGGCGACGCGCTCCTGGACCAGCGGGTGATTTCCGGCGTGGGCAACATCTATCGCATCGAGGCGCTGTTCCTCGCGGGCATTCACCCGCTGCAGCGCTCCGGCAGGATCTCGCAGGCGCGTTGGTTCGCCTTGTGGGAGCTGCTTGGCGTGCTCATGCGGCGCGGGGTGACGCTCCGGCGGTCTCGACGGTCATCTCCGGCGAGATTCCGCACGTGGCGGCCCGCCGCGGGCCCCGCGATTCTTTTTACGTGTACCGGCACGACGTCTGCCGCCGGTGCGGAGACCGGATCCGGGAGATCCCGCTCTCGGGGCGCCGCATGTTCTTCTGCCGGACCTGCCAGCGAAGATCCTGACGGGCGGAAAATGGAGCGCGCCCAGGGTATCGGGATGAGAGGACAGGAGGTTCAGGTTCGGCGATCGAGCGACGATCCAGGGGAGTAGTTCTTGCATCGCTGCCCGCGAGGGAGATCCCATGCACACCCGTCCTCGCCTCGTTCCCCTCTTCTTCAGCGCTGCCGCCGCGAGTCTCCTGGTGATCGGAGCCCAGTCCGCCTCGCCCGGAGGAACCGCGCCCCCGGCGGGCCCGCCGCGCGCGGCGGTTCTCACCGGCCAGGGCGCGCTCGGCGACTGGACGACCGACGCTCCCGGCGTGCGTCGGAAGATCACCGTGGCGGATCTGCCGCAGCCCTACGCGACGAAGTCCGTCGACGCGGGATCGCACGTCATCGACCGGCCGGCCAATGCATGGCCAAGAGTCCCAAAAGGGTTCCGGGTCGAGGAGTTTCAGACGAAGCTCGACAATCCGCGGCTTCTGCGCACCGCACCTAACGGAGACGTCTTCCTCGCGGAGAGCTATCCGGGTCGCGTCCGGGTCCTGAGGGCGCGCGACGGCGCGGGCCGCGCGGAGCAGAACGAGATCTTCGCGAGCGGCCTCACGAAGCCGTTCGGCATCGCGTTCTATCCGCCTGGTCCCGAGCCGCAGTGGGTCTATGTGGCGGAGACAGGGCGAGTCGTACGGTTCGCGTACCGGTCCGGGGATTTGAAGGCGCGCGGCAGGCCCGAGGTGATCGTTCCGGACCTTCCTGGCGGCGGGCTTCTCCGCGGCGGCGGCCACTGGACGCGCGACGTCGCGTTCGCCAATGACGGGCGGAAGATGTTCGTCTCCGTCGGCTCGCACTCGAACGTCTTCGAGAATGCAGGTACGAGCGAGGAACGCCGGGCGGACATCCTCGAGTACAACCCCGACGGGACGGCCGGCCGCATCTACGCCTCCGGGATCCGGAACGCCGTCGGCATCGCGGTGCAACCCGGAAGCGGCGAGCTCTGGGCGTCCGTGAACGAACGCGACGGCCTCGGCGACGACCTCGTTCCCGACTACATCAGCCGGATCCGGGACGGCGGGTTCTATGGGTGGCCCTGGTTCTACATCGGCGGGCATCAGGATCCGAGACACGCCAACGCGCATCCGGAGCTGCGGGACAAGGTCCTCGTCCCGGACGTGCTCCTGCAGTCTCATTCCGCATCGCTTCAGATGGCTTTCTACACGGGCCGCCAGTTTCCGCGCGACTACGCCGGCGACGCGTTCGCAGCGGAGCACGGATCGTGGAATCGCGCGCGCCGCACCGGGTACAAGGTGATCCGCGTGCCGCTCCGCGAGGGTGCGCCGACCGGCGAGTACGAGGATTTTTTGACCGGGTTCGTCACTCCGGACGGTCAGGTCTGGGGTCGGCCGGTCGGAGTCACCGTCGCGAAAGACGGCGCGCTGCTCGTATCCGATGACGGAGGCGATCTCGTCTGGCGCGTCTCGTACGACGGTCCCGCGAAGCGATAGGGGGAGGGCGAAGGCCCCCCGCCCGACCGGTATGATTCGGGCGATGCAGGACTTCGAGAAGCTCGGCGTCTTTTACCTCGGCCGCACAGCGGGCGCCGCAAAGAAGGATTCGCAGAGCCTCGTTCTGTACGACTCGCGTGATCTGGTGACACACGCGGTGTGCGTCGGAATGACCGGTAGCGGCAAGACGGGCCTGTGCATTTCCCTCATCGAAGAGGCGGCGCTCGACGGCATCCCCGCCATCGTCATCGACCCGAAGGGGGATCTCGGCAACCTCCTGCTCACCTTCCCCGATCTGGCCCCGGGAGACTTTCGTCCGTGGGTCAACGAGGAGGACGCCGGCCGCAAGGGGATTTCGGTAGACGAGCTCGCGAAGCAGCAGGCCGAGCTCTGGAAGTCGGGTCTTGCCGGGTGGGGGGAAGACGGGGCGAGGATTGCGAAACTGAAGAGCGCCGCCGACTTCGCGATCTACACCCCTGGATCAACCGCCGGGCTGCCGGTCTCGATCCTGAAGTCCTTTGACGCACCGAATGAGGCGACGCGCTCCGATGCGGAGCTGCTCGGAGAGCGTGTCGGCACGACGGCCACGGGGCTTCTCGCGCTCCTGGGCATCGAGGCGGACCCCATCCAGAGCCGCGAGCACATCCTCCTCTCGATGATCCTGGAGAACGCGTGGAGAAAAGGAGAAAACCTGGATCTGCCGGCCTTGATCGGCCGGATTCAGAAGCCGCCGGTCGCCCGCGTCGGCGTGCTCGACCTCGACTCGTTCTTCCCCGCGAAGGACCGGTTTGCGCTTTCGATGAAGTTGAACAACCTGCTCGCCGCTCCAGCGTTCGCCGCCTGGCTCGAAGGCGAGCCGCTCGACGTCGCCGCGATCCTGCGGACGCCGGAAGGAAAACCGCGAGTCTCAATCTTCTCGATCGCGCACCTCTCCGACGCCGAGCGGATGTTTTTCGTGACCATGCTCTTGAACGAGACGGTCGGCTGGATGCGCGGGCAGTCGGGCACGACGAGCCTTCGCGCGATCGTGTACATGGACGAAATCGCCGGGTACTTTCCTCCCGTCGCGACCCCGCCCTCGAAGGCGCCGCTCCTGACGCTCTTGAAACAGGGCCGGGCGTTCGGATTGGGTGTGGTGCTCGCGACACAGAACCCGGTGGATCTCGACTACAAGGGCCTGTCGAACGCGGGGACGTGGTTTCTCGGACGGCTCCAGACGGAGCGCGACAAGGCGCGGGTTCTCGAAGGGCTCGAGGGCGTGGCCGCCGGCGGCGGGCCGAAGTTCGACCGCGGCGCGATGGAGCAGACGCTGGCAGGATTGAAGTCGCGGGTCTTCGTGATGAACGACGTCCACGAGGACGCGCCGGTCGTCTTCGAGTCGCGCTGGGCGATGTCTTACCTCCGCGGCCCGTTGACGCGCGGGCAGATCAAGACTCTGATGGATCCGCAAAAGGCGACGGGCTCCGAAACATCCGCCCCTGTCGAAGAGCGCGCCTCCCCTTCGAAGAAGGCGGCAGATCGCGACGTCAAACCCGGCAGTGCATCCTCCGAACGCCCACTTCTCCCGCCGTCAATCCCCCAGTACTTCCTTCCTGTCCGGGGCCGCGCCGGATCGGCGGTCTTGTATCGCCCGATGGCCCTCGGCGCTGCTGAGGTCCGCTACTCCGACGCGAAATCAGGGACCGAGTCGCGGGAAGACGTTCTCGTTCTCGCCGCGATCACGGACGGACCAGAACCGCTCCGCTGGGACGACGCGGAGCCCGCGGACCTCGCACTCGCAGACCTCGAACGCGAGGCGATGGCGGGCGCGACGTTCGAAGCGCCCCCGGCGCCGGCGGCGGCTCCGAGAAACTGGGAGGCATGGTCGCGGGATTTCGCGGCTTCCCTGTTCCGGACTCGCCGCATGGAGCTCTTCCGAAGCCCCTCCACATCGGAAGTCTCGAAAACGGGCGAAACCGAGCGCGACTTCCGGGCGCGCCTCCAGCAGAAAGCGCGCGAGGAGCGCGACGCAGTCGCGGAATCCCTCCGCGCCCGCTACGCCTCGCGCGTTGCGGCGCTCCAGGAAAGAAAGCGCCGGGCGGAGCAGGCCGTCACGCGCGAAAAAGAAGAGGCCACGTCCTCGGGGATCCAGACCGCGATCTCCGTGGGCGCGACAGTCCTCGGCGCTCTCCTCGGCCGCAAGGCGATCAGCGCCACCAACATCGGGCGCGCGACGACCGCAGCGCGCGGAGCCGGCCGAACCATGAAGCAGGCGGGCGACATCGGACGCGCGAAAGACAACGTCGCCGCGATAGATGCGCAGATCGCGGAGCTCGCAAGCGAGCTGCAGGCGGAGCTCGATCAGCGCGCCGCGGCTATGGATCCGATGACGGAGAAGCTCGAATCGCTGTCGCTGCGGCCGAAGAAGTCGGACATTTCAGTCAAGCTGGTGGCCCTCGCCTGGTCGCCGACGACGGACGGCGGATCCCTGCAATCGGAACGGTAGAGCTAGCCTCCCGAGTTTCGTCCCGCGCACGACTCGCCTCCTCTTGCTCCCGAGAGCAACGGACTGACAATTCCGAAAGTGGCCGACTTCGGTGGCGACGCTAACCAGACATCGTCTGGCGCGACGCCGCAGCGGGTCAGGACACGATCTGGCTTATGAACGAAACGTCGATTGGCTCGCAGGCGCCGGTTCCTGCGGTCGCCGACCTCAACTGGCAGATCGTGGCGGTCGCCGACCTCAACGGAGACGGCAAAGCCGATCTCGTCTGGCGCCACGCGGGCTCCGGGTCGAACACCATCAGGCGAATGAATCGCACCGGGGTCTTCTCGACAGCACCGCTTCCGCCAGTTTCAGACAACGCGTGGAGGCTCGCCGGACCGCGGTGACGGACGGACCGTTTTTACTCCATCCGGTGCGGGACGAAGCGGCTCCTGTTATCCGTGATCGGGCCTTCCGACTCGCGGATGCCGATTCCCGCCGCTTCCTGGCCGATGATCCAGCTGCCGATCACCGGGTGCTGGCCTTCGAACTCGGGAAGCGGCGCTAAGGCCTGATAGACCGACTCTCCCCTTCCATAGTCGCCGCCCGTTTCCGCGAAGATGCCGCGCTCGTCGTAGAGCGTCACGTTCGATCCTTCGCGGGAGAAGAGCGGCTTCTGCACGTAGCGTGTCAGGTTGCCCTTCGAAAACGAAGCCTTGAGAAGGTTCGGGTCGCCCGGATTCAACTCCCAGAGAATCGGCAGGATCCCCTTGCTCGAAAGAATGACCTTCCATGCGGGCTCGATCCACTGCGTCTCGCGGTCGCCGAGCATCATGTCGCCGAAGTCTTCCTCGAGCATCCACTCCCACGGGTAGAGCTTGAAGACCGACTGCATCGTCTTCTCGTTCTCGTCGACGAACAGCTTGCGCCGGTGGTCCCAGCCGATCTTGGAAACGAGGATCTGGTCGGTCGCGATCTGCGCCTGCGAGGCTGTGTCCCGCAGGTAACTGACGGTGACGATGTCTTCGACGTCGTCGAGGGAAGCGAAGTAGAGCGGCTCTCCGCGCAGATACGGCTTCAATCCCTTCCACGCCGCGATCAGCCGCTCGTGGATGCTGTTGAACTGGTCGCCTTTCGGAAAAACCTCCTCGAGCCACTTCCATTGCACGACCGCCGCCTCGTAGAGAGCGGTCGGGGTATCCGCGTTGTACTCGAGAAGCTTCGGCGGAGAGACGCCGTCGTACGAGAGATCGAAACGACCGTAGATCGAGGGAGAGTCCTCCTCCCACGAGCGTTCGATGAGCTCGCGGATGTCGCCAGGAATTCCGAGCTCCTTGTATCGGCGTTTCTCGATGACGTGCCCCGCGGCGGCGATGCACATCTGGTGCAGCCGGTTCGTCGCTTTCTCCAGGATATCGACTTCATCCGGCGAAAAGACGTAGTGGGCCGACTCGTACCAGTAGGTCTCTTCGGGCGTGTGAAACGTCAGGCCGAGCTCTTCGACCCTCGACTGCCAGTTCGGGCGGGGCCCCGATGCGACGCGGCGCAAGCCTAGGAGCTCACGCTTCCGCCGTGAGATCCGCCCGAAGAGCTCGAGGCGTGACCGCCGGAGGACGCCTCTCCGTGCGCTCCGAATCCGCCCCGCGAGACGCCGCCGGAGGTGGAGGTCCCGCCGTGAACTCCGGTGTTCGACCTCGAGGTCGACCCGATGCCGCCTCCGATCCAGTGATATCCCGGGATGATCGCGGGCCCGCGGCACATGGAATCGGGCACGGGCCGGCCCGTGGGGTCGACGCAGCGGCGGCTCTGGCCGCACGACACGAGCGCCATCGACGCCATCAGCGTCAGGGTGATCGAAGAGCTTTTCTTCACGAGAGGTGGCGCCATTTTACAGGATGCTGCCGGGTCAACCCATCACCTGCGGCCCGACTCCTGCTATATGTTCAGGTTCATGCCATTCCGAACCCCGGCGTCGTTTCTCGGTCTCGCGCTGTCCGCGGCAGTCGCTCTCTCTGCCGGCGCGGCCTGGGAATGGCCCGCCGCTGAGCAGGCGCACGCCACGGACAATCCCGTGCTGGTCTGGGACGAAGCGGTGCTTCATGGCATTCGCTTGACAAAGCCCGGACCCACGATCGTCGCGCGTTCGCTCGCAGTGGCTCACACGGCGATGTTCGACGCGTGGACGGCCTACGACCCTCGCGCGGTTCCGACAATCCAGCATCCTGGGTGGCGGCGCCCACCGGCGGAACGGACCGACGCGAACAAATTCGAAGCGGTCAGTTATGCGGGCTACCGCGCGGTCGTCGATCTTTTCCCCTCGGAGGCGTCGTACTACCAGGCGCTGATGCTCCAGCAGGGATACTCGCCCAACGACCAGACGACAGACCTCTCCACGGCGCGAGGCGTGGGCAATTCCGCAGCGGCCTCGGTACTGGAGTTCCGACACCGAGACGGGTCAAATCAACTCGGCGACCGCGCGCCAGGCGCTTACTCCGATTACACGGGGTATACGCCCGTGAACACGACCGTCACGGTCAACGACCCGAACCACTGGCAGCCGCTCGCGCTGGTCGTGAACGGCGCTATCGTGAACCAGACGTTCACCACTCCGCAGTGGGGACTGGTCACTCCATTCGCGCTCCCGAGCGGATCGGCGCTGCGCCCGGCGAACGGGCCGCCGCGGTATCCGGATCCCGAGTACAAGATCGAGGCGGACGAGGTGCTGGCGATCAACGCTGCCCTGACGGACGAGGAGAAGGTGCTCGCTGAATATTTTGCCGACGGGCCGAACTCGGAATTCCCTCCCGGACACTGGGCGCTCTTCGGCCAGTTCGTGTCGAGGCGCGACGGGCACTCGATCGACGACGACGTGAAGATGTTTTTCGCGCTCGGAAACGCGATGCTCGACGCGAGCATCAGCGCGTGGGACGCCAAGCGGGCGTACGACTCGGTCCGCCCGTACACCGCCATCCACTTTCTGTATCGCGGGCAGATCGTGCAGGGCTGGGGCGGCCCGGGTCTCGGAACCATCTCGATGCCGGGAGAGACGTGGCGCCCGTACCAGGTTCCGAACGTGGTGACGCCTCCCTTTCCGGAGTTCTTCTCCGGCCATTCCGTCTTCAGCGCCGCAGGCGCGCAGGTCCTCGCCTCGTTCACCGGCAGCGACAATTTCGTCTATTCCGTCCGGATCCCCGCGGGGAGCTCGGCCGGCGAGCCCGGGCTCGTCCCGGCCTCCGACCTGACGCTTTCGTGGAACACCTTTTCCGAGGTGGCCGCCGCGGCCGGGAT
>JBBROA010000024.1:0-38763 GCA_038229875.1 Thermoanaerobaculia bacterium | reverse complement strand
CTGGGGTGGGCGGCCCCGTGGGGGGGGGGGGCCCGCCCGCCCGGGCGCGCGGGGGCGCGGGGCCCCCCGTCCCGGGGCCCCGCCCCCGGGCGCGTGTGCGCGTCGCGATGTGTGCGGAGGCGACGATCACTCCCGCGTACCCCACGACGGACGAGGTGTCGCCCGTTTCGTGTCCGCTGTCGCGGCGCGAGACGACCTTTGCGGGGCCGGCTCCGGCGGCCCTCGCGGCGAAGAGGAGCGCGGTCGCCGGGAGGAAACCGCACATCGAGATCGACTCCGTGAGAACCGTCGCGAAGAGGCCTTCCGGGTCGATGGCTTCGACGCGGGCGAGCGCGAGGGCGTCCTTCCGCGATCCGACCTCTCTCGATTCGTAATGGTTCATGTCGGAGGAGGCGAGGATCAGCGGGGGTTCCGGCTCCTCCTCCCGCAATCGCGCGAGCGCCTGTCCGACCTCGCGGCAGAGGCCGAGGTCGGGAGCGCCGAGGCAGACCGCGACGATCGTGACGTCCGGCCGGCGCACCTGAAGGAACGGGAGCTGGACCTCGAGCGAATGTTCTTTCGTGTGAGCGGCGGAATCCTCCGTGAGCGAAGGCGCAAGCTCCGCAAGCCTCGATGCGAGCCGGCGGTTGACGGGGACATCCCCGAGAGGCGTGCGCCAGGCGTTTGATGGGTCGAGGGAAGCCGGGGCCCCTCGACCGGTGTGGTTGGGACAGAGCAGCACGACCGTTGGCGGAATCCGCAGCCGGGCATAGACCTCTGCGGCGACGGGGCCCGAATAGACATAGCCCGCGTGCGGGACGATCGCACCGAACGCGCCGGATTGCGGGACGTCGGGAGGAAGAAGCGTTTCGACATCGCGCCGGAGATTCCCGGGGTCGCCCTCGTAGAACATCCCCGCGACGGCGGCCGGTCGGATCGCGCTCACGGGCGGTCGCGTTGCGAGCCCCGTGCCGGCTGTCGTTGGCTAGTTGACGATAAGCGTGGCTTCGGCGGTGGCGCCGGCGAGGACGGCGCGGATCGTGGACGCTCCTACCGTGATCCCGGAGGCGTTGCCGGCGGCGTTGACCGTCGCGACCGAGCCGTTCGTGCTGTGAAAGAGCGCCGACGCGCCTTCGATCGACCGGCCGTCGATTCCGTAAGCGATCACCTGGAACTGCTGGGAATCGCCGACGCGCACCAGGGCGGTCATGGGGCGGATCTCGAGTCTCGCGATGTCACGGATCGCCACCGTCACCTCGGCCGCGCCCTGGATGTCTCCGACCCGCGCGACGATGAGAGACACGCCGTTGGACGCGGAGGTCAAGGCGCCGGAGGCGGAGACTGCCGCGACCCCGGGAGCGCTCGACGTCCACACGGGCGTCACCGGGACCGCCTTGTCCCTGGAATTTCGCACCACGACCTGCAGCGGGATGGAAGTCCCGGCGGGACCGATGATGCGGACCGCCGGGGGGGACACCTCGAGGGCCTTGACGTCGATGACCTCGATCGGGACTTCCGTCGAGACTTTCTCGTATCGGGCGGTGATCGTGGCCTTTCCCTCGGACTTCGGGCTGACGAGCCCGCCGGCGTCGACCGAGGCCACCGCCGGCCGGGAACTTTCAAAGTTGGCGGTCCCGATCTCGAGCGGGTTGCCCTTCTTGTCGAGAAGCCGCGCGGTCAGCCTCTGCGGGCGGTCGAGCCCGTAGATCTTCAGGTTCTTCGGCGAAACCTCGATTCGCGCGGCTCGCTTCGAGCAGCCGGCCGCGAGAGAACAGGCCACCGCGAGCAAGGAAAGGACGGACAGGGATCGGGCCGGCCTCATGCTCAACCTCCAGAAAGTAAACAGGATGCAGTCAGAATAACACGCCTCCGTCGCCTCCGCTCACTACGCGAGCTGCCGTCGCCGTGCGCGGCGACGGCACCGGCCCGCGGCTCGGCCGGATGCGGCCTCGACCGCCGGCCTGCTCGCTTCGTTCGCTTCGGCTCCCGCCCCCACCTCGCTTCCGCTCACTGCGTTCGCTCACGCTCCCGCCCCGAGAGGCTCCTCCCTCCCTCTGGTCGGGAGACTCCTCTGGGGGCGAGCTTAGCCACCATCTCGCCGGAAGCGCAGCTCTGGGGTGACGGGCGGGATATCCAAGCCCGACAAGACTTGATCGGCTGCGCAGGGCGCTGAAGGCTGAGGCTGAGGGAGTGTGGAGGCCTGCTCTTCTGTTGGAGGGCTCGAGCCTCAATTTGAGGGACTAAGAAGCATTGTTCGTCCGGCGCTTCCTTCTCGTTCTCCTCGTCCTCGCCACTGCGGCGGCGGTTTTCTGGATCACGCTTCCGGACGTTTCTCCGCTCGCGCGGGAGTTTCCTCGAACGACCGCGTTCATGACGCTCAGGCGGCAGGAGCTCGCCCGCAGGGGGGAGCCGGACCCGCTCGAGTACCGGCCGGTGCCCTTGAAACTCATTTCACCGTCAGTGGCCCGTGCGGTCGTCGCCGCGGAGGACGCGCGTTTCTACGAGCACGACGGGGTCGACTGGGAGGCGACACGCGGGGCGGTCCGGCAGGACTGGGCCCGGAAAAGACTGAAGCTCGGGGGATCGACCCTGACCCAGCAACTCGCGACGAACCTGTATCTCTCCCCGGCCCGCACTCCGTGGCGCAAGCTCCGGGAATGGGCGATCGCCCGGCGGCTCGAGCACCGGCTCTCCAAGTCCCGGATCCTGGAGCTCTACGTCAACGTGATCGAGCTCGGCCCCCGGACGTACGGGGTCGAGGCGGCGGCGCGGCGCTACTTCCACAAACCCGCGTCGGCACTCAGCCGGATGGAAGCCGCCACTCTGGCGGCCATGATCCCGTCGCCGCGCGTCTATGACCCGGCGAAGCATCCCGATCGGGTTCGCGGCCGGGCAGCGAGGATTCTCCGAAGGATGTGAGAGCCGGAAGCCACCTTTTAGCGCGCAGCTCCCAGCGCCCGTCTCAACTTCCGCACGCCCTCGTCGGCCTCGTCACGGGAGAGCGCCAGCGAAGGCCGGAAGCGGATCGCCGATGAGCCCGAAGCCAGACCGATCAGGCCGTGCTCGAGGCACGCGGCGAGCGTCTTGTCGCGCATGGCCTTGTCCGGAAGATCGAAGGCCAGAAAGAGCCCGCGGCCGCGCACGTTCGAGACGGTGCCCGAGAACTCCTGCGCCATTTCGGAGAGACGGCCGAGGAAGTATTCGCCGACCACGCGCGCGTTCTCGACGAGGTTTTCCTCTTCGATGATCTGGAGGTAGCGCTCGCAACGCACCATGTCGACGAGGTTGCCCCCCCACGTCGAGTTGATCCGCGACGAGATCTTGAAGACGTTGTCGACGTCGTCGATTCGGTGGTTAGAGGCGAACCCGCAGACCTGCGTCTTCTTTCCGAAGCAGAAAAGGTCCGGCTCGACGCCCATCTGCTGCCAGCACCACATCGAGCCGGTCAACCCGACTCCGGTCTGGACCTCGTCGAAGATGAGGAGGAACTCGAGCTCGTCGGCGAGCGAGCGCAGGCGGCGGAAGAACTCCGGACGAAAATGGTTATCCCCGCCCTCGCCCTGGATCGGCTCCAGGATCAACGCCGCGATGTCGTCGGGATTCGCCGAGCACGCGGCCCGGATCTCCCGCTCGACGGCCTCCTCGGCGCGCGCCACCTCTTCCGTGATCTCCGGCGTGATCGGGAAACGCAACGCCGGGCAGGAGAGCCGCGGCCACTGGAACATCGGGAAGTGCTGGGTCTTGCGGGGATCGGCGGTGTTCGTCAGCGAGAGGGTGTAGCCGGACCGGCCGTGGAACGCGTTCTTGAAATGCAGAATCTGACTGCCCTTCGCAGGGCCCCCGCGCGACAGGTTCTTGCGGACCTTCCAGTCAAACGCGGTCTTCAGGGTGTTCTCGACGGCCATGGCCCCGCCCTCGACGAAGACGAGATGGTCCGCGTGACTGCCCGGGATGGCGAGGCTCGAAAACGTGTCCACGAAGTCGGCGTAGAGACTCGTGTAAATGTCGCTGTTCGCCGGCTTGGTGCGCGCGGCGTGCAGGAGCTTCTCCTGGAACTCCGGCTCCTCCATCTTCGGATGGTTGTAGCCGATGGGGAACGTGGCGAAATTCGTGAAGAAGTCGAGCAGAGGCCGCCCGCTGCGCGCGTCGTAGAGGTACGCGCCGCGGCTCTTCTCAAGGTCCATCACCACGTGGTAGCCATCGACCAGGATGTGCTTCGAAAGCGCATCGAGCACGTCTTTGGGAGAGAGTTGGGTCCGTGTCTGCGAAGTGGTGGTCATGAGGTCCTCAGAAGGTCAAAAGGCGAAAAAGTGCCGGAAAAACCAAGATAGCACGCCGAAACGGTCGCGAAAACCCCCGCCGAGCTGTCAGCGAGCGCCGAAATCAGCCTCCGACGGGCATGGGCATCGGCCGTGCCGCGGCGCTCCGGTCTTTTCCGCCTTCCTTCGCCTGGTAGAGCGCCTGGTCCGCCGCGCGCAGCAGCTCGTTCTTCTGCTGTTCGACGGCGGCCGGAACGGTCGCGTGCGCCCTCACGGAGGAGATCCCGAGGGAGGCGGTGATCGTTTCCTGAAGGTTCAACGCCGGGCTGTTGAATCCGTAGGGTCTCGAGAGGAACGTGGCGGACCGGATCGCCTCGCGGATCCGCTCGGCGATCTCCATCCCGGCGTCGAGAGAGTGGCCCGGCAGGATCAGGACGAACTCGTCGCCGCCGTACCGGGTCAGCGTGGCCCGCTCGTCCGTGACAGTGCGTTTCAGCACGTATCCGACCTCCCGCAGCACCTGGCTGCCGGCGAGGTGCCCGTGCTTGTCGTTCACGGACTTTAAGTTGTCGAGGTCGAGAAAGATGACGCACAGGTCGCCTCCGTCCCGGGAGATCCGGGAGAGCTCCTGCGTCAATCGAAGGTGGAGATATCGCTCGTTGTACAGGCCGGTCAGCCCGTCGCGCTTGGCGACTTCAAAGGCGCGCCGGGCGTCCAGCAGGTTCTGAATGGAGATCGAGGCGTAGTCGCCGAAGATCTCGAGGAGCCGGCGGTCCTTCTCCCGGAATCCTCCCGGACCGACCCGGTTGACGAGCTCGAGCACCCCGCAGACTGCCGCCTCGATCCGGATCGGTACGCAGAGCACGGACTGAGTCTGGAAGTTCTCGCCCTCGTACGTCGGGTAGAAGTACGGGTCGTCGACGACGTCCTCCGTCATGTACCCGACGCCCGTCGAATAGACGTGTCCGGCGATCCCGATCCGAGCGTTGATGCGGCGGGCCAGCCGGGCGTCGCCGTCGGCGCCGAACGTCGCGATGAAAACCAGGTCGTTTTCGAGCCGGTCGTCGTTGTTCTTCGTGCTCGGGTCGTCTAAGAGGATGGAACCGGCGGCCGAAGGGACGAACTCGTTAGCCTTCTGGAGGACCTCTCTCAGGAAGCGGTCGATCTCGATCTCGCCCGAGTAGGCGTAGTAAGCCTTGTGCCTCTCGAGAAAGTTCTCGAGTCGCCGGTTGTCGAGTGTGTAGACAGATGACAAGGGAACTTCCTGTCGATGCAAGAGTTTACCATTTGATACCCTCCCGGGCGTGCCGGAGCCGAGGCCATTGCATGCGGGAAACATCGGCTGGGCCGAGCGCGACCGGCCCGACACGCGCCGCGAACCCCGACTGATTCTGTTCGGCCCGGAAGGCGCCCCGCACGAGGAGGCCGTTCCCATCGAGGGAATCCGCGCACGCCTCGCGTCGAGCAAGTCCTTCCTCTTCGGAGACTTCCAATCTCCCACCGACCAGGAGCTCGACGTGCTCGCTCGCGAGCTGTCTCTTCACCCGCTCGCGGTCGAGGACGTCCGCCACCGGCACCAGCGGCCGAAGATCGACGTCTTCCCGGATCACTACTTCCTCGTCGCGTATCGAATCGGCTGTCTGGACGGCGGCCTGCAGTTCGACGAGGTGGACGCGTTCATCGGGTCGAATTTTCTGATCGTCACTCACGACGGAGACGTCCCCCTGTTGAAGGAGGTCCTCGACCGGTTCTGCCGCGAATCGGGCGTTCACGACGTGTCGGGTCTCCTCTACGAGCTGCTCGATACGATTGTGGACGAGTACTTCCCGGTCTTAGACGACCTGGCGGAGCGAACCGAGGCGATCGAGTCCGCTGTGTTCGCCAAGTTCGAGACGGCGCGGCTCGCGGATCTCCTCGAATTGAAAAAGGACCTCTCGCTGCTCCGCCGTGTCATCGCCCCGGAGCGGGACGCCGTGAACGTCCTTCTGCGGCGCGACCCTCCGGTCCTCGATGCCGCGCGAGTCTTTTACTTCCAGGACGTCTACGACCACCTGATCCGGATCACGGACTCCATCGACACGTACCGCGAGCTTCTGACCGGCTCTCTCGACGCGTTCCTCTCGGTGGAGAACAACCGCCTGTCCGAGGTCGTGCGGCGCCTCACGGTGATCTCGACGATCTTTCTGCCGCTCACCTTCATCACGGGCTTTTTCGGCATGAACTTCGGGCGCCTCGCGGGCGCCGGGGACCGGCTCTTCATTGCGAGCATCGTGTCGATGGTCGTTGTGCCCCCCTTCATGCTCTGGCTGATCCGGCGACAGAGCATCCGGTGATCCCCGCGCGCAAGCGGTGGGGGCAGCACTTCTTAGTCCACGCCGGCACCGCGGAACGGATCGTCGACGCTGCCCGCCTGGGCGTTTCGGACACCGCCCTCGAGGTCGGGCCCGGAGAAGGAGCGCTGACTCGCCTTCTGACAGAGCGCGCGGGGCGCCTGCTCGCGATCGAGATCGACCCGCTGCGCGCGGCGGAGCTCGAAGCGGAGCTCGCGGAGGACCGCGTGCGGATCTTCCAGGGGGACGTTCTCGATCGTTCCTTTCGGGAGTGGCTCGAGATCGCGGGCTGGCCCGGACCCGCCGTGATGGTGGCGAACCTTCCGTACAACGTGGCGACACCGATTCTGGTTGCCGCGCTCGAGTCGCCGGAGGCGATCTTGCGATCGGTCGCCACGGTGCAGAAGGAGGTGGCGCTGCGGTTCGCCGCCCGCCCGGGGACCGAGCACTACGGTTATCTGTCCGTCCGCGCGGCGGCCTTCGCGCGGCCGCGCATCCTTTTCGACCTTCCGCCGGGCGCCTTCCGTCCGCGTCCGAAAGTGATGTCGAGCGTGCTCGAGCTCACGCCTCGGGAACCCGCTTTGCCGTCCGAGCTTCGAGCGCGGGCGATCGCCATCGCCTCGCTCGCCTTCCGCTCGCGCCGCAAGACCCTCGCTAACGCGCTGTCTTCGGCGGGCGGGCGCGGGCCGTGGGAGTCGGCGCTCGCGGCGATGGGCAAAGACCTCCGCACGAGGGCGGAGGTCCTGGGCCTCGACGAATACCTCGCGCTCGCCGCCTCGCCCGCGGCCGACGCCCTGGCGGCTCTCTCGCCATGACGGCGCCTCTCGAGATCGTGGCGCTCGGAGGGCTCGGCGAGTTCGGGCGCAACCTCCTCTGGCTCCGCTGCGAAGGTTCGAGCCTCTTGATCGACGTGGGCGTATCGTTTCCCGACGAGACGTTTCCGGGAGTCGACAAGATCGCCTCGGACATGTCCGCGCTCTCGGGCGAACGGATCGATGCCGTGCTGCTGACGCACGGCCACGAAGACCACATCGGCGCTCTACCCCTTCTTCGCGAATGGTGCGACGCGCCGGTTTACGGATTTCCCTTCACGCTCGCGCTCGCCCGGCGGCGTCTGGAGGAGGCCGAGCTCTCCCGGAAGGGACTGATCGAGGCGCCGGAGCGCGAAACTCTCCGCGCCGGAGCGTTCGCGTTTCGCTTCTTCCGGGTCTCTCACTCGGTCCCCGATTCGGCGGCCGTTCTCGTCGAAGCGGGAGGATGGCGGCTCCTGCATTCCGGGGACTTCAAGCTCGATCCCGATCCACCTGACGGTGAGCTGACGGACCGCGAAGGCATCGCCGCCGCAGTCGGCGACGGCGTGGACCTCGCTCTGATCGACTCGACCAATGCAGAGCGCGGCGGCCGCGCGCTGTCCGAGCGCGTCGCGGGAGAGGGGCTCGCGCAGGTTTTCGCCGGAGCTCCCGGGCGGATCATCCTGACCACCTTTTCGAGCCACGTTTCCCGGATCAGCCAGGCCGCGAAGGTCGCGCTCGCCGGAAGGCGGCGCATCGGCCTCCTCGGCCGCAGCATGGTGACGGTCGCGGACATCGCCGAGCGCCTGCAGCGCCTGTCACTTCCGGCGGGAACGCGAGTCGCCCCGGGAGATCTCTCGCGACAGCCGCGCGAGCGATTGCTCTGCGTCACGTCGGGGAGCCAGGGCGAGCCGTTTTCGGCGCTCTACCGCCTCGCGCTGGACGAGCACGCCGACCTGAAGCTCGACCCGGGCGATCTCGTGGTGTTCTCCGCGCGTACGATTCCGGGACACGAGCGGTCCGTGAACCGGGTCACCGACCACCTGATCCGAAGGGGAGCGCGCGTCGTCCGCGAGTCGAACCCCCCGGTGCACGTCTCGGGTCATGCGCACCGCGACGACATCGTTGACTGGATCTCCCTCGTCCGGCCGCGTGCGGTGCTTCCGATCCACGGCGAGAGACGGATGCTGGCCGCGACGGCCGACACGGCGCGCGAGTGCGGGATTCCAGCCGACAGCGTCTTCCTTTTAGACAACGGGGACCGGATGACCCTCTCCGCCGATGGAATCCGCGTGGATCCCGCGGCGGTGCCGTCGGGCCGGATCTACTACGACTCGCGGACGGAGACGGTCGATCCCGCCGTCGTGAAGGACCGGAGACATCTCGCGGAAGAGGGCTTCGTGGTGATCTTCGCGTCGGCGAGCGCGTCTCCGCCCGAAGTCACGGTCGTCTCCCGAGGGGTCGTCGTCGGCGAAAAGGAGCTCTCGGATGAAGTGGGCCGTGCCGCGCGTGCCGTCCTCGCGCGCGCGACCCCGGAAGAGCGTGCGGACCTGGATTGGCTGCGCTCGGAGATCTCCATCGCCGCAAAACGCGCGTGCCGAAGAGTCTTCGACCTGCGCCCGGTGATCGTTCCGATAATTGGTTGACTGCGGGGAGATTCCCCGGTCTCTCGTCTCGCAGTCCCGATCTCATCACTCGGACTGCGCCTCACGACCGCGCCCCTCACCCGAACCCTCTCCCGCGGGGAGACGGAGCGGAGCTGCGCTTGCGCCAGCTGGTGGTTATGCGACGGTTAGACCCTCCAGCGCCGCGCGTGAGCGGAGCCCAGCCGGATCGCGGCGTAGACGGCGACGCAGCAGAGAAAGTCGAGGATGAGTCCGGCGTCGACTCTCTGGGGCTGGTGCTGCAGCTCGGGACTCAAGCCCGGAAAGAGCACGAGAAAGTACACCGCGTTGCCCGCGAGGATCGCGATGGTGTACTCGATCCACCGGCGCGGAGTCATTTTCCGGAAGACGGGCGCCTTCACGGATTGATTCTTGCCGCGGAGGCGCCGCGAGACAACCGGAATGTGACCCTCCGGTAAAAAGGGGAACCTCAGGGGTCGGACTCGCGATCCGCTCCCTGCGATGCGGCTCGATCGCCCCTCGGGGGGTCGGTCGGCTCTCACCGCAACGCGAAATAGACCCTCGGATGGAAAACGCTGTTCTCGTGCCCCGCGACGAGCTGCTCGATCCCGGGCTCCGGGTCCCCGACCCACAGGCGGAGCGCGCCGGCGCGGGGCGGCACTCGGAAGCCGAGCGCGGTCCGATACGATTCTCCGGGCCGAAGCGCCCGGGTGAAGGGGATGGAGCCCTGGAACGCCGGGCCGCACGCGCTCGCGGCCTCTGCGGCGGGCTCGTAGCGCCTGCCCTGGGAGTCGAGGAGGAAGACGCGGCGCGGATTGGGGCTGAGCGGAGCATTCCCGCGGAAGCTCGAGATGGTCGTCGGGTCGAACCACGTCTCGACATAGACGACGCCGAGCCCACCGCCGGATGGGCCGCAGGGGCGCAACGCAGCGGACGGTGCCTCCGCCACGACGGAGTAAGCCAGGTGGCAGTCGATCTCGCAGAAGTACTTCTTCCCTCCGGGCGGCAGGGTTCGTTCGCCGGTGGACGCTCCAACCACGGCAAGGACCGCCAGGTAGAGGACGGCTCCCGAGCCCGCGGCCACCGCAACGCGCCGGGCCGCTGTCCTCCAGCCGAGCGCCAGACAGAGCGCGAACGCGGCGGCGGCGGCGAAGAATCCGGCCACCGCGGCGACGAACGCGAAGACCGTGAGGCCCGGATGCGGGGGGACCATCGCCCAGTCCGCCGGCGGGATCCACGGGATGGCGGAAGTGGCAAAGAGGATGTACCAAGCACTTTGCATTATAAAGTCTCCATGCAAAAAAAATCAGCTCCGGTTTCGAGCGTTGCGAACGAGGGATTCGAGATGGTCGATGTACCGCTCGAACGCACGCCGGCCTTCCGGAGTCAGGCGGTACTCCGTCCTGGGGACGCGGCCGTCGAAGCTCTTGCGGCAGGAGACGTACCCGGCGTCTTCGAGTTTGCGCGCGTGCACGGAGAGGTTTCCGTCGGTGGCATTCAGCATCGCCTTCAGCTCTCGAAAGGAGAGCTTCTCCGCGGCCGCGAGCGCGCTGACGATCGCCAGGCGCAGCCGTTCGTGGATGACGCGGTCGAGGTCCGGGACGGCCCCCCGGGATTTCGGCGGCCGCGCGTTGCCGCTCTCGGCCGGCCGCGGCGCCGTTCTCGTCCGGGACGCTCCTGTCGAAACCGCTCGCGCACGCGCCATCAGCCGCCGTGCCTCCGAGCGATCGCAATCCCGAAGGCGATCTGAAGACCTCCGAACCCCGCGGCCAGGAACGCCGTGCCCCATGCAGCCGGGCACACGAGCGCGAGGCAGCCGAGGAGCATGAGGAGAAGGCCCATTGCGGGGACGATCCTCACGGCGAACGCTCCGCCGGTGACGACAGAGGTGCCGTAAAGGAGAAGCCACACGCCCGGGAGAAGCGCCGTCTGTCCCGCGCGGGCGAGCGCCAGGGTCACAACCGCTCCGGCGAAGAGCGGGGGAGAGAGCGTCAGGAGGAAGCGGCGCGCCGGGCCCGAGAAGAGCGTGGCGCCCGCACGGTGCGCCTTGAGCGCCATCGCCCACGCGCCGATCGAGAAGGCGACGAAAGCTTCGACCAGCCAGATCCCGAGCCACTCGTCCGGTGAACGGGCGAAGAGCGAAAGCGCGGCGGCGACGAGCGCGGTCGCTCCCATCGCGACTCCGCCCTTGCCCGGCACCGCGGTGAACGCGATGGCCTTTTCCATCGTCTCGCGGATGAAGCGAAGATTGTCGATCGCCCGGCCGCCGATCTCGGCTGCCGGCTCGGGAGGTTCGACGCGGCGGATGTCCACAGCCGGATTCTCCGGCAGCGTCTTCGCTCTGTCAAGAACTTTGCGGTTCAGAGGGCGCGTGCATCGGGGAGGGGATGGCGACGTGGCTAGAAAAGAGCTCCCTGGGCCCCCGGGCGCCGGAACGTGGACGCGCGGGGCGTCTCCTCGTCGCGGTCGAAGCCGAGCCGGCGGCACTCCGCGCGGTAGAGCGCTTCGACGGCAGCCCACCGGGGTCCGAGCCCGCGCCCCCTCGCGCCAAATTCCGTCTCGTTCCACCGGCCGCCGCGCATCTCGAGAATTGCGTTCCAGACCTTCGCGGCCCGGGCGGGGTAAGCGGCCTCCAGCCGCTCTCGAAACACCGGGAGGGTGGCGCCCGAGAGGCGGATCGGCTGGCGGAAAGCCTCCGTCGCCCCGGCGGCGCGCGCGCGGGCCAGGATCTCCGCGACCTGGTCGTCGTTCAGGCCCGGGATGACCGGAGCGATTCCGACGCCGGTGCGGATTCCGGCATCCGAGAGGATGCGGATCGTTTCGAAGCGCTGCGACGGAGGGCTGGTGTTCGGCTCGATCGCGCGAGACATCTCGTCGTCCGCGAAGCAGATGGAGAGGTGGACCGTGGCGGAGGCCTCGCGCGCGAGCGCGGCGAGCAGATCCACGTCGCGCCGGACGAGCGCGCCCTTCGTGATGAGGCCGACGGGGTTCCGGAACTCCAGGCAGATATCGAGGCAGCGGCGCGTCAGCTCGTAAACCGCCTCGAGCGGCTGGTAGCAGTCCGTGTTTCCCGAGAACGCGATCGGGTCGCCCTTCCAGGAGCGGCGCGTGAGCTCCGCGCGGAGAAGCCCGGGCGCGTTTGTCTTCACGACGATCTTCCGATCGAAATCCGTCCCTGCGCCGAAGCCCAGATATTCGTGGCTCGAGCGGGCGTAGCAATAGGCACAGGCATGGAAGCAGCCGCGGTACGGGTTGATAGAAAACCGGAAACCGACGTCCGGGCTGTCGTTTTCCGCAATGATGGACTTTGCCCGCTCTTCGTACACCTCGAGCCGCGCCTCGGGCGGCTCGCCGAGCCATTCGGCGTGAGTCGATTCCCAGGGGTTTGGAGGGTTGGATACCGGAGTCGCCACGGGGCGTAAATATAGCGCAAGTCGTCGAGAAAGAGGGCGGGAAGCGAAACCCGAAGGCCGAAGGGTAGGGAATCCCGGAGCGTGGCGGGGGCGCGCGCGTCAGCGCAGCCCGACCGCCTCGCGCACCCGGCGCATCGTCTCCCGGGCGACCGCGCCGGCCCGCTCCGCTCCTGACCGCAGCGCGGCCTCGACGCGTTCGGGCTGCTGCTCGAGCTCGCGGCGTTTCGCGCGCGCGGGCGCGAAGCGCCGGTCGATCTGCTCGATCAGGAGCTTTTTCGCGTCGCCGTATCCGAGCCCGCCCGCGCGGTATCGCGCCGCGAGCTCTTCGGTTTCGGTCGCGGTGGCGAGAAGCGCGTAGAGCGCGAACACGTTGTCTTTCTCGGGGTTCTTCGGCGAGTCGACTGGCGTGCTGTCGGTGACGATCTTCATCACGGCGTTCTTGAGCGCAGCGCCTTCCGCGAAGATGTCGATCGTGTTGCCGTAGGACTTGCTCATCTTCTTTCCATCGGTGCCCGGTACGACGACGGCGCGCTCGAGGCGCGCTTCCGGCAGCGGGAAGACCCTCTTAAAAGTCTGATTGAAATATCCGGCCATGTCCCTCGTCATCTCGATGTGCTGGATCTGGTCCTGGCCGACCGGGACGAGATGGGAGCGGTAGATCAGGATGTCGGCGGCCATCAGCACCGGGTAGTTGAAAAGCCCGACGGTCGCCGGGATCCCGCGCGCGAGTTTGTCCTTGTACGAGTGGGCCCGCTCGAGAAGCCCCATCCCCGTGACCGTCGAGAGGATCCAGGCGAGCTCCGTCACTTCCGGCACGTCGGACTGCCGGAAGAACGCCGCCTTTTCGGGATCGAGCCCCAGCGCCAGGTAGTCGAGCGCCACGGCGCGGACGTTTTCGCGCAGCGCGCCGCGATCCTGGATCGTCGTCAAGGCGTGGAAGTCCGCGATGAAGAAGAAGCACTCGCCTTCGTCCTGGAGCGCGATGTGCTGCTGGATCGCCCCGAAATAGTTGCCGAGGTGCAGCTTTCCGGACGGTTGAACGCCCGAGAGAATCCGGGGACGGCGAGCTTCTTCCATGCGGGGCGCATTGTATGGGGGCGCGGGAGGCGAAGGGCGCCGGGTGAGGGGCGAACGGGTGGAGGTCGAAGGATCGAGAAGAGGCGGACAGCTGGCCGCCCGCTGGTTCGAGTCCTGTCAGGCTCGATGATTCGCCCCTCACCCCAGCCCTCTCCCCCGGCGCGCGGGGAGAGGGAGCAGAGCTGCGCGGGTGTCGACGTGGTGACTGAGCCCGGGGGTGGCGGTTAGCGTTAGAGTTCCATCCGTTCAACAAGGAGCTCCATGAAACGCACCGCCGCGATCGCGGCCGCCGTCAGCGCGGCCTTCCTCTCTGGAGTCCCCGTCCTCCTGGCGCGGACGGCTCGCCCGACGGCAGCGCCGACCACGAGCGCGACGCCGGCTCCCGCCGCGAGCGCGGCGCCTGCAGCGGCCCAGCATCACGATCAGAGTCCCGACGACGTGTTCCGGCTCCAGCCCCTTTCCGGAAACGTCTACGCGCTCTACGGCCGCGGAGGGAACGTCGGCTTCTTCGTCGGGCCCGACGCGATCCTGGTCGTGGACTCCCAGTTCAAGGACATCGCTCCGGGAATCGTCCGGCAGATCCGGAAGATCTCGGACAAGCCGATCCGATTTCTCGTCAACACGCATCATCACGGGGACCACGTCGGCGGAAACGAGGTCTTCCGGCAGTTCGCGATGATCGTCGCGCACGACAACGTGCGCACTCGGATGCTCGCGAGCCCCGTCGCGATCCAGAAGGAGTATCCCGCCCACCTGGAAGAGGCGAAAAAGAGCGGCAACGCGGATATGGTGAAGTACTTCTCGGATCAGATTGCCTGGGCGAAAACGGCCAGGGTCGAGGAGATCCCCGCGCCCGTCATGACCTTCGACTCGGCGCTCCGCGTCCACATCGGAGAGGAGACGATCAACGTCTGGCATCTCCCCCCGGCCCACACCGACGGAGACAGCGTCGTGTGGTTCGAGAAGGCGAAGGTCCTCCACATGGGCGACGACTTCTTCAACCAGGTGATCCCGTTCATCGACGTTTCGAGCGGCGGTTCGGCGACCGGCTACCTCGCGGCTCTCGACAGGGTGATCTCGAAGGTGCCTGCGGACGCCCGCATCATTCCCGGGCACGGAGAGGTCACGGATCTCGCGGGCCTGAAGATGTTTCGGACGTACATATCCGACGTTCTCGACGCCGCCCGCAAGGCGAAGGCAGCGGGAAAGTCGAAGGAGGTCTTCCTTCGCGAGGTCTCGCTTCCCGCCTACGAAAAGTGGAGCGGCTACAAGGAGCGCTTTGCGGCCAATGCGGGGGCCGCGTGGGACGATGTGAAGTAGCCAACGCCCTTTCAAGAGGAGAGTCGCGGCAGCTCTCTCGCCGGTCGAAGAGCTTCTCCGCCGCGCCCCTCGACGCGCGCAGCGGTTCGCCTTTCCGCGGTTTCCGCCGCATAATGATTCAGATTGAGCCAAGGAGCCTTCTGGCGCGGCCGTCTGGCCAGCGAAGCGATCGGAGTTCTTCTCCTCCTGACCGGGGCCCTGGTGGCCCTGTCACTCCTTTCCCACGACGGAGCGGATCCGAGCCTCTTCTCGCATTCCGTCGGTAATCCCGTCGCCGCCGCCGGCCCCGCGAACTGGATCGGGACCTTCGGCGCATCGCTCTCGGCCGCGCTGTACGCCGCCGGCGGATTCGCGGCCTGGGCGGTTCCGGCCCTCCTGCTTTACTGGGGCTGGCGCCGGTTCTGGCAGCGGCCTTTCGACAATCCGGCGACGAAGGCGGCCGGTTTCGCGCTGCTCGCCCTCTCGGTCCCGGCGCTTCTCTCGCTCTCCGTCGGACGCCGCGTTTTTTCGGGCGAGGAGATGGACGCGGGCGGCGTCATCGGGCGGGCGGCCTCGGAAGCGGCGCGGGGGCGCCTCGGGACGACCGGAGCGGCGCTCCTCTGTTCGGCTCTGGTGCTGCTCGCGATCCCGCTCGCGACGCAGGTCTCTCTCGCCGAAGTGTTCCTCGGCCTGCGCATCCGTTTCGCCGGGCTCTGGAGCCGCGCCACCGTTCGCTGGGTGCGCCGCCGGGACAGCCGGACCAAGGAGCGGCTGCGCCGCACGGTCGTCGCCAAGCACCTCGAGAAGGCGCGGCAATCCCCGGTGTCGCTCGACGAAGTGCCGTTCGCCCGCGATGACCTGCCGCCGGTCTTAGTCGAGCTGCCGGGGCCGGGCAGATTCTCCCTGACGAAAACGACGGTCGCGCCGCGGAAGGCGGCTCCTGCCCCGGGGCCGTCCGCGGGGCCCGCGCGGAAGAAGCCCGACACCCAGCAGAACCTGCCGCTCGTCGTCGACGGCTACACGTACCCGCCCTCGTCGCTGCTCGAAAGGCGCGAGAACGTCGGCACCGTCGACCGCAAGCTTCTGGCGGAAAGCGGGAAGCTGATCGCCGCCAAGTGCGCGGAGTTCGGCGTCGAGGGGGACATCGCCGAGTACCACCCGGGACCGGTCGTGACGACGTACGAATTCCGGCCAGCGGCGGGCATCAAGGTCAACCAGGTCATGGGCCTTTCCGAAGATCTCGCGCTGGCGCTCTCCGCTGAGTCGATCCGCATCGAGAGGCTTCCCGGCCGCGCGAGCGTCGGCATCGAAGTGCCGAACCCGGGCGGGGGAGAGGTCATCGCCCTCCGCGATGTCGTCGAGTCCGAGAAGTTCGTGCGGTCGCCCTCGCTCCTCACCCTGGCGCTCGGAAAGGACATCCACGGCGAGCCTGTCGTCGACGATCTGCGCGCGATGCCGCATCTGTTGATCGCCGGGACGACCGGTTCGGGCAAGAGCGTCGGGATCAACTCGCTGCTCACCTCGCTCCTTTTCAAGGCGCGGCCGGACCAGGTGAAGATGATCCTGATCGACCCGAAGATGGTCGAGCTCGAGATGTACGAGAACCTGCCGCACCTGCTGACGCCGATCATCACCGACCCGAAGAAGGCGTCCAACGCGCTCAAGTGGGCGGTCGGAGAGATGGAAGAGCGCTTCCAGATCCTTTCCGACGTGGGGCAGGTCCGCAACGCGGAACAGTACAACGCCGCGATCAAGGACCCCGAGGTGATCGCGCGCGTGAAGGCCGACCATCCGGACGAGGATTTGAAGCTCGAGCCGATGCCGCTGATCGTCATCGTGATCGACGAGCTCGCCGATCTCATGATGACCGCTCCGAAGGACGTCGAGGAGTCGATCGTGCGGCTCGCGCAGAAGGCGCGCGCGGTCGGGATTCACCTCGTGGTTGCGACGCAGCGTCCGTCCGTGGACGTTCTGACCGGGGTCATCAAGGCGAACCTGCCGTCGCGCATCGCGTTCAAGGTGTCTTCGAAGATCGATTCGCGCGTCATCCTGGACGGCAACGGCGCGGAGCGGCTCCTGGGGCGTGGGGACATGCTCTTCCTTCCGCCCGGCACGTCGCGGCTGCGTCGCGTGCACGGCGCCTACGTCTCGGTGCAGGAGACCGCGGCGCTGGTGAAATTTTTGAAGAAGCAGAGCAAGCCGCACTTCAACGACGAGGTCACGAAGGACCGCGACGAAATGGCGAGGCGCGGCGAGGGGGACGGCAACGACGACAACGATCCGCTCTACGATCAGGCCGCGCGACTGGTGGTCAACGAGAGGTCCGCATCGATCTCGTCGCTGCAGCGCCGAATGGGGATCGGGTTTTCCCGCGCCGGAAAGCTGATCGACATGATGGCTCGTGACGGGTTGCTCGGTCCGCAGAAGGGCTCCAAGCCTCGCGAGGTCCTCGTGTCGCAGGACTACTTCGAAGCCGTCGACCGGCAGCCGCGGTGAGACTGACCCGGCCTTTCCTCTGGATGGCGGTCGCGCTCGCGGCGGCCCCGGCGTTCGCCTACCTCGTTTACCGCGTGGCGAAGGGACTCGGGTTCCTGGAGCCGCCTGTCGACCGCCAGCACGAGCTCCGGCGCACGATCGTGGTCGCGATCTACGCGTTCCTGCTGTTCCTGCCGGTGCTGTTCTACGGGTTTGAAAAGCGGTGGCCTCGGGCCTGGGTTCTTTTCGGATTCGTGGACGGACTCGCTCTTCTCTTCTTCGCGGCCTCGGGTCTCTGGGCCGGCCGTTCGCTCTGGAAGCTCCGGCACTCCGGTCCCGTCCTGACCGGCGCGGCGCCTCTCGCGGGCGACCCGGCCGCCGTGGCGGACACGGCGCTGCACGGGCCCGCGGCGGACGAGTCGCCTGTGCTCGGCGACCGCACGCTGCGGAGCTGACGCTGCTCCGCTGCGTCTTTTTCGGGACGCCGGCATTCGCGGTCGCGGCCTTCGAGAGGCTCGCGGACACCGCGGTGGTTCCGCTCGTCGTCACCGCTCCGGACAGGCCGGTCGGCCGCCACGGGAAGCCGGTCTCTTCGCCCGTGGCCCTCGCGGCCGGGGAGCGTCACATCGCCATCGAGCGTCCCGAGAGGCTCCGCGGCAACGGCGCATTTCTCGACCGGCTACGCGCCGCAGCGCCCGACGTCGGCGTCGTCGTCGCCTACGGCAAGATCCTTTCCGATGAGATCCTCGCCGCGCCGCGGCTCGGGTGCGTCAACGTCCACGCGTCTCTTCTGCCGCGCCACCGGGGCGCGTCCCCCATCCAGGCGGCGATCCTCGCGGGCGATCCGGAGACCGGCGTGTCCACGATGCGGCTCGTGAGGGAGCTCGACGCCGGTCCCGTCTACCTCGAGCGGCGCCTTCCGATCGGGCCCCGGGACAACGCGGGGTCGCTCTCCGCGCGGCTGTCCCCCGCCGGGGCGGACCTTCTCGTCGAGACGCTCGCGGGACTCGAGAGCGGGACGCTTTCCCCTCGGCCGCAGGAGGGAACGCCGTCCTATTGCCGGACGATCCGCCGCGAGGATGGCCAGGCGGACTGGTCCCGCCCGGCGCCCGAGCTCGAGCGCCGGCTTCGCGCGTTCATACCGTGGCCGGGGCTCTTCACCTTCCTTGCCCGCGAGCGCATCAAGATCCTGGAGGCGGACGTCGGGCCGGAGTCGGGCGGGCCGCCGGGGACGTTCCGCGCGCACGACGCGGGGCTTCTCGTTGCCGCGGGTGAGGGCACGTCCCTCCTCGTGCTGCGGCTGCAGCGCGAGGGGAAGAAGCCGGTGACCGCGGGGGAGTTCCTGGCGAACGCCGCGGCCGGCCGCTTCGAAAACGTGGCCGCTTGAAGGGGAGACCCGTGCTGCCACCCGGCGTGCGGGCGATCTCCCCGGCGCGGCGCCGCGCGGTCGAGGTCCTGCGCGAGGTCCTCGAGCGCGGAGGCCGGGCGACGCCGCTTCTGGCCGAGCGCGGCGGCACGCTCTCTCCCGCCGATCACGATCTTTTCCGTCACCTGGTGCTCGGCGTGCTGCGCCGTCGCGCCTCCCTCGACACGGAGCTCGCTCGAGTTTCGCGGATCCCGCTCGCGAAGCTCGCTTCGCCTCTCCGGGAAGTCCTCGAGGTGGCGCTTTACCAGCTCCGTCACCTCGACCGCGTGCCCGAGTACGCCGCGGTGGACGAGGCGGTGCGCCATGCCCGGGGAAGCGGAGGCGACGGCGCGGGGCGGCTGGTGAATGCCGTGCTGCGAACATTGCTGCGCCGCGGGCCGCCGGCCGAGCCGGATCCGGCGACTCTCGACGCGGCGGGACTCGCCGCGCGCTTTTCCCACCCGGAGTTTCTGGTCGCGCGCTGGCTTCAGCGGTTCGGGATCGAGCGGACGCTGGCGCTGCTCGCCGCCGACAACGCGCCTTCGGGTCTCGACCTCCTGGTCAATCCGCGGTGCACCGACCGGGCGGCGCTCGCGGCGGCGCTCTCCGCGGAAGGAATCGAGACGGAAGTCTCCGCGATCTCGCCGCTCGGCCTCGTCGTCCTTTCCGGCAACCCGCTGAAGTCGCCTCTGTTCCCGGCGGGCCACTTCGCCATTCAGGACGTCGGCTCGCAGGCGCTCCCGCTGCTGATGCCCCCCGGGGACACCCTCGTGGACGTCGCCGCCGCTCCGGGCGGAAAATCGTTCGCGGCCGTCGCGCTCGGACGCGCTCGGAGGGTCGTGGCGCTCGACCGTTCGCCGGCGCGGCTCCTCCGTGTCTCGGAAGCGCGACGCCGTCTCGGGATCCAGGAGGTCTTCGCCGCCGCCGCCGACATCCTCCTTTCGCCTCTTTCCGCCTGGGCGTTCGACCGGGTCCTTTACGACGCACCCTGCAGCGGGACCGGGACGCTCCGGAAGAATCCCGAGATCCGCTACCGCGTGAGCCGCGACGCAATCGAAAGTCTCTCGCGGGCTCAGGAGCGCGGTCTAGCCGCCGCCGCGGCTCTCGCCGCCCCGGGAGGATTCATCCTGTATTCGACGTGCAGCCTGGAATTCGAGGAGAACGAGCGCGTGGTTCAGCGGGTCCTGGAACGCGATGCCGGGCTCGAGCCCGCCTCGATCGACGCGCCCGAAGGTCTCCGCGAGTTCGTCGAAGGACACCGGCTCCAGATCCTCCCCGGCCCGACCAACGACGGATTCACCGCCCACCTGCTGAGGCGGAAGCCCGGAGCCGAGAGCCTGAGAGGCTGAGAGCTGAGAGCTGCCAACCGACCTGAGGCGCATCGCTCAACTTCCGTCCGTCTTCTCCCTCACCACGAACCCCGCGCGTCCGCGCGCCGCATCGAGCGTCCGCCACAGGTACTCGCCCAGTATCCCGAGCGACAGGAGCTGCACCCCGGACAGAAAGGCCAGCACCACCATGGTCGTGGTCCATCCCTGGATCGTCTGCCCATCGAACAGCTTGAAGGAAATCAGAAACGCGGCGTAAGCGAAGGCGAGAAACGCCAGCACGATGCCGGCGACGGACATCACCCGCAGCGGGGCGTACGAAAAGGACACGATCGCGTCGGCGAAATATTTGAGCTTCTTGGCGACGGTCCAGCGGGACCGCCCCACGTCGCGCGCGACGCGGTCGTACGGGACGAGCGCGGCCGGAAATCCGGCCCAGAGGAGGAGCCCTGGAAGCGAGGTGTTGACCTCGCGCGTCTCCGCCAGGAAGTCGATCGCCGGCCGGCCGATCAGGAAACAGTCGAAGCCCTCCGCCGGCATCTGCGAGAACGCCATCTTGCGCAGCGCGCGGTAGTAGAGACCGGACGCCGTGCGGGAGGTCCACCCCTCGGGGCGGCTGCGGCGCACGGCGAGGGCCGCGGTCGCGCCGCTCCGCCACGCCGCGACGAGATCGGGAAGCAGCTCCGGCGGCTCCTGGAGGTCGGCCGAGAGCACGGCGGCGGCCTCTCCGCGCGCCTCGCGCAGGCCTGCGACGATCGCCATCTGCGAGCCGAAGTTGCGGGTCAGCCGGATCCCTCTCGCAGCCGGCCACCCGCGGCAGACCTCCAGGATCCGCTCCCACGAGTCGTCGCCGGATCCGTCGTCGACGAACAGGACCTCGAGGCCCCAGTCCGCGCCGGAGGCGGCCGACCGCAGCCGCTCGGCCAGGCGCGCGATCGTGCCCGCGTTGAAGTAAACGGGGACGACGACGGAGATGAGCGGGCGCGTCATGCCGCCCCGAAGAACCGGCGGACGACGGACGCCACGCGGCCGGCCTGGCCGTCGCTCAAACCGGGGTGCAGGGGGAGCGAGAGGATGCTGGCGGAGGCGCTCTCGGAGACCGGGAAATCGCCGGCACGGTGTCCCAGGAACGCGTATGCCGGCTGAAGGTGGAGGGGAGTCGGGTAGTGGATTCCTGTCTCGACGTTCGCCGCCGCGAGCGCGTCGCGGAGCGCGTCGCGGCGCTCGCATCGGATGGGATAGAGGTGGACGGCCGAGACGGCGCCCGGAAGAGCCGCGAGGCGCGTGAGCGGCAGGTCCGCCAGCGCGGCGTCGTAGAGCGCGGCGATCTCGCGCCGGCGGGCATTCGCGGCTTCGAGCCTCGGAAGCCTCGCGGTCAGGATCGCGGCCTGCAGCTCGTCCAGCCGCGAGTTGCGCCCCTCGGTTTCCGAGAAGTCGCGGCGCGACCATCCGTACTGCCGCAGACGGCGAAGACGTCCGGCGATCTCCGCGTCGTTCGTGGAGACCGCGCCGCCGTCCCCGAAGGCCCCGAGGTTTTTCGTGGGATAGAACGAGAACGCGGCGGCCGCTCCGAGAGAGCCGGTTTTCCGGCCTCTCCATGACGCGCTGTGGCTCTGCGCGCAGTCTTCCAGGAGCGTGATATTGCGCGGCCGGGCGATTTCGCTCAGGCGGTCGAGATCGGCGACGCCGCCATAGAGATGCACAGCGAGCACGTATCGCGTCTCGGGTCCGGCGGCGCGCTCGAAGGCGGCCGGGTCGAGCGTCAGCGTCGCGGGATCGACGTCGGCGAGCCGCAGGCGCGCTCCCGCGAGACGAACGCCGGCCGCGACCGGCACGCACGCGTTCGCCGGGATGACGACCTCGTCCTCCGGCCGGGAACCGGCCGCGAGCAGCATGAGAGCGATCGCCTCCGTCCCGTTCCCGCAGCCGACCACGTGACCGACGCCGAGGAAAGACGCGAAGGCGTGCTCGAAACCCTCGACCTCTCGCCCCAGGATGAACGACCCGCTCGCGAGAACTCGCGCGACCGCGCCGTCGATCGCCGGGCGCTCCGCGGCATAGGCGGCCGCAAGATCGGCGAACGGAACGCGGTCGAGGGTCGTCGCGGCGGGGGCGGAGCTCATGCGGGCTCTTCGAGGATGCGGCCCGCGCCGGCGCCTTCGCGGCGGAACGCGCGGCCGCAGGCGCAGACCGCGCGGTCCCCTTCGAATCGGAGCGTCCGGCCGCAGCGGCAGACCCATCCGCGCGCGCGCGCCGGGTTGCCGTAGACGAGCGCAAAATCGGTGACGTCGCGCGTGACGACGGATCCCGCCCCGACGATGGCGGAACGTCCGATCGTGATTCCCGGGAGGACCGTCGCCGCGGCGCCGAGAGAGGCGCCCTCGCGGACGACAGTCCGGGGAAAGGACTCCAGGTGCACGCCGCTTCGCGGGCGCGGGTCGTTGGAGAAAGACGCGTTGGGTCCGACGAACACCCCGTCCTCGAGACGGACTCCGTCCCAGAGGGACACGCCGGATTTCACGGTCACTCGGTTTCCCACCACGACGTCGTTCTCGACGAAGCACCCGTCGCAGATGTTGCAGTCGCGGCCGATCGTCGCGCCTTCGAGCACGTTCACGAACGCCCAGATGCGGGTGCCCTCGCCGATCCGCGGCGACGCCACCAGGGCGGTCGGATGGATGAAAATCATGACTGGCGGGTAGCTTAGTGGAGAACGGCGGCGGGAGGCCGAGCGACGGGAGGTGAGGGGAGCGACGAGGCCCTAGAAATAGTCGTCGTTCCGCCCGAGGTAGAACTCGACGGTCCGGGAGAGTCCGTCCTCGGGCTCGACCGACGGGCTCCATCGGCCGAGCATCCCTTGGATCTTCGAGATGTCGGACACGAAGTCCCCGGGCTCCTGGGCGCGGCGCTCGGGGGTGAAATCCGTGAACTCCACCCGGTGCCCGGGACTAGGCGCTCCAGGATCTGCGCGACCTGTAGAAAAGTGCGCGACCGGTCGTTTCCGACGTTTAAGATCTCGTCCACAGCGGACGGCTCGAGCGCCGCTTTCACGAGCGCGTCGACGCAGTCGTCGACAGAGAGAAGGTCGCGAAGGATCTTGCCGGAGCCGAACACGGGGATGGGGGAGCCGGAGCCAGCCGCACGAACCAGTTGACGAGGCCGAATTGAGAATGGCGCATGTGCGTCCGCGGCCCGTAGATGTTGGTGAGGCGCAGCGGCACGGTGCGGACGCGGTGGATGCGGGTGTACGTGCGGCAGATCATCTCGGCCGTCAGCTGGGAGATCTCGTGGAGCCCTCGGGATCTGAGGGCGCCTCTTCGGAGACGGGCAGACGCACCGCGGGGCCGTACTGCCCGCGCGTGCCGGATCGGACCACGACCGCGTCCGGGTTTCTCTTCCGGCAGGCTTCGAGGACGGCGGCGGTGCCTCTGATGTTGATGTCGATGTCGGGATAGGGGTTCGAGAGCGACATGACGTGCGAGACCTGAGCCGCCAGGTGGAAGACGACGTCGCGCCGGGCGACGAGGTCGCCCATCGCCGACTCGTCGCGAACGTCGGAGATCGACACCTCGACGTCCGACGCGATCTCGCGGAAGTTGGCGCGGTTGCCGCCGTATCCGTCGGTCATGGCGCCGCAGAGGGTGACGCGGGCGCCTTCGCGCAGCAGCCGGATGGCGAGATTCGAACCGATGAAGCCGAGGACGCCCGAGATCAGAACGTCCCGGCCGGTCCAGTTCGTGGCGTTCGTGGAGGGGATTGCGGACGATACCCCGGGCAAGGAGAGCGCCTCGGGGAAGGCCCCCGGGCAGGTCGCAAAAAGCGTCGCAAGTCGCGCGATTTGGCCTGCCGCCAGGGGCCCCCGGCCCGGCCGGGAACGTTCGTAACGTCTTGGAATGTAAGGCCGTTCCTGCCTGTTGTCATGCGGTGCTAGCACTCTATAGCGAGGAGTGCTAATATCCGCATCCCGCCGGGCTCCCATTTGGGTCTTCCCGGCAGTCCAAGAAGGGTAACTGGAGGAAACGCATGAAGATTCGACCGTTGTACGACCGCATTCTCGTCAAACGCCTCGAGACCACCGAAACCCGCAAGGGCGGCATCATCATCCCGGACTCGGCCAAGGAAAAGCCCATGGAGGCCGAAGTCGTCGCCGTTGGCAAGGGCAAGATCAACGAGGAGGGCAAACAGCTGCCCCTCGACGTGAAGAAGGGCGACCGCATCCTGATCGGCAAGTACGCCGGGACGGAAATCAAGATCGATGACGAAGAGCATCTCATCCTGCGCGAGGACGAAGTTCTCGCCGTCATCGAGAAGTAAGAATTCGACAGAGACGTAACCGGCACGGATTTTAGAGAGATTAACGGAGACACAGAAATATGGCAGCTAAAACGATTTCATACGGTGAGGAAGCGCGCCAGCGCATCCTCCACGGCGTCAACAAGCTCGCGGACGCCGTCAAAGTGACGCTCGGTCCGAAGGGCCGCAACGTCGTCATCGAGAAGAAGTTCGGTTCCCCGACGATCACCAAGGATGGCGTCACGGTCGCCAAGGAGATCGAGCTCCAGGATTCGCTCGAGAACATGGGCGCTCAGATGGTTCGCGAAGTCGCTTCGAAGACGTCCGACGTGGCCGGCGACGGCACCACGACCGCGACCGTCCTCGCCCAGGCGATCTACCGCGAAGGCATCAAGAACGTCACGGCCGGCGCGAACCCGATGGAGTTAAAGCGCGGCATCGACGCGGGCGTCCGCGCCGCGGTCGAAGCGCTCAACAAGATGTCGAAGCCGGTCGAGGGCAAGGACATCGCCCACGTCGGAACGATCTCGGCGAACAACGACGTCGAGATCGGCAAGATCATCTCCGAGGCGATGGACAAAGTCGGCAAGGACGGCGTGATCACGGTCGAAGAGGCTCGCGGGCTCGAGACGACCCTCGAAGTGGTCGAGGGAATGCAGTTCGACCGCGGATACCTCTCCCCGTACTTCATCACCGACGCCGAGCGGATGGAGTGCATCCTCGAGAACGCGAAGGTTCTCCTGTTCGAGAAGAAAATCTCGAACATGAAGGATCTCCTCCCGGTGCTCGAGCAGATCGCCAAGCAGGGCAAGCCCCTTCTGATCATCGCCGAAGAGGTCGAGGGCGAAGCGCTCGCGACACTCGTCGTGAACAAGCTGCGTGGCACGCTCCAGGTGTGCGCGGTCAAGGCCCCGGGTTTCGGAGACCGCCGCAAGGCGATGCTCGAGGACATCGGGATTCTGACCGGCGGCAAGCTCATTTCCGAGGATCTCGGGATCAAGCTCGAGAACGTGAAGTGGGAAGACCTGGGCGACGCGAAGAAGGTCAACGTCGACAAGGACAACACGACGCTCGTCGTGGATGACCGTTCGAAGAAGAAGCAGGAAGCCATCCAGGGCCGCGTGAAGCAGATCCGGACGCAGGTCGAGGAGACGACGTCCGACTACGACCGCGAGAAGCTCCAGGAACGGCTCGCCAAGCTCGTCGGCGGCGTTGCGCAGATCAAGGTCGGCGCGTCCACCGAGACCGAGATGAAGGAGAAGAAGGCCCGCGTCGAGGACGCGATGCACGCGACGAAGGCGGCTGTCGAAGAGGGGATCGTCCCCGGCGGCGGCGTGGCGCTTCTCCGCTGCGTCGACTCGATTAATGCCGTCGTCAAGGGTCTTCACGGCGATCAGCAGATCGGCGCCAGAATCCTGCTTCGCGCGCTCGAGGAGCCGACGCGGCAGATCGTCGCCAACGCGGGGATGGAGGGCTCGGTCATCATCAACGAGCTCAAGGCCAAGGGCGGCAACTTCGGCTTCAACGCGAACGCGGAGAAGGTCGAAGACATGCTGAAGGCCGGCATCATCGACCCGACCAAGGTCACCAAGAACGCGCTGCAGAACGCGGCGTCCATCGCGGGCCTCATGCTCACCACGGAGGCCCTCATCTCCGAGATCAAGGAGAAGGACAAGTCTCCGGCGGGGATGCCGGGCGGCGGCGGCGGCATGGGCGGAATGTACTGATCGATCCGCGAAGCTTCTGAAATTTTCGGCCCCGGCGTTTGCCGGGGCCTTTTTTTTGTCAGCCAGGCTTTGACCGCGGAGTACCGCGGCCCTCTTGCTCCGTTGGTCGCTCGAGTCCCTATACTCGCGAATCCCCGATGAAACCTCTCCTCTTTTCGGTCCTTCCCCGCCCCACGCATCCGACGCGCGACGGGCTCGCCATCCGCAACTTCCACCTGCTTCGGGCTCTTGCCGGTTCCTTTCGCGTCCGCGCGTTCGTTCTCCGCGCGCCGCACTTAGCGGGCGCTGCGGAGTACCCGGAGGGGATCGAGGTCGAGGAGTTCCCGCAGCTGTCCCGGCTCGTCCGGAAATTGGGTGCCGCGGCGGCGAGCCTGCTGTTCGGGGGGGCATACTCGCCGAGGCTTTACGGCTCGGCGAAGCTCGAGGCGAGGCTGTCGCGCGAGGCGGTTCGGGAGCGACCCTCCTGGATCGTCGCGCACTCGTACCACGTCGGCCCGCTGGCGGTGGGCCGGGGAAGGCCCTCGTGGGTGGACTTCCACAACCTCGACTCGCTGATCTGGGAACGCATGTCCGAGACCGCGTCGCGGCTGCCGGTCCGCGCGTTCGCGGCCCTCCAGGCGCCGCGCGTTCGCGCCTTCGAACGCCGCCTGCTGATGTCGGCCGACGGGGCGTCGTGCGTGTCGGCCCCGGACGCTTCGGAGCTGCTCCGGCTCGCGGCGGCCTCCTCGCCCGTCGTGATCCCGAACGCGGTCGATCTGACGCGGTACGAATTTCACCCGGCGCGGCCCGGAAAAGGCGTCATTCTTTTCGTCGGAGATCTGTCCTGGCCGCCCAATGCGGAAGGCCTGCGGTGGTTTGCGGAGCGCGTGTGGCCGCTCGTCCGCGCCGCCGCTCCCGAAGCGCGGGTGGAGGTGCTCGGGCGGGGAGCGCCCGCGTCTCTCGTCCGCCGGGCGCCGCCCTCGCCGGCCTGGAAATTCCTGGGGGAGGGCGGTGACACGAGGCCTCACTGGTCGCGCGCGGACGTCGCGATCGTCCCGTTGCGCGCAGGCGGAGGAACTCGCCTGAAGATTCTGGAGGCGGCAGCGTGCGGCGTTCCGGTGGTGTCCACCACCGTCGGATCGGAGGGGCTGGAGCTCGAAGACGGCCGCGAGATCCTGCAGCGCGACGAACCTCCCGATTTCGCCGACGCCCTCGTCCGGCTGCTCCGCGATGCGTCTCTGCGGGAGAGCCTTGTAGCGGCCGCCCGCGCGCGTGTAGAGCGGCGGTACGACTGGCGGCGTATCGGGGAGGCCTTCGCCGGCGAGCTCCTGCGCAGGGGCCGGGCATGACCGTTCTGTCCGCGGTCCTCTTCGCGGCCGCGCTCTTTCTCGCGGCGTGGTCGTACGCGCTGTACCCCGCGATCCTTCGCCGTCTCGCGCGAAGGGCTGCGCCGCCGGCATGCGTGCCCGCCCGAGAGTCGCCTCGAGCGGCCAGCGTCGAGGTGCTCGTTTCGGCCGCGGACGAAGAGCGGGTCATCGCGGCCCGCGTGCGGAATCTGCTCGAACAGGATGTGGACGGCGACTACCGCATCTCGGTCGGCTGCGACGGTTCGAGAGATCAAACCGCCGCGGCGGCGCGCGAAACCGGCGGCGGCCGCGTTTCAGTCCGCGAGTTTCCCGTGAGGCGCGGGAAGGCGAGCGTGCTGAACGACCTGATCGCCGCCTCCACAGCCGAAATCCTCGTTTTTACGGACGCGAACACGCGATTCGAGCCGGGTGCCGTCCGGGCGCTCTGCCGCGCGGTCGAGACCGCCGGCGCCGCAGCCGCCTGCGGCCGTCTCGTCCTCGAGGCCCGGGAGGGCGCGCCGAGCCCGGAGAGCGCCTTCTGGGAGCGCGAGACGGAGTTGAAGGAGGCGGAGGGCAAGCTGGGCGTCTGTCTCGGCGCGAACGGCGCGATCTATGCAGCAAAACGCGCGGACGTTGCACCCCTTCCAGCCGACACCACCTCGATGGACGACTTTCTGATCCCGCTCGGAGTGCTCCGGCGCGGCGGGGCGGTCGTCTTCGCGTCGGACGCGGTCGCGCGGGAAGGCACGGGACGGGATCCCCGCGCCGAGACTTCGCGGCGGTTCCGGATCGGTGTCGGCGCCGGTCAGGTGCTCCGCCGCGAAACGTGGTTGTGGAACGCGGCGCGGAGGCCGCTCCTCTCATTCGTGTTCCTTTCGCGGAAGGCGGCCCGGTGGCTGGCGCCGCTCCTGTTCCTGCTCGCCTCCGTAACCGCCTTGGCGAGCCCGCCCCTTCGCGCGGCCGCCTGCGGAGTGCTGCTCCTGGCCGCCCTCGCCGCGCTCTCCGTCCGCGTGGGCTTCACTCCGAGGGCGGGGGCGTTCGGGGCGCTCTATTATTTCGCTGTGATCAACCTGGCCCTGGCGGCAGGCGTGGCCGCGGGGCTGGCGGGTTACAGCCGCGCGGCGTGGAAGCCCGTGGAGCGCTCGTGACCGGCCGCTCGCACTCGCACTTCCGGGCGACGGCGCTCGCCGGCGACATCACGATCGCGGTTGCCGCGCTCGCGCTGGCGTTCTGGATCCGAACGCGTGTGTGGATCCCCGGAACGGAAACCCTGCTGCCGACCCGCAACGTCCAGTTCACTCCCGCCAACGTGCTTCTGGTCGCGGCGGCGCAGGGGATTTCGCTGTCGCTCTTCGGCCTCTACGGTGCGCGGGAGCGATTCCGGGATCCTATCGGCCGTTTGCTGATCCCGGCGCTCTTCTTCCAGCTTCTCGCGCTGTCCGCAATCTTCTTCCTCGCATTCGCGCAGGCCTACGCCTTCCCCCGTTCGGTGCTCGTCCTGTTCGTGCTGGTGAACGGCGCGCTCGTCGCGCTCTGGCGGATTCTCCTGGAGCGCCTCTTTCCGCAACCGCGGCGCCGGGCGCTCATCGTCGGAACGGGACCCGCCGCCGCGCTCATCGCGGACACCATCCGCCGGCACCCGTGGTCGGGCGTCGAAGTCGTGGGTCTCGTCGCCGATTCCGAGAGCACGATCCCGGAAGTTCCGAGGGTCGGAGCCCTGTCGGACCTCGCCGAAGCCGCGCGGAGGCTCGAGGCGGACGAGATCATCCTGACGCCGGACGAGACGAGCTGGCGCGACCGGATCGGCGAGGTGCTTCCGCGCGACGGCGACGCGGACCTGCTCGTCTGGCCCTCGCCGTTCGAGACGATGATCGGGCGGCTGCGATTCCGGATTGTCGGTGACCTTCCGCTGCTGGAGGCCAAGCTCCGGCCCCTGGAGGGGATCCCCGCGGTCGCCAAGCGCGTGTTCGACGTCATGGGCGCCGCGATCCTGCTCGTCGTGGCGCTCCCGTTCCTGGCCCTCGCCGCGATGGCCGTCTTCTCCACCTCACGGGGCGGACCCTTCTATCGGCAGAGGCGCGTCGGAAAGGACGGCCGCGACTTTTCCCTCTGGAAGCTCCGGACGATGCGGGTCGGCGCGGAAATCGAAACGGGCGCGGTGCTCTCGGTGCCGGGCGACCCGCGCGTGACCTTCGTGGGCCGGCTCCTTCGCGCGATGCGCGTCGACGAGATCCCGCAGCTCTGGAACGTGCTCCGGGGCGACATGAGTCTCGTCGGGCCGAGGCCGGAAAGGCCCGAATTTTCGGAGCGCTTTACCCGCCGCGTGGCCGGGTACTCGCTCCGGCATTCCGTGCGGCCGGGGCTGACGGGCCTCGCGCAGATCTCGGGCGACTACGCGACCGAGCCCGAGATCAAGCTGCGCTACGATCTGGCTTACTTGAATAACTGGTCGTTCGGGCTCGATCTCGCGATTCTCCTGAGGACGCTGCCGGTCGTCTTGACCCGCCGCGGCGTGTGACGTGACGGAGTCCGTTCAAGAGGCGGTCCGGGAGCCGCGTCCTGCCGGTTCGACGCGGGGGCGCATCGCGGTCGTGATGCCGGCCTACAACGCGGAGAAGACGCTCGAGCGGACCTGGGCGGACATCCCGAAGGGCGCCGTGGATGACGTGATCCTCGTCGACGACGCGTCGCGCGACCGCACGGTCGAGGAGGCCCGCCGTCTCGGGCTCCACGTGGTCGTCCACGCGAAGAACCGCGGTTACGGCGGGAACCAGAAGACCTGCTATCGCACCGCGCTCGACCGCGGGGCGGACATCGTCGTGATGGTGCACCCGGACCATCAGTACGACCCCACGGTCATCCCGCATCTCTTAGAGCCCCTGCTCGAGGGCCGCTCCGACGCCGTCTTCGGCAGCCGGATGCTCGGCGGTCGCCCGATCCAGGGCGGCATGCCGAAGTGGAAATACCTCGGGAACATCTTCCTGACGGCGGTCGAGAACGCCACCTTCCTCATCTACCTGACCGAGTACCACAGCGGATTTCGCGCCTACAGCCGACGGTACCTCGAGTCTGTGAATCTCGATGCGAATTCCGACGGGTTCGTCTTCGACACGCAGATCATCGCGCAGGGCATGGCGAAGGGGCTCACGATCCGCGAGATCCCGATCGAGACCCGGTACTTCGACGAGGCGTCGCAGATCGCCTTCGGGCCTTCCGTCCGCTACGGCTTCGCGATCCTGAAGACGATGGTCCTGTACAAGCTGCACGTCTGGGGGATCTGGTCGGCGCCGATCTTCCGCGACGCGACGTCAGCGCGGTAGCGGCGGCGGCGCTTTCAGCCGGCCCGATCTCAAGTCCTCTTCGAGCGTGACGATTCGCGCGCGCGTCTGCTCCGCGACGTCGGGCAGCATCGCGTTCAAGAGCGCGGGCGAGACCCAGGCTGCGCGGACGTAACCGGCCCGGGCATCTTCTTCCCGTCCGAGCCGCTCGAGCGCGCGGGCGAGGTTCAGGTCCGTTTCGGCCCGCTCTCCTTCCGAGTTTGCCCGGTCGTAGATCTCGCGCGCGCGGTCGGGTTCGCCCCGCACGAGGCGCGCGGAACCCTCGAGGAGGAGCGGCCGGGAGTCGCCTGAGACGGCGCTCCGGACGGCGGCCGCTGCCTCCGCGACCCGCTGGAGCGCACCCCGTGCATCGGGCAGCTCCGTCGAGTGAGTGAGGATGTAGCGAAGCGCGTCCGTCGCCGCGCGGATCTCCCGTTCGGCGTGGTAGCGCGCGGGCTCGCGCCAGAGGAGGAGCGCCAGCGCGGCCGCGACCAGGACGGGACGCGCGATCGTCACGGCGAGCCCCCTGGGGCCCCGAGGCGCCAGGAGCGCCCGGCGGCGAGCAGGAGCGGGATCGCGGTGATCGGGCGCTGCAGCGGAAACCAGGTGAGTGCGGCGACGGCCCCCGCCGCCAGGATCGCAAGAAGAACCAGCGCCTCCGCGCGCTCGTTGACCGGCGCCGCGTGCACCCTGCGGAAGAGGATGGCGATCAGGACTCCGGCCGCCCCGACGACTGCGAGGCCGGCGGGTATCCCGGCTTCCGCGAATGGCTGAAGGTAGTCGCAGTGCGTCTCGCCGTACGTGCTGGTTGCGAGCGGACTCACGAAGCGCCTTGCGCTCGCGATCTCCGCGTCGAGCCGGTGCGTCACGTATTCGGCGCCGAACGTACCGGGCCCGTATCCGAGAAGGGGCCGCTCGCGGGCCATCCGCAGCGCGGCATTCCAGGGGGCGAGCCTGTACGAGAGCAGGACGTCCCAGTCTCCCGCGCGGGCGGAGCGCACCGCCGCAGCGGCGCGGTCCCGCATGGGACGGTACGCGAAGACCCCGCCGACTAAGACGAGCACCGCCGCGGCCAGGGGGAGGAAGGCGCGCCGCCCGAACAGGCCGAAGAGGAGGACGGCGGCGCCCGCCGCGAGCGCGGAGAACGACGTGAGGTTGCGGTTCACGAGCAGCGCGCCCGCAAAGAGCAGGAAGCCGCTGCCGGCGACGATGCGGACGCCGCGGCTTCGCACGGTCATCGCGGCGCCGAGAGCCACGACCGCCGCCAGCGCCAGCCCCAGCGCGAGATAACCGACGTTCCCGGCGAACGCGCCGGTTGCCTCCCGGTCACCGCGGGTCACGAGCGGAAACGGCTGGTAGACGCGCAGGGCCTGCAGCACCGAGACGACGGCGTCCACCGCGCAGATCGCCAGGAACACCGCGGCGAGAATCCGCCGGTGCCGGCCGAACGCCGCGGACGCCCCGAGCGGCAGGAGCGCCGCCATCACGAGAAGCGAGCGCAGAGAATCGAGTGCGAGCGCGCGCCGCGGCGACGCGGCGGCGGCGAGGACGGCCAGGAGAAGGGCTGCGGCGGCAAGGAGCGCCGGGACCCGCCGGTCCGTCCAACCCGCGAGGCGCCCGCCCGAGAGGGGGTTCTTTGAGCGTCCGAATCCGAAGGCCGCGAAAGCCGCCGCCCCGACCGCGAACAGGCTCACAAGCCGCTTCGGCGCGTCGAAGGCCGCGTCCGCGGAAGTGTCGAAGGCCAGCGCCGCCCCGGCAAACGCCGCCGCGATGAGAGCGGCCACGATGGCAGCACGAGGATCGCCCCGCGTAACGACCCCCGCCGCCGCCGGCCGCGGCCGCGCCCCCGCGGGACTCTTCGCCGCCCGCTGCCCGGAATCGCCGCCCGAACGCCCTCGCCCCTTCTTCGACACGTCGCGCATTAAAACAGACCGGAGTGTCGCGGTCTCTTCGATCACAACGAACATCAACCGGCACGGCTGGTTGTTCCGGCTCCCCTCACCCCGACCCTCTCCCCGCGCGCGGGGGAGGAGGCAGCAGGGCCGCGCTTCTGTCGAGATGGTGGCTACGGGAGCCGGAGCGAAGGAAGTGAGCGGAAGCGACGCGGGCGACGTATTCTTCCAACGGAAATGAAGAAGACTTGGACGTCGCCCCGCCCCAAGCGCGTCTCGCTCCATCTCTGGGTTTACCGCCATCGGGTGCCGATCCTTGCGGCTCTGGGCACCACGGTGCTCGTGGGGCTGCTCTTCGTCGCGTACTTCACCTCGATCGTGGTGTCGCGCTTCGAGGGCCGCCGGTGGAGCCTCCCTTCGAGGATCTATTCCGACATGCTCGCCGTGCAGACCGGCGACGGCGGTTCTCCCGAGAAGCTCTCGGCGAAGCTCGACCGGCTTCTCTACCAGCGGGACGACGCCGTCCCCTCGCGGCCCGGCCACTATCGGCGGCGGAGCGATTCAGTCGAGCTCTTCACGCGGCGCTTCCGTTACCCCGGGCACGACTTCCCGGGGTTCGCCGCGACGGTCCAGTTTTCCGGCGGCCGGGTGGCTTCCGTCCGCGACGAGAAAGGTGCCGCTATCCCTGCGGTCGTCGTGGAGCCCGAGCTTCTCGGCTCCGTTTTCGGGGAGGACGTCGAGGACCGGACTCTCGTTCGGCTGGCGGAGGTCCCGAAGACCCTGACCGACGCGATCCTCGTGACCGAAGACCGCGACTTCTACCGGCACGCGGGAGTGTCGATCAAACGCAGCTTCGGAGCGTTCCTTTCGAACATGAAAGGCGGAGCGAAGCAGGGCGGGTCCACGCTGACGCAGCAGCTGGTCAAGAATCTGTACCTCTCGCCGGAGCGGACCTTCAAGCGCAAGGCGCTCGAGGCGGTGCTGGCGATCATCCTCGACGCCCGCTACTCGAAGGACGAGATTCTCGAGGCGTACTTGAACGAGATCTATCTCGGACGCGAGGGCGCCATCGCGATCACCGGCGTCGGCGAGGCGGCGCGCCATTACTTCGGGAAGGAGGCCGCGGACCTCGATCTCGCGGAATCCGCGACGCTGGCGGCGATCATCAAGGCGCCGAACGTCTATTCGCCGCTGCGCAACCCCGCGCGGGCGATCCAGCGCCGCGACCTCGTCCTGCGCCTCATGCGCGAGGAAAAGAAGATCGACGATGCGGCGCTGAAGCTCGCCCTGGCCGAGCCGCTGCGCCCCGTGTCGCGGGCGTCGTTCAAGACGAAGGCGCCCCACTTCGTCGACTTCGTCAAGGCGGAGCTCGCCGAGCGCTACGGCGCCAAGTTGAAGACCGAGGGGCTCCAGATCTACACGACGCTCGACGTCGACCTCCAGCAGGCCGGACAGCGAGCCGTCACCGAGGGGCTCACCGCGCTCGAGAAGAAGTACCGGCGGCTCGCCGAGGCCGCGAAAGAGGCGCCTCTCCAGGGCGCGCTGATCGTCCTCGAGCCTCAGACGGGGAGCGTGAGGGTTCTGGTCGGCGGCCGCGATTACCGGCGCTCCCAGTTCAACCGGGTGACGCAGGCGCACCGGCAGCCGGGCTCCCTCTTCAAGCCGTTCGTTTACCTCGCCGCCTTCGCGCGGCGGGATCTTGCGAAGCCGGTGACGCCCGCGACGATTTTCGAGGACGCTCCGATCACCGTCGCCTGGGACCGCCAACAGTCCGAGCAGCAATGGACGCCGAAGAACTACGACAACTCTTTTCGCGGGCCGATGTCGGCGCGGCAGGCGCTGGAGCTCTCGATCAACATTCCGACCGTCCGCGCCGCCCTCGCGGCCGGGCTTCCGACGGTGCTCGCGACCGCTCGGGCCGCCGGGATCGGCTCGGACCTGCGCCCGTATCCCTCGATCGCGCTCGGCGCCTTCGAGATCTCTCCCATGGAGATCGCCTCCGCGTATTCCGTCTTCGCGAACAGCGGCGTGCGGGTGGAGCCGAATGCGATCGTCGGCGTCATGAATTCGGACGGGTCCGTTCTCGACCGCAAAGAGACGGCCTTGAAGCCCGCTCTCCCGGCGGACGCGGTGTTCCTGATCGATTCCATGCTCCGCGGCGCGATCGACCGCGGAACGGGCGGCGGGGCCCGGCTGGGCGGCGTGCGAGGAGTGCTCGCCGGCAAGACGGGGACCACCAATGACGGCCGCGACGCGTGGTTCGTCGGCTTCTCGCCGCGATTCCTGGCGGCGGTCTGGGTTGGATACGACGACAACAGGGCCGTGCACCTCTCGGGCTCTCAGGGCGCCGTGCCGCTCTTCGCGGATTTCACGCGCTCCGTGTCTCCGCAGGTCTTCGCGGACAATTTCCCGGTGCCTTCCGACATCGTCACCGCGGACATCGACCCCGCAACCGGCTACCTCGCGGGTCCGAACTGTCCCCGCCACATGACTGAGGTTTTCATCTCGGGAACCGCTCCGACCTCCGAGTGTCCCGTCCACCAGTACCGGTCGTTCGAGACGGGGGAGTTACCGGGGTAGGCGCGCTCGGGTTGACGCGGGCAGCGTCGACGGCAGGGAATCGCCCCGAGTTGTATTCCGCAGAATGAGTGGACCGTGGAGTACCGCGGCCGTCTCGCTCCCGCCGGTCGCTCGGCTCGCCTTCCCAGTCTGATGGGCCTTCCGGCGTCGATATAAACTCAGCAGTTCTGAATCACGTCCCGAAACTCCCATCCTCCCGTCCCCGGAGTCGCCGTCGCCTGCGGATCCCAACCCCCTCGCCCTATATCCGGATCCGCGGCGCGCGGACTCACAATCTGAAGGACGTTTCGGTCTCGATTCCGACGGGGCGCCTGACGGTCATCACCGGCGTCTCGGGGTCGGGGAAGTCCTCGCTCGCGTTTGACACGCTCTACGCGGAGGGGCAGCGGCGGTACGCCGAATCCCTCTCGACGTACGCGCGCCAGTTCCTGGAACGGCTGGACCGCCCGGACGTCGACTCGATCGAGCCCGTTCCCCCGGCGATCGCACTCGAGCAGAAGAACGGAGTCCGCAACGCGCGTTCCACCGTCGGAACCCAGACCGAGATCCACGATTCGCTGCGCCTGCTGTTCGCTCACGGCGGAACGACGTTCTGCCAGGGGTGCGGGGTCGCCGCCGTGCCCGGCGGGGTGGAGCGCGCGGTGGACGAGCTGATGACGTCCGAGGCGGGAGCCCGCGTGATCCTGGTCGCGCCGCTCGGATGGGAGGGGCGCGCGGCCGGCGGCAAGCGGCGGCGGGAAAAAGAGGCGAAGCTGCGACTCGAGGAATTGAAGCGCGCCGGCTTCTTCCGGGCGCTCTCGCCGGAGGGCGAGACCGTGGAGATCGGCGACGACATCGCGAATCTCGTCGATTCCGAGGGGAAGCTGCGCATCGTCGTCGGCCGGTTCGTGGTCCGCTCCGAATCGCGGCTGGAGATCGCCGCCGCGGTCGAGACGGGATTCTCGATCGCCGGCTGTCTTTCGGCGCACTTCGCGGACCGTGCGCGGACGTTCCGGCGGGGGCTTCACTGCCCGAAATGCGGCGTCGACTTTCGCGACCCGACGCCCGCCCTCTTCGCGTTCAACTCGCCGCTCGGCGCGTGCCAGGCCTGCCAGGGTTTCGGGCGCGTGATCGGCGTGGACCTCGAAAAGGTGATTCCCGATCCGGGCCAGACGCTCTCCGACCGCCCCATCGCGCCCTGGAACACCCCCGCGTACGAATCCACCTACGACGACCTCTTCCGCGCGTGCCGGCTCTATTCCGTCCGGACGGACGTGCCCGTCGAGCGGCTGTCGACGCATGAGCGCGAGGTTCTCTACCGCGGCCGCGGCGAGTTCTACGGGGTCCACGGCTTCTTCGAGTGGCTCGAGACCAAGCGTTACAAGATCCACGTCCGGGTGCTGCTCGCCCGCTATCGCGCGTACACGCTGTGTCCGCAGTGCCGCGGCGCGCGGCTCGGCCCTGCGGCGTTGTCCGTTCTCTTTCGAGGCAAGACCATCTCGGAGCTGGCGGAAATGCCGCTGTCGGACCTGCAGGCCTGGTTCGAGAGCCTGAACCTCTCTCCCGCGGAAGAGGCCAGGCTTTCGTCGGTCGTCGCGGAGCTCAAGGCGCGCGTCCGTTACATGAACGACGTCGGTCTCGACTACCTGACGCTCTCGCGCTCGGCGCGAACGCTCTCCGGCGGCGAAGCGCAGCGGATCGGGCTCGCCTCGGCGCTGGGCGGCTCGCTGACGGGGACGATGTACGTCCTCGACGAGCCGACGATCGGCCTGCACGCGGCGGACACCCGGAGGCTGCTCGGCATCCTGCGGCGGCTCGCGGACCGCGGCAACACGGTGGTGCTCGTGGAGCACGACCCCGAGGTGATCGAGACCGCGGACCACGTCATCGATCTCGGACCCGGCGCCGGAACCCTCGGCGGGCGGCTGCTCTTCGAGGGCACGCCGCGCGCGCTCTCGCGCGTGCGCTCTTCCGCCACCGGCGCCCAGCTCGCGCGCCGCCTGGCGCGGTCGGACGATCCCGCGGCCCCGGAGGCCGCCGGGAGGCCCGGCGGCGGCCGCGGCGGACGCATCGTGGCATTTCGCCGCGCCGAAGGCGCCTTGACGGTCGTCGGGGCGCGGGAGCACAACCTTTTAAATCTGACCGTTCGCTTTCCGCTCGGACGGCTCGTCTCCGTCTCGGGCGTTTCGGGATCGGGAAAATCGACGCTCGTGCGCGACATTCTCTACAACTCCTACGCGCGGCGGGTGAAGGGCGTCGTCTCCTGCGAGGTCGGTGAGCATGACCGCGTGGAAGGGACCGAGTCGGTCGTCGACATCCAGTTCGTGGACCAGTCGCCCCTCGGCCGTTCCGCGCGGTCGAACCCCGTCACGTATATGAAGGCCTGGGACGACGTTCGCCAGCTTTTTGCGAAAAGCGGACGCGCGGTCACCCGCGGGATCACGGCGCGGGATTTCTCGTTCAACTCCGCGGGCGGCCGCTGCGAAGCGTGCAAGGGAACGGGCTGGCAGACGATCGACATGCAGTTCCTGGCCGACGTCACCGTGCGCTGCGAGGCGTGCGACGGCCGCCGGTTTCAGAGCCGGGTCCTCGCCGTCCGCTACCGGGGAAAGAGCATCGGAGACGTGCTCGACATGACCGTGTCGGACGCGGGGACGTTTTTTGGCGAAGAGCCGCGGATCGGAAAGCGGCTCGCGCCCCTGATCGAGGTCGGCCTCGGCTACGTGAAGCTGGGCCAGCCCACGGCGACCCTGTCCGGAGGAGAAGCGCAGCGGCTGAAGCTCGCGTCGTTCCTCGAGATCCGTCCCGCGACCTCGCGCGGGACGCTTTTCCTGTTCGACGAGCCGACGACCGGGTTGCACTCACAGGACGTCGAGCGTCTGCTGAAGACCCTCCGCCGGCTGATCTCGCTCGGGCACTCGGTGATCGCCGTCGAGCACAACCTGCAGTTTCTCGCCGCGTCGGACTGGCTGATCGACCTCGGGCCGGGCGGGGGGCGCGACGGAGGCCGGATCGTCGCCGAAGGGGCGCCGGAGGACGTGCGCCGGGTCTCCGAGAGCGTCACGGGTCGGTTCCTCGCCGAGCTCGCGCCGGCGGCGTCGGAGCCAGGGCCGCGCCCCGCATCCGCCGAGAAATTGAAAACCGAGAACTGAACGCCCGAGGCTACTTGCCTTTCTTCGCGTCTTTCAAGAACGCCTCCAGCGCTGCTTTTCCGGAGTAGCCCTCCATCCGCGCGAGCTCCCGCCCGGAACCATCGGCGGCGATCAGGGTGGGAAACGAAGTGATCTTGTACTTCCGCTGGAGGGCGTCGATCGCGGCCGTGTTCTTACCGTCTTCCCTCTGGCGATCCATGACCCGCACCGGGACAAACTCGAAATTGACGCGCGCGGCAATCGTCGTGTCGTTCCATCCCTCCGCGTCGAGCCGCCGGCAGGGGGGGCACCAGGCGGCCGTGAAGTCGTAAAGCACGGGCATCGCGGCCGCGGAGGCGGCCGTTGCCGCGGAGGTCATCGGGCGCCAGCGGACGATGCCCCCGCCCCCTTCTCCCGCGCCTCGGTCGGCGATCCCGGTGACGAGGCGGTAAACGAGGGCCGCGGCGGTGACTGCCAGCAGGAGGAGCGGCAGCCGGGTCTGCGGGCCCGTTCGATGCGGCGAGGGAGACCTAGTCGG
>JBBROA010000023.1:0-39332 GCA_038229875.1 Thermoanaerobaculia bacterium | reverse complement strand
GGGGGAGAGCACCACATTGACACTGTGGGGGTCAGCGGTTCAAATCCGCTCGAGCCTACCAATCGTCGCTCCCGAAGGCGCTTAGCTCAGCTGGTAGAGCGCTACATTCACACTGTAGAGGTCAACGGTTCGATCCCGTTAGCGCCTACCATGCCGAGCGACGAAGGAGCGAGACGGCCGCGGTACTCCGCGGTCAACTCGTCTGGGATTCGGAGATCGAAAATGACGCGGGGTGACCCGCGTTTTTGCTTTTTCGGGCAACGGACGGAACGAAAAGGAAGTCGCACAAGACATGGAAGCCTCGGTGAACGCGGTCACGATCACATTGCCGGACGGCTCGCGGCGGTCGATCCCTCATGGGACCACAGTGCGCGACGTCGCCGCGTCGATCGGGCCGCGCCTCGCCAAAGACGCGTGGGCGGGCAAGATTGACGGCCGCGTGGCGGACCTGAAGACGCAGATCGAGTCGGACGCGTCGATCGAGATCATCACGGCGAAGTCGCCGGATGCCGTGCCGATCTATCGCCACTCGACGGCGCACCTGACGGCGCAGGCCGTCAAGCGTCTCTTCCCCGACGTCCAGATCGGCATCGGCCCGCCGATCGAGAACGGCTACTACTACGACTTCAACCCGGAACGCCCGTTCACGCCGGAGGACCTCGCGGCGATCGAAGCCGAGATGCGGAAGATCATCGCGGAGGACCTTCCGATCGAGCGGCTCGAGATGCCGATCGACGAGGCGATCTCGATCTTTGAAAGGCAGAACGATGCGCTGAAGGTCGAGATCGCGCGAGGCATTCCGGAAGGGGAGCGGGTCTCCTGCTACCGGCAGGGCGAGTTCGTCGACCTCTGCCGGGGCCCTCACGTCGCGTCGACGGGGCGGCTCGGCGTCTTCCGACTGACGCACACTGCCGGCGCGTACTGGAAGGGTGACGAGCACAACCCGATGCTCCAGCGGATCTACGGGGCCTCCTTTCTGACGCAGAAGGAGCTCGACGCGTATCTCGAGAAGCTGGAGGAAGGCCGCGCCCGCGATCACCGGAAGCTCGGCAAAGAGCTCGACCTCTTTTCGTTCGATCCGCTCGCCCCGGCCTCGCCGTTCTTTCATCCCAAGGGCGCGGCCGTCTACACGCAACTCCTCGACTACCTTCGAGCGGAATACAGGCTCCGTGGGTACGACGAGGTGATCACACCGCAGATCTTCGACGTGGAGCTCTTCAAGATCTCCGGCCACTACGACAACTACAAAGAAAACATGTACTTCTCGTGGACCGACGAGCGGGAGTTCGGCGTCAAGCCGATGAACTGCCCCGGTCACTACCTGATGTTTCGCGAGAAGCATTGGTCCTACCGGGATCTCCCCGTCCGATACGCCGACTTCGGGCGTCTGCACCGGTACGAGCGGTCAGGAGTCACGGCCGGCCTGACGCGCGTCCGAACGTTCTCGCAGGACGACGCGCACATCTTCACGCCGATCGACAAGCTCGAGGACGAGATCTTCCGCTTTCTCGACTTCATCGACAGCGTGTACAGCGACTTCGGCTTCGACGAGGTCGAGATCTCCCTGGGCCTCCGGCCCGAGAAGCGGATCGGGTCCGACGATATGTGGGACCGCGGAGAAGCGGCCCTGGACGCGGCCTTGAAGAGCGCCGGCCGGAAATTCGTCGTCACGCCGGGGGACGGCGCGTTCTACGGTCCCAAGATCGACTTCCGTGTACAGGACGCGATCGGACGGGGCTGGCAGCTCGGCACGATCCAGTGCGACTTCTCGCAGGCGGAGCGCTTCGACCTCTCCTACATCGGAGAGGACGGAGGCCGGCACCGCCCCGTCGTCCTGCACCGGGCGATCCTCGGATCGCTCGAGCGGTTCCTCGCGATTTTAATCGAGCACACGGCGGGGAATTTCCCGTTCTGGATCGCGCCGGTGCACGCGGTGGTGCTGCCGGTTTCGGACAAATTCTCGGACGCCGGGCGTTCCGCCATGACCAGGCTGAAGACCCTGGGACTGCGTATCGAAACAGACGACCGGAACGAAAAGCTCGGCGCGCGGATCCGCAAGGCCGAGATGCAGAAGGTCCCCTGCATGCTGGTGATCGGGGAAAAAGAGGCGTCGGCGGGCACGGTTTCCGTGCGCCTGCGCCACGGCGGCGACGCCGGGACGATGACGCTGGACGAATTCGGCGCGGCCGCCGTTCGGGCGATCGCGGAGAAGAAAAAAGAGCTGGGCGCTTTCGCGGAGGTGAAAGATCGACAAGAAAAGCATCCGAGTCAATGAACAGATCCGGTGGAAGGAAGTCCGCCTGATCGGAGAGTCGGGAGAAGCGCTGGGCGTGGTGACCATGGCCGAGGCGCTCCAGAAGGCGAGGGAGGCGACGCTCGATTTAGTCGAGATCGCGCCCACCGCCGTACCGCCGGTCTGCCGGATCATGAATTTCGGAAAGTTCATCTATCAGCAGAAGAAGAAACAGCAGGACTCCAAGAAGAAACAGAAAACGACACAGGTCAAAGAAGTGAAATTCCGACCGAACATCGATGACCACGACTACGACTTCAAGATCAAGAACATCCTGAAGTTCCTGGCCCACGGGGACAAGGTCAAGGCCACGGTGCAGTTCCGCGGACGCGAGATGGCGCGCCGCGAGAACGGCCAGAAGGTGCTCGACCGTCTGCTGGTGGACCTCGCCGGCCGCGCGGCCGCGGAGTCGCGCTCGGAGATGCTCGGAAACCGCCTCTACCAGATCCTGGCGCCCGTCAAGGCGCACGAGAAGCCGGAGAAGCCCGCGCCGGCGGCGGCGGGCTGAGCGACCAACGAGCGAAACGGCCGCGGTACTCCGCGGTCAACAAGAATCGGGAGCCGAGCAACCAACGAGAGCGAGACGGCCGCGGTAATCCGCGGTCAATTAGATCGGGAATCAGGACTCTCGCAAACGGAGTAATACATGCCTAAATTGAAAACGCACCGCGGCGCGGCCAAGCGGTTTCGCAAGACCGCCTCGGGCGCGTTCAAGCGGTCCAAAGCGATGAAGAGCCACATCCTCACGAAGAAGGCGGCCGGCCGCAAACGCGGGCTCGCGCAGGCGACCCTCGTCTCGAAGTCGGACCACAAGCGCGTCGCGGAGATGCTGCCGAACTCGTAAGGCGGAAATCGGAACCGGTCATCGTCAATCGAACCGGGGTTCGGAGCGGGTCGGGACGGCGCATTCGAGTGCACCGGTTCCCGAGTCCCGATTTCCGATTCCCCGCCATAGGGAGAAACACCAATGCCGCGCGTCAAACGTGGGAATAAGAGAAAGAACCGCCGGGCCAAGACCCTGGCGCTCGCCAAGGGCTACTACGGAACGAAATCCAAGTCGTACCGGATGGCGAAGCTCCAGGTCGAGAAGTCGCTGCTGTACGCCTACCGCGACCGGAAGGCGAAGAAACGGGACTTTCGCGGCCTCTGGATCGTCCGCATCAACGCGGCCGCCCGGGAGAACGAGATCTCGTACAGCCGGCTCATGGACGGCCTGAAGAAGGCGGGAAACGACATCAACCGCAAGATGCTGGCGGATCTCGCCGTGACTGATCCCGGAGCGTTCTCCCAGCTCGTGGGAGTTGCCAAGGCGGCGCTGGCGACGGCGTGAGACCGCTTGCGCCGGCGGGCGCCCGCGGACGGACGGTGACCGATGCATGACGAGGAAGCGGGTCGGCGAGACCCCGGTTCCCCCTCGCGCGATCGTGGCGCAGACGACGCCATCTCGCGCGTTCTCTCGGCGTTCCGGGAAGCCGCGGCCGGCGAAATTTCCTCGCGGGGAGATTTCGAACGTCTTAAAGGGCGGTTTCTCGGCCGCGAGAAGGGGCTCGTGCCGGCCCTGTTCTCGGGCGTGAAGGACCTTGCCCCGGCGGAGCGCGCCGGCTTCGGCGCCCGCGCGAACGCCGTGAAGCGGGAGATCGAGGAGGCGATCTGGCGCCTGTCGGAAGAAGTTTCCCGCCGCGAATCGGAGGCGCGGGAGCGAGCGGCCGTCGTCGACGTCAGCCTGCCGGGCCGCCGTCCCCGGGCGGGGGCGCTGCACCCGCTCACGATCGTCCGGCGGCGCATCGAGGAGATCTTCCTGAGAATGGGGTACTCGATCGCCGACGGCCCGGAGATCGAGAACGACTTCCACAATTTTGAGGCGTTGAACTTCCCGCCCGAGCATCCGGCGCGCGATACGCAGGACACGTTTTTCCTCGACTTGCCGGCGCGGTCGCCGCTCCTCCTCCGCACGCACACCTCGCCCGTCCAGGTGCGCGCGATGCGCGAGCGGGGAGCGCCTCTGCGGATGATCATGCCGGGGCGGGTTTACCGGAAAGACGAGGTGGACGCGACGCACTCGCCGGTCTTCCACCAGGTCGAGGCTCTCGTCATCGACCGGGGAATCTCGCTCGCGGATTTGAAGGGAACGGTCGAGACGTTCCTGTCGGAGCTCTTCGGCCCGGGGACGAAGGCGCGGTTCATCCCGACGTTCTTCCCCTTCGTCGAGCCGGGCGCGGACGTTCACATGACCTGTATCTTCTGCCGCGGCGCGGGCTGCGGGAAATGCAAGGGGTCCGGCTGGATCGAGATCATGGGCGCCGGCTGCGTCCATCCGAACGTGCTCGTCCGCGCCGGGATCGATCCCGAGACCTACACGGGGTTTGCGTTCGGCGGCGGCATCGACCGCATTGCGCTCCTCCTCTACGGGTTTCCCGACCTGCGGCTCTTGTTCGAGGGGGACGAGCGGTTCCTGGGACAGTACGCCGGCCGGCGGCTCGGAGACACGGCGTGAAATTCGCGCTCGAGTGGGTCGACGAGTTCCTCGCTGTGCCGCCGCCGGCCGACCGGGCTCGCGCGCTGCTCGACCAGGCGGGACTTCCCGTCGAGTCGGTCGAGGAGAGCGCCCGCGGCCCGGTTTTCGACGTCGAGATCACGCCGAACCGTCCCGACGCCATGAGTCATCTCGGGATCGCGCGCGAGCTCGCGGCCCTCTCGGCGACCCCGCTCGCGACCGCCGGCCCGGAGTTTTCGCCGCCTCCTTCTTCCGGCGAACCCGTCGAGTCGCTCACGTCGGTCGTGATCTCGGTCCCGCGGCGCTGCCGCCGGTTCGGCGCTCTTCTGGTTCGCGGCGTACACAACGCGTCGGCGCCCGAGCGTGTCGTCGCTCGCCTCGCCGCGATCGGCAGCCATTCGATCAGCGCGGCGGTCGACGCCACCAACTACGCCCTGTGGGCGGTCGGGCAGCCGCTCCACGCGTTCGATTTCGAGAAGCTCCGCGGAGGCCTGCTGATCGTCCGGAAGGCGCGCCGCGGCGAGACGCTCGTGACCCTCGACGGGATCGAGCGCCGGCTGGAGTCCTCCGACGTCGTCGTCGCGGACGCGGAGCGCGCGGTCTCTCTCGCCGGAATCATGGGCGGCTTGGAGACCGCGGTCACATCGGACACGCGGCACGTCCTGCTCGAAGCGGCCTGGTGGGACCCGGTCGCGATCCGGCGGACCGCACGCAGGCTCGGAATGCACACCGACGCCTCCCACCGGTTCGAGCGCGGCGCCGACATCGCGGCGATCCCGGGCGCGTTGAACCTCGCGGCTCATCTCATTCTCGAATCCGCCGGAGGCTCGATGGCGCCCGGATTCCTCGACGTGCGCGGCGCGCCGTTCAAGACGCGGCGCGCGGCCCTGAGGATCTCGCGGCTGAGGCTCCTGGCGGGCGATCCGACTCTGACGGTCGAATCCGCGGCGGAGATCCTGGCGCGGCTCGGCTTCGCGCCGGAAGTGCGCGGGCGCAGGATCGCGGTCGAGATCCCGCTGCGGCGCCACGACGTCCGCATCGAGGACGACCTGGTCGAGGAGGTGCTGCGAGTCCACGGCTACGATCGCCTTCCGTCTCGGGTCCCTCCGGCCACCGCCCCCGGCCGATACCTCGAGCCCCGGAGGATTGTCGAGGACAGCCTCTCGGACGGCGCGGTTGCGGCGGGCCTCTACGAGACCGTGGGCTACCCGTTCGTCGACCGCGAGGTCAGTGAAGCGCCGTTTGCTCCCTGGCTCGAAGCTGCGGGAATGGGCAAATCGATCTCAGTCGCGAACCCCCTGGACGAGACGCGCCGGGACCTGCGCGCGACGCTTCTGCCGGGCCTTCTCGACGCGCTGTCCGCAAACGCCCGGCACGGCCGGCCGGATGCCGCGCTCTTCGAGGTGGGCCGCGCGTTCGGGAGGGCCGACGGCGACCCGGAAAATCCCCCCTCGCTCGAATCGCGCCGGTTCGCCTTCGCGCTCGCCGGAACGTTGCGCCCGCACTGGAGCGCACCGGCCGATCTGCGCGCGGCGGACTTCTTCGACGCCAAGGGGATCGTCGAGAGGGTCGTCGACCCCTGGATCGCGGCCGAGGATCTCTGCTGGAAGCCGGCCGAGATGCCGGGCTTCGCCCGGGGCGCCGCCGCGTGGGTCGAGACCCCCGTCGGTGTTCTCGGGGTCGTGGGCCTGCTTTCCCGCGGAGAGCGCGAGCGACGCAACCTGCCCGAGAACGTCTTCGCCGGCGAGCTCTTGGTCGAGAGAATCCCGAGCCGGCCCCGCGCCGGCCGCTACGCGCCGTATTCGAGCTTTCCGCCTGTGGCAGTGGATCTCTCGTTTGCCCAGCCGCGGGCCGTCCCCTGGGACGAGATCGCCGCGTTCATCCGCGACCGGGCGCTGCTCGATCTCGAATCTTTCCGCGTCGCGGACCGGTACGAAGGGGCGAGCGTCCCCGCGGACCGGACGAAGACGACCGTGAGACTGACGTTCCGGTCTGCCGATCGGACGCTGACCTCTGACGATGTGAACCGCGAGAGGGACCGCCTGGCGGCGGCCCTCCAGGAACGCTTTGGAGTGACTTTTTAGAACGAACCCGCGGGAGGCGGGAGCTCATGGACAACGTGAACACGAAGATCTTCGACGCCCTGGACCGCAAGATCGAAAAGCTGCTCGGACGTCTCCAGACGCTGGCGAGCGACAACGAACGGCTGCGGACCGACCTTGCGTCCGCGCGAAAAGCCGAGAAGGAATCGGGCGACGCACGGGGATCCGTCGAGCGGCTCGAGAAAGACCAGCAGACCGTCCGCGAGCGCCTGGAGAAGCTCATCCACTCGCTCGAGGCGGCGGAGGAGAAGTAGCTGTCAGCTGTCAGCCGTCGGCTATCAGTCAATCCCGATCCCGCCGCTCGGCCGAAGATTGCGCCGATCTCGGATCCTTCAGTACTGCCTCGGCCGAGAGCGTTTTTACCGTTCTTCCGCGATGAGAGCTCACAGCTGACGGCTGACAGCTAACTCATTGACTCCGCTGGAGGACAGAGAATAGACTGCACCCCACGAAAGGAGTCTGCCTCCGTTGAACAGAAGGGGCAGCGTCACCCAGGTAGAAATTTTCGGCCAGACGTACAACGTCCGGGCCGAGGGCGACAGCACGTACATTCACGACCTGGCCCGATTCGTCGACTCCAGAATGAAAGAAGTCGCGGAGAAGACGGCAACAGTCGACACGACAAAAATTGCCATCCTCGCCGCCCTGAACATCTCGGATGACCTGCATCAGCGGGAGAGAACGCGGAAGGACGCCCCGACCGACGCCGTCGCGCGGGCGGAGCGTCTCATAGAGAAACTGGACGCCGCTCTGGGCAGCTGAAGAAGAGGCGTCGGCGCCCCGGGACCGATCCCGGGGACACCAAACGGACGAGCGGTCGCATCGGTAGTGGAAGTAGTGGAAACCCGAAATCAGAATTGAGGCGGGAAAAAGACTTCCGGACGCTCAGGCATGTTTGGCGTCGCGCGTTTGACGTTTTAGCGGTTAGCAGATAGCCGACTCGACTTCGGCGCCCCGCGGGAGAAGGGGAGCCGACCATGGGATCAAGCATCGCGATCGCGATCGCGATCGGTCTCGTCCTCGGGGGCGTGATCGGCGCGGTCGCGTACGCCAGACTGAAGAAGAGATTCGCCGTCAGTCACGCGGCCGCGAAGATCGAAGCCGACCGCGTCCTCTCCGACGCGTCCAAGACGGCCGAGGCGCGACTCCGTGAGGCCTCGATCGAGGCCAAGGAAAACGTCCTTGCCGCCCGGGCCGAGTTCGACAAGACGGTCGCGGCCCGGCGCGTTGAAATCCAGGCGCTCGAGAAGCGGGTCCTCCAGAAGGAGGAGAACCTCGACCGGAAGCTCGCGGCCCAGGAGCGCCGGGAAGAGGAGTACAACCGCAAGGAGCGCGCGGTCGGCGAAAGCCAGCGCAAGGTCGACGAGGCGAAGGTCGAGGCCGACCGGCTCGTCGACGAGCAGAAGAAGCGGCTGGAACAGATCTCCGGTCTGACCTCCGTCGACGCGCGCAACCAGCTCGTCAAGTCGATCGAGAACGAGGCGCGGGTCGAAGCCGCGGGCCTCATGCGCCGCATCGAGGAAGAAGCGATCGAGCAGTCGACGCAGAAGGCCCGGCACATCATCGGAATGGCGATCCAGCGGCTCGCCTCGGACACCGTGGTCGAGGCGACCGTGTCGGTCGTCGAGCTGCCGTCGGATGACCTGAAGGGGCGGATCATCGGCCGCGAAGGCCGCAACATCCGGGCCCTCGAGGCGGCAACGGGGGTCGACCTCATCATCGACGACACTCCGGAGGCGATCGTCATCAGCGCGTTCGAGCCCCTTCGCCGCGAAGTGGCCCGCCTCGCGCTCGAGAAGCTGATCGTCGACGGACGAATCCACCCCGCCCGTATCGAGGAGGTCGTCGAGAAGGTGCGGTCCGAGCTCTGGGAAAAGATCCGGCAGGAGGGGGAGGCGACGGCTCTCGAGTTCGGCATCCCCGACCTCCATCCCGAGCTCATCAAGCTGCTCGGGCGCCTGAAGTACCGGACCTCGTACGGACAGAACGTGCTCCAGCACTCCAAGGAAGTCGCCTGGCTCGCGACGAACATGACGGCCGAGCTCGGCGGAGACGTTGAGGTCGCCAAGCGCGCGGGCTTGCTGCACGACATCGGCAAGGCGATTGACCGCGAAATGGATGGAACCCACCTCGAGCTCGGGCGCGAGGTGTTGAAGAAGTTCGGCGAGAGCAACGCCGTGATCCACGGAATGGAGTGTCACCACGGGGACTACGAGCCGCGGTCGCTCGAGGCGGTTCTGGTCAATGGCGCGGATGCCCTTTCTGCGGCCCGACCGGGTGCCCGGCGCGAGATCCTCGAGACCTACGTCAAACGGCTCGAGAAGCTCGAACACATTGCCGACGGGTTCAAGGGAGTCCAGAAGGCGTTTGCGGTCCAGGCCGGGCGGGAGCTTCGGATCATCGTCGAGGCGACGCGGGTCACGGACGACGAAGCGCTCTGGCTTTCCCGCGACGTCGCCAAGAAGATCGAAGCCGAGCTGCAGTATCCCGGCCAGATCAAGGTCACGGTGATCCGGGAGACACGGTCGGTGGAGTACGCGAGGTGACGGAGCTGACGGAGCCGGGAATCGGGAGTCGGGAATGGGGAATCGAAAAGCCGGGCCGGTCGATGTTCTATTTAGTTGACCGCGGAGTACCGCGGCCGACTCCCTCCCGTTGGTCGGTCGGCTCTCGATTTCCAATTCCCGCCCCATGAACATCCTCTTCATCGGAGACGTCGTGGGCTCGCCGGGGCGGCGGGCGCTGGCGGACGCGCTGACCGGCGTCATCGACCGGCACCGCATCGACTTCACGATCGTGAACATCGAGAATGCGGCCGGCGGCTTCGGTCTGACGGTGGACCTCTTCGAAGACCTCTCGAGGATGCCGATCGACGTGTTTTCCTCCGGCAACCACATCTGGGACAAGCGGGAGATCTACGACACGCTGAATTCGTCCGATCGCCTCCTCCGTCCCGCAAATTACCCGCCGGGAAACCCGGGGCGCGGCTCCACGGTCCAGACGACGGCGGGGGGCGTTCCCGTCGGGGTGCTGAACCTCCAGGGCCAGGTGTTCATGCCCGTCAACGCCGACTCTCCGTTCCGGGTCGCGGACGAGGAGATCGCAAAAATGGACGCGAAGGTGATCTTCGTCGACTTCCATGCCGAAGCGACGTCTGAGAAGATGGCAATCGGCTGGTATCTCGACGGCCGCGTCTCCGCCGTTGTCGGGACCCACACGCACGTCGCGACCGCCGACGAGACGATTCGCCCGGGCGGGACCGCGTACCTCTCCGACGTCGGGATGACGGGCGCCTACGAGGGGATCATCGGATTCTCGAAGGACCGGATCATCGAAAAGTTCCTGTCCCAGACCCCGCGCTCCTTCGAGACCGCGAAGAAGGACATCCGCCTCTCGGGAGTCGTCGTCGGCGTCGACGAAGCGACCGGAAAGGCGACCGCGATCGAGAGGGTCCAGGTCCGAGTCGACTAGCAGGACGTCATGCCCCGCGAGACCCTGACCGCAATCGTTCCGACCTTGAACGAGGAGTCGAACATCCGCGAGTGCCTCGCAACGCTCGCGTTTGCCGATGAGATCCTAGTCGTCGACTCGGGCTCGACGGACCGGACCGTTTCGCTCGCGGCCGCGACGCCGCGCACGCGCGTCCTGACCCACGAGTACCTCGGGAACGGGCCGCAGTGCAACTGGGCGATGAACCAGGCGCGCCACCCCTGGGTTCTGATCGTCGATGCGGACGAGCGGGTCCCGGCGGGGCTGGCCCGCGAGATCAACGATCTCCTCGCGGCGGGTCCCCCTGCCGACCAGTACCTCCTTCGCAGGGAGAACGTCTTTCTCGGACGTGTGATCCGCCACTCGGGGTGGGGGTCCGACCGGCTCGTCCGGTTCGTGCGGCGCGACACCGCAACCTACCCGGAGCGCAGCGTGCACGCCGACATGAAAGTGGCGGGGCACCCGCCGACGCTCGAAACTCCTCTGGTTCACTTCACGTTCCGTTCCTTCGGCGCTTACCTCGAGAAGCTGCACCGCTACTCGCTCTGGGGAGCGGCGGACCTCTATCGCGCGGGCCGCTCGGCGGGTGTTTTGACGATCGTGTTTCGATCCCTGTGGCGGTTCTTCCGCACGTACGTTTTCCAGGGAGGCTTCCTGGATGGAACGCACGGGCTCGTCCTGTGCGGCCTCCAGGCCTATGGGACGTTTCTGAAGTGGGCGCGCCTCTGGGAATGGAGGCGATTCGAGAAGCTCGGATGGGCGGTCGTGTTGCCCTCCGCCCCCGCGAGTGCCGTGCCCGGAAGCGCCGCGCCCGCGGGCCCGGGGCGGGAACCGGAGGCGAAATGGGGCTGATCCGTTTTCTGCGGCGCGGTATCATCCGGCGCATGTTGAACGTTGGCGATTCCGCACCCGATTTCTCCATCGCGGACCACACGGGAGCGACGAGGCGTTTGTCCGACTACCGCGGCCGGAACGTCATCCTCTGGTTCTATCCGCGCGCCGACACCCCCGGTTGAACGCGGGAGGGGAGCGGGTTCCGCGACCTTTACGCCGATTTCCAGAAAAACGAAACCGACATCCTCGGGGCGTCCTTCGACACCGTCGAGGCGAACGCCCGCTTCGCGAAAAAGTACTCGTTTCCATTTCCGCTGCTCTGCGACGTCAACCGCGAGATCGGGCTCGCCTACGGAGCCTGCGCGTCGGCGGACGCCGGAAGCGCGAGCCGCATCAGCTACCTGATCGGGCCGGACGGGAAGATCCGCGAGGCATATCCGACGGTCAGCCCCGCGACGCACCCGCAGGACGTTCTCAAGGTCCTCGAGGGCTGACCGGTTTCCGGAGCAGCCCCTCGTAGAAGGCAGCCGCTTTCTCCGCGTAAGCGGCCGGGGTGAAGGCGAGCGATCTGTCCCTGGCGCGCGCTCCCATCTCCCGCCGCAGCCCCGGGTCGGAGGCCAGCCGCGCGAGTGCCGTAGAAATCCCGTTCTCGGAGACGACGAGCCCTTCCCTGCCGTCCGTCATCAGGTCGCGCACTCCCGGCACCTCGACAGCCACGACGGGAAGTCCCGAAGCCATGGCCTCCAGGATCGCGCGCTGACCCTGTTCGCTCCCCGACGCGGGGAAGAGAAACACATCCCACGAGCGGTAGAGATCGGGGAGGCTCGCCTCCTGGTATCCCGTCCAGCGGTTGCGTTCTCCAGATTTCAGCGCCGCCGTGAGGCTCTTCAGGGCCGGCAACAGCTCGCCGTGTCCGACGTGGACCAGCGTCACGTCGGAGAACGGCGCCGCCGCCGCGATCGCCGCGCGGTGCCCGCGTCCTTCCGCCATCTTGCCGACGGTCCCGACCGTGATCCCGGCGACTGACTTTTCACCGGGCTCCTTTTGCGCCGGATGGAAGAGCGCGGTGTCGACGACCGGCGACTGGATCTCGCCTTCGGGCTGCCCGAAGCGGGCGGCGATCTCCGAGTTGGCGAACGCAAAGGCTTCCGTTCTCCGGAAGAGCCAGCGCGTCGCCGGGTCCCGACGCGCGTGGCGCGTGTTGTGGACAGTTCGCGCGAGACGCGGCCGCCGGCCGGAGACGGCCCACGCCGCGACGTGGTGATCGTGGGTCCCGTGGGCATGCACGACGTCGAACGGCTCGCGGCCCAGGGTTTCCGACAGGCGCCGGATCTCCCGCACGTAGTCGAGGGGCCCCCGCAGAGGGCGCAGGATGGGCCGGGCCCAGCCGAGCGGAAAGAGCCGCTCGGCGAGCGGACTGTCGCAGACGAACCCGAACTGCGCCTCGACGCCGCGTGCGACGAGCGCCGCCGTCTGATCGAAGACGACGGCGGCCGTGCCGGTCCATTTCTGGCCCGCGACGAGGTTTAAGACGCGCATGTGAAAAAGCTATCAGCTGTCAGCCGCCGGCCGACAGCGGATAGCTATACTCGGTCCGGGAGGATCACCATGGCCGTCGACCCGGAGCTTCTCGCGATCCTGGTCTGTCCGAAAACCAAGGGGCCGCTCGAGCTGATCGAGCTGAAGCCTGACGTGGCCCGCAAGCTGGTCGACAAGTACCGGGAGAAGTTCCGCGACGAAGAGCCGGTCGTGACCTCCGGGCTCTATTCGAAGCAGGCCGATCTCGTGTACCCGATCGTTTCCGACATCCCGGTCATGCTCGTCGACGAAGCGCTCCCGGGCTCGGAGGCGCGCTGAGTCTCCGCAGCTTTCTTTTTTTCTTCCTCGTTCTCTTCGCCTTTTTAACCTCCAGGATCTCACCCGCCTATTTCGCGTTCGGCATCCTGGCGCTCGGGTGGGCGGCCTCGGCCCGGCGCGACGAAGGAGCGAGACGGACCTTCCTCTCTCCTCTGTCCGTCGCCGCGGGCGGGTACGCGCTCTTCGTGATCCTGTCGACGATCTTCTCGCGAGATCCGGCCCAGAGCGTGCGGCATCTCGCCGGGATCTCTCTTCTGCTCTTGATACCGATCACGATGGACCTCGTCGACGGCATCGAACGCGCGCGCGCCGTGTTCCTCGCGATCGCCGCGAGCGGCCTGATCCTGGCGTTCGCGGGTTTCTGGGAGTTCACCCACGGCGGCGACGATTTGTACCGCCGCCTCCGCGGAGGCCTCTCGCACTGGATGACGTACTCGGGCCTGACGATGATCGCCGCCTGCCTCCTCGCCGGATTCGCCCTCGAGGAACGGAGGCGCTGGCGCATCGCGGGCGCTCTCGCGGTGGTGCCGTTCGCGGCGATGGTGCTCACCTTCACGCGAAACGCTTATGTGGGTGGGCTAGCCGCGGCGGTGTCCTACGTCCTGGTTCGGAAACCTCGAGGTCTCCTTTTCCTCGCGCCGGCGCTCGTCGCCCTCTTTTTCGTCGTCCCGGGCTCGGTGAGGGCGCGGTTCGCCTCGATTGGAGACCTCCGCGACGGCTCGAACTGGGACCGCGTGTTGATGGTGCGGGCGGGGGTGCGCATGGTGGCCGACTCGCCGGTCTTCGGGATCGGCCCCGATCAGGTGCGCCCGCTGTACCCGTTCTACCGGGACCCGGACGCCCGCGACTGGCGGGTCCCGCACCTCCACAACAACATCGTTCAGATCGCCGCGTCCAATGGCCTCTTCGCGTGCGCTTCGTATCTCGCGTTGATGGGAATCTTCTTCTTCCACACGGGGCGGGCGCTTCGTCGCGAGCGGCGTCCCGACCGGGCGGCGCTCCTCGCCGGTGCGTGGCTCGCCGGAGTCGCGCTCTTTATCGCGGGACTCTTCGAATACAACTTCGGCGACACGGAGATCGAGATGGCGACTCTCCTGATCCTGGCAGTTCCGTTCTCGAGGGCGTTCGACGAACGGGGAAGCCGGGCGACCAACGGGAGAGAGGAACCCGCTCAGAACTGAACTCTTCCTTCTCACCTCACGCGGAATTTCCCGCACTCCCGCAAGTAAGATGACGGTGTGTCCGCCTCTCCATCGCCTTCGCCCCTCCGTCCGCGGCCCTACTCCGTCTCCGAGCTCCTCGCGGAAGTCGGGCAGGCGCTGCGGACCTCGTGGCGAGACATCTCCGTCGTGGGCGAGATCAGCCGCTGGGAAATCCGGGGCGGCCACGCCTACTTCAGCCTGAAAGACCGCACCGGCTGTCTCTCGGCGATCCTCTTCGCGTCGGATTTGAAGCGCGTGCCGTTCCAGCCGAAAGCAGGGCAGGAAGTGGTCGTCCGCGGATCCCTCGATCTCTGGGCCCCGCAGGGGAAATTCCAGATCAAGGCGGTCGCGCTCGAGCCGGTCGGCGCCGGCGCTCTGCAGCTCGCGTTCGAGCAGCTCAAGGAAAAGCTCGCGGCGGAGGGTCTCTTCGAGAAATCCCGCAAGCGGCCGATTCCCATGCTTCCGAACCGCATCGCGATCGTCACGTCACCGGACGGCGCCGCGATCCGGGACATCTTGAACGTCGTGCGGCGGCGGTTCGACGGGCTCTCGATCACTCTCTACCCCGCGCGCGTGCAGGGCGCCGAAGCGGCGGCGGAGATCGCGGAAGGCATCCGCGCGTTCTCGAGGCAGGGGGGCTTCGACGTCCTGATCGTCGCCCGCGGGGGAGGCTCCGCGGAGGACCTCGCCGCGTTCAACGACGAGCGCGTCGCGCGCGCCCTGGCCGCGTGCCGCATTCCGACGATCTCCGCCGTCGGCCATGAGACCGACTGGACGATCTCCGACTTCGTCGCCGACCTGAGGGCGGCAACCCCCTCGGCCGCGGCCGAACAGGTCGTCGCCCAAAAAGAGGAGCTGCGGCGCCGGGTGACGGGGGCGGGCGCGCGCATCCGCCGCGCGATGACCGTGTTCCTCTCGGGCCGTCGCGGTGACCTGGCGCGCCTGTCGCGGGCGGAAGGCCTTCTCGCGTTCCGCTACCGCCTTCGCGAACAGCGCGAACGCGTCATCCAGAGCCGCGGCGCGCTCGCGGCGATCCTGGAGAGGCGGCCCGCGGAATACGCGGAGCGCATCGCGCGGGCACTCGAGTCTCTCCGCGCCTTTCCGCGCCGTGCGGAGCTCGCTCGCAAGCGGGACCAGGTTGAAGGTCTCCGTTCACATCTCGTCCGCGCGATGGTCCGCACCGGAGAGCGCGGCCGTGCACGCCTCTCGGCCGCCTCGGAGAAGCTTCAGCTCGTGAGCCCTCTGGCGGTTCTCGCCCGCGGGTACGCGGTGGCGTATCGGGAGGGAGGATCTTCTCCGCTCCTCTCCGCGTCGGAAGTGCGCGTGGGAGACCGGATTCGGGTAAGAGTCTCGGAGGGACAGATTTCCGCGATCGTCGGGGAGCGCGGCGCCGCGCTGCGCCGCCGGAAGGGTACGGACTCCGGGGAAGGCGTCACACAGTTCGGGGCACTGGGGCCCCTGTTCGAGGAGGACGCATGAGCAGCCGGCCGAAGAAGGAAAAATCATTCGAGGAGGCCATGGACCGCCTCGAGGCGATCGTCAGCGAGATCGAGTCGGACGGGCTCGGGCTCGAGCGCCAGTTCGAGCTGTTCCAGGAGGGGATGACGCTCGCGAGATTCTGCGACGCAAAGCTGACGGACGTGCAGAAGTCCGTCGACGTCGTCCTGAAGAACGCAGCGGGCGAGTGGAAGACGGAGACCTTCGCGGACGCGGGCGCGGCTCCGCGATTGGACGGGGAAGAGGACGAGGATGGCGACGACCGCGACTGACATCTCCCTGTTTCTGGCCTCACAGCGCGAGGAGCTCGACAAAGAGCTCGGCCGGCTGCTCCCGGGAGAGGGGGTCTGGCCGGAGACGCTGCATCGCGCGATTCGCCACTCCGTGTTTGCGGGCGGGAAGCGCCTGCGGCCGATCCTCTGCCTCGCGGCGGGAGAGACCGCGGGCGCGCCGCCGGGCCGCCTCCTCGCGCCCGCGTGCGGTCTCGAGATGATCCACACGTACTCGTTGATCCACGACGACCTCCCGGCGCTCGACAACGACGAGCTGCGGCGCGGCGTTCCGACCTGCCACGTCCAGTTCGGCGAAGCCACGGCGATCCTGGCGGGCGACGCGCTCCTGACCCACGGGCTCGGCACTCTCGCGCGCTACCCCGAGGGGGGCGAGTTCGCCGCCGCCAAGATCCGGGTCCTCGAAACGGTCGTCGAGGCGATCGGGACGCGCGGCATGATCGGCGGGCAGGCCGCGGACCTCGAGGCGGAAGATCAGCCGAACCCGACCGAATCGCTCGTGCTTTCCATCCATGAGAACAAGACGGGCCGTCTCATCCGGGCGGCACTCGCGGTCGGCGCGATCCTCTCGGGAGCTCCGCGGGAGGTGCTCCGCTCGCTGGAAACGTACGGCCGCGCGGTCGGGCTGGCGTTCCAGATCAAGGACGATCTCTTGGACGTCGAGGCGGACGCGGCGACCCTGGGCAAGCAGGCCGGCAAGGACGCGGCGGCCGGCAAGGCCACGTTCCCCGTCGTCTGGGGCGTCGAGCGCTCTCGCTCCATGCTGCGCGAGCAGATCGAGCGGGCCGTCGAGTCGACGCGAAGCCTTCCCGGCCGCGGAGGTCGGCTTCCGGAACTCGCCCGCTACGTCGAAGAGCGAAAGGCGTGACGCGCTTCTTCGCGGGCATGAGCCGTCTGCGGCGCCGCCGCCGCCGCCGCCGCTCTCCCGCTTGAGAGCCTTCGTCCAGAAGGGAATCGGCGACTACGGAGCGCGTGAGCTGCCGATCCCGAGCCCCGCTCCGGGCGAGGCGGTCGCGCGCGTCCTCGCGGCGGTCATCTGCGGCACCGACATCAAGCTCGTCAAGCGCGGGCATGCGCGGATCGCGCTTCCGCGGACGATGGGGCACGAGCTCTGCGGCGAGATCGTTGCCGTGGGCGAAGGCGTCGATCCGTCTCTCGTCGGCGCGCGCGTTGTCCCCGGCATCTCGGGGCCGTGCGGAGCGTGCGCGGAATGCGCCGGCGGTTTTTCGAACCTCTGCGCGGAAGGCCATGCCGATCAGACGTGGGGAGCGTTCGCGGAGTACGTCCGGATCCCGGCGTCCGTCGTCCGCGCGAACCTGCACCGGGTACCCGACGGTCTCTCCGACGCCGCGGCGGCCTTCGTCGATCCTCTGGCGTCGGTTCTGCACGGTTGGAACCGGTTCGGGCCCCTTCCCCTTCCGCCGCAGAGAGCGACGCTCCTCGTCTACGGCGCCGGAGCGCTCGCGTTTCTCTGGGCGGCGACCGCGCGACGGCTCGGCGTCCCCTGCACGATCCTCGCGCGGCGCACAAAGCGACGCGCGATGGCGGAACGGTACGGCGCCCGGTTCGTCGAGGTCGGAGCGGACGGAAAGGAGAGTCCCGAAGCCGCCTCGCTCGCCGTCGACGCGACCGGCGACGCGGAGGTGTGGTCGCGCCTTCCCTTCCTGGTCTCGCCGGGCGGACGCGCCCTGCTCTTCGGGGGCTGTGCGCCGGGCGCCGTCGCGACGTTTGACGCCGCGCGGGTTCACTATGCGGAGATCTCGCTCATCGGCTCTTTTCACTCCACTCCGGCAGAGGCCGCGGAGGCGCTCGCCTTGCTGGCATCCGGGGAGATCGATCCCCTGCCGCTGGTCAGCGCGACCGGAGGGCTCGAAAGGCTCCCGGAATTTCTCGAGGCGCAGGCGCGGGGCGAAGGTCTGCGGCACGTCGTACGGCCGTGCGGCCCGATGCACGATGAGCGGAGGGCGCGATGAAGGCGGTGCGGCTGGACGCCGACGGAAGGATCGAGGTCGCCGAGGTGCCGGCACCGACGGCCGGGCCGGGCGAGGCCGTGATGCGCCTGGCGGCGGCGGGAATCTGCGGCTCCGACCTCCTCGACTGGTATGTGCGGGGGAAGGCCGGCACCATCCTCGGACACGAGGTCGCGGGCGTCATCGAATCGGTGGGCGACGGCGTCGAGGGGTTTGCGCCAGGAGACCGCATCGTCCCGCATCACCACGCCCCCTGCCTGGCCTGCGAGGCGTGCGCGAGCGGGCGATACGTGCATTGCCCGGAGTGGCGCGCGTCGCGCCTCGAGCCGGGCGGCATGGCGGAGCTCGTCCGGGTCCCCGCGGGCAACCTCGCGCGCGACACGCTCCACATTCCCGCGCACGTCTCCGACGAGGCGGCGAGCTGGACCGAGCCCCTCGCCACCGTGGTCAAGGCGTTTTCGCGCGGCGGATTCGCGCAAGGGCAGACGACGCTCGTCGTCGGGCTGGGATCCGCCGGACAGCTCGCCGTGCGCCTCGCGGCGGCTTCCGGGGCCGCGCGCATCGCCGTCGCCGACCGGGTGAGATCCCGAATCGCCGTCGCTCTCGCCTCGGGCGCCGCGGACGCGATCGACGTCTCGCGGGAAGCGCTTTCCGCCGGAGCGCGGCGCGCGTCGGACGGCAAGGGGTTCGACTTCGTCTTCGTCTCTCCGGGAAAGCCCGACGTGATTGCCGAGGCATCCTCTGTGGTCGCCGCCGGCGGGACGCTTCTTCTCTTCACGATGGCAGCGCCCGGGGAAGAGCTGAGGCTCTCTCCGCACGACCTCTATTTCCGGGAGGTCCGGCTGGTGCCCTCCTACTCCTGCGGCCCGCACGACACGCGCGCGGCGCTCGGCCTCATCGCGTCCGGACGCGTGGCGGTCGAGGACCTCGTCACACACAGGTTCCCGATCGAAGAGGCGCAAGAGGCGTTCGCCCGCGCCCGAGACCCCGAAGGCTCAGTCAAGGTCCTGATCGTTCCGAGGGGCGGGCTCCTGCCGCGGGGCGGGCCCGTCAGATAGTCAGAGAGTCAGCCCGGAAGCCGAAGCCCGAGCAGGAACTCCTGGTTTCCGCGCGCGCCCCGGATCGGCGACGGGATGGCCCCGAGAGAGATGAGCCCTCGATCGACCGCGAACTGCTCGATCTCGCGCACCACCCGTTCGCGCACGTCCTGCGACCGGACGATGCCGCCCTTGCCGACCTCAGAGCGTCCTGCCTCGAACTGCGGTTTCACCAGCACGACCGCGGCCGCGCCCGGAGCCATTCGCGCGACGACGGCGGGGAGAACCAGGCGCGCGGAAATGAAGGAGAGATCGAGCGCCGCCAGCGCCGCCGGCTCCGGTGCGTCGTCTGCCGAGAGCGCGCGGGCGTTGACCTTCTCGCGCAGCACCACTCGGGGGTCCGCACGCAGGCGGGCGTCGAGCTGTCCGTAGCCGACGTCGATGGCGTAGACGCGGGCCGCCCCGCGCTGGAGGAGGCAGTCCGTGAATCCGCCGGTCGAGGCGCCGACGTCGAGGCAGACGAGCCCCGCCGGGTCCATCGCGAATGCGTCGAGGGCGGCGGCGAGCTTGATGCCGCCCCGCGAGACGTAGGGATGCGCTGGGCCCGCGACGGAGATCTCGGCGTCCTCCGCCGTCGGGCTTCCCGCCTTGTCGACGCGGCGCCCCTCGACGGTAACCTGCCCGGCGAGGATGAGGCCCTGCGCCTTCTCGCGAGTCGGCGCGAGGCCGCGGGAGACCAGGAGGAGGTCGAGGCGGGTTCTGGGCATCGGGGGGAGGATAGACGAGCGGGGGAGGCGGGGCGGGTCACAAAAGCGCGATCTCGTGTGCCTTGCAGCCGCGGGCTCACTCTGAAGCAGGCGACACGGCCGCATCGCGCATCGCATCGCGGCCTGTCGCCTGGATCCGCGCGGTGTTCGCGCTCCGGTGTTCGCGCCGATGTTCGCGCTCCTGACTCTCCTTTAAGATGTCGGAATGGTGCGAAAGAGGCGGTCGCGCGGACGGCGGTTTCGTCGTGTCGGGCTGGTGGCAAAGGTTGCTTCCACGGAAGCGGTCAGCCTGGTCCGCTCGCTCCATCGGGCGCTCACGCGGCGCAAAATCGAGACCCTGTTCGACGACGAAACCGCCGGGGCGCTCGGGATCGCCGGGGGTTTTCCGCGGGCGCAGATCGCGCGCCAGTCCGACCTCGTCCTGATCGCGGGAGGCGACGGGACGCTCCTCTCGGTCGCCCGGGACGCGCCCGCGTCGACGCCGATCCTGGGGATCAACGTCGGGCTCGTGGGTTTCCTCGCAGGTCTCAGCAAAGACGAGGCGCTGCGGCGGTTGGACGAGGTCTTGGCCGGCGGATTCCGGGATGACCCCCGGCGGAGGCTCGAGGTGACCGTGCCGGAGGGACCGCACAGCGGGAAGTACCGCGCGTTGAACGACGCGGTCCTGAACAAGGAGGCGATCGGAAGGATCTCCGCGTTCTCCGTCTCGATCGCGGGCCGCACGGTGGCGGAGTTTCGGGGAGACGGTGTCATCGTCGCCACCCCGACCGGCTCGACCGCCTACAACCTCTCGGCGGGAGGTCCCATTCTGGATCCTTCGCTCTTCGCCGTGGTCGTCACGCCCATCTGCCCCCATACCCTCTCTCAGCGCCCGCTGGTCGTCCCGGACTCGACGCCGGTGGGTCTGACCGTGATCGAGCGCGGCCGCAACGACGGCGTGAACCTGACTCTCGACGGCCAGGAGAGCTTTCGCGTTCCGGTCGGGGTCGTCATAGAAGTCCGGCAGAGCCGCTCCGCGGTGACGCTTCTCCGGCCGCCGGAGTCGGACCATTTCCAGAAGCTGGTGGAGAAGCTCAACTGGGGCGTTTAAAGCCGTGAGCGCCTCCTCACCCCGCGGCCGGCAGCCATGACCCTCTTTCCCCCGACGGAAGGCGTTAAGCCGCTTCGTCTCTCCGCGAGCCGCCTTCTCGCGGTCGTCCTCGTGTTCCTGATTTTCGCGTCCTATGCGGTCTGGAAATCGGAGAGGTTCCAGAATCTGATCCATGGCGTCTCGCAATCGCGCCTGGCGGACGCGCTCGGACGCCCGGTCACGTTCCGAACCGTCGAGCTGCGCGTTTTTCCGCCGGCGGTCCGCCTGGCCGACGTCCGCGTCGGGAACGATCCGCGTCTCCCGGGGCCGCTTCTCTCCGCGGAGGAGGTCTCGATCGGCGGCGGCGTTTCCCTGGTCGGCCAGGAGCTGCGGCTCGGGCGCATCCGCGCCCTGCGCCCCCACATCGCGCTGGTCCAGTTCCCGGACGGCAGCTGGAACCTTCCGCCCGGACTGACGAAATCCGCGAAGCCGGGAAGCGGAGGAGTCACGCTGAAGGTCGGCTCGATCCTCGTGCAGGAAGGCGTCTTCGAGTTCGACGGCCGCAGCATGGCGTTCACCGGCCGCCTGGAAGACTTCGCCGCGGAATTGAACTCGCTGCCGGGGGGCGGCTATCGCGGCGGAATGGTGGCGCAGCGGGCGACGCTCCATCTCCCGGACTCCGAGCCGGTGGTCGCGTCGCTGCGAACGCGCTTCGTCCTCGATCCGAAGCGCGGCCTGACGTTCGACGAAATCCGGCTCGACGGCGCTTTCGGCACCCTGAGGGCGAATGGCGCGCTCGAGAACCTGGACCACCCCAATGCCGTCTTCGCCGTGAGCGGCGACGTCTCGATCGAGGAAGTCCAACGCGTGTTTCACCTGGACCTCGGGTTCGCGGGCCGCGCCGCCCTGCGCGTTCGCCTCGAGATCCCTCCCGCGGGTGGATTTCGCCTCGCCGGCACCGTGCGCTCGCCGCGCGTGCGCGCCGCCGTTTTCACGCTCGACGACCTGGCCGCGACCGTCACCGCGACTCCCGAGGCCCTGGTCGCAGAGATCGAGCGCGCGGGTTATTCCGGGGGCACCGCATCCGGGACGTTCCGGATCGCGAATCTCGCGGACAAGCCGCAGCCGATGACGCTGGCGCTCGAGGCGCGCGGCCTCTCGGTCGAAAAGTTCTTCGGAGACATCGGACTCGCCGGCACCGGCCTCTCCGGAACGGCCGGAGTCTCGGTCGTTCTGCGCTGGTCGGAAGCCGGGATCATGAAGGCCGACGGGGGCGGGACCCTGAGCGTGGCGCCGGGCCCCGCGGCGTCGCTCGTCCGCGGACGCTTCGGGATTCCGACCGGTGGAGGCGGCCCGTTCTCCGTGGTCCGCGGGAAAATCGCCTTCGAGGGAGCGTCCTTTCACTTTCCGCAAACGACGATCGAGCTCTCGGGCGGCTTCGCGATCGGGGCATGGCAGCCGAACTTCGACTTCCGTCTCCGGTCGAAAGACCTGAGCGAAGTGGACAAGATCTTCCAGAATTTCCTGGCCGCCGGCGGCAGCCACCCGGAACCGCTCGGTCTCGGCGGGTCAGGCGAAGTTGCGGGGCATCTGGGCGGACGCTGGACGGAACCGGACGCGACGGCGCAGGTTACCGCGGAAGATGCCAGGTACGGGGGGGTGCTCTTCGGCAGCGTGCGCGGGAGCGTCGACATGCGGGAGGGAGCGTTCTTCTTCCGTCCCCTTCGCGTCTACGACGGAGAGGCGACACTCTCCCTCGAAGGCATGGCGAGATACCGCGTCATTCCCGGGCGGCCGCGGTTCGATCTTGCGATCGCGGCGAACCGCTACCCGCTGTCGCGCCTCCTCCAGTACCTCGATTTCCAGTTTCCGGTCGAAGGCGTGGTCACCGGCGCTTTTCCGGTCGCCGGGACGCCGGAGGCCCTGACCGGGGGAGGTCCTGTCACACTCGCGGACGCGACGGTCTGGGGACAGAAGTTCAGTCAGATCACGGCGCGGGTGCTGTTTACGCCGGGCCGCCTGGCGCTCGAGGACCTGCGAGCCTCGATCGGTCCCGGGATGATCGGGGGCCGGGGGGCGCTCTCCCTGCGCGACCGGACCTTCGAGGCGCGGCTGGCCGGCGACCACATTCCGTTGAACGCGATCAACGCCCTGGCGCCGACGGAGAAAGACGTCTCGGGCCGGCTCTCGTTCGAGCTTTCGGGAGGCGGGTCGCTCGACCGTCCGAACCTGAAGGTCAACGCCTCGATCGCGGAGGCGGTCGTCTTCGGCCACCCGTTGCCGGACGGCCGGGAGCCCCGGCTCGAGGCGACCGTCGCGGCCGGGGTGCTCGATGCGGTCGCCGAGGTGCCGGAACGCTGGAGCCTCAAGGCGAAGGGGGACCTCTTCGGGAAACCCGCGCGGGTCGCCGTCTCGCTCGACGCGCCGGATCTCGGGTCGTTTCTCCTGATGACCCCGTTCGGTCTTCCGGCCGGACGGGGGGGCTCGGTCGCGATCGACGGGACCCTGACGCTGCCGGTGAAGGCCGGCGACGCCCCCACGGGCGAATTTCGAATGACCCGGGCGCGTCTGGACCTGCCCGACCGTCCCGGCGTCCTCGCAACCTCGGGCGTCGTCCGCATCTCGGTCGCCGACGGCACCCTGACGTTCCAGGATTTTCAGGCGGCGGGCGAAGGCACCCTTCTCAAGGCGGGAGGCTCGATCAACCTCGGCGCAAAACCTGGCGCGATGAACCTGGCGCTTTCCGGGACGATCGACGCGGCGCTTCTTGCCCTCGAATTTCCGAAGCTCGGCCTGGCCGGCCGCGTTGTGCTCGATCTGCGGGCCGCCGGGACCCTCGCGGCGCCGAATCTCTCCGGCTCCCTTCGCGTCGAGAATGGGAAATACCGTCTGACCAGCCTCTCCCAGATCGTGGACAACATCGACGCGAGTGTCACGTTCCAGGGGTCGCGCGCGGATGTCGAGGGTCGCGCCAAGTTCGGGGGAGGAGATCTGTACACCTCCGGAAGCGTTCGGCTGGACCGGCTCGCGCTGCAGGACTTTCGCGTCTCGATTCAGGCGCGGCGTGTCGCCCTCCACTACCCGCAGGATCTGAGGCTCCAGGTCGACGCGGATCTCGTCGCCTCCGGCAACGGGCGCCGCAACGACCTTCGCGGGGAAGTGACACTGCTGCGCGGGACGTACTCCCGCGACTTCGAAGTCACGCTGTCGGATCTGCTCTCCCGCAGCCGCCCCACCGACGTGCTCGTCGCGCAGGAGCCGTGGCGGGAGCAGACGTCACTCGACGTGCGCATCGTTTCGTCTGCAGCGCTCGAGGTCCGGAACAACCTCGCGCGCCTGACGGCGACCGTCGACCTCGTGGCGAGGGGAACCGTCGCGGACCCGACCGTGACGGGACAGATCGTCCTCGACGAAGGCGGCCGCATCACGTTCCGCGACGTCCGCTACGACGTCGAGTCCGGGACCATCACGTTCGCGAGTGCGCGCGGATTCACGCCGATCCTGGACATCCACGCGCGCGCGGAGGTTCGGGGCTACGACCTCATCGTGAACCTCGTCGGGACCTGGCCGCGGATCCAAACGAGTTTTTCCTCCGACCCGCCGCTGCCCGACGAGCAGATCTTCAGTCTTCTCTTGACCGGCACCGCTCCGACTTCGAGGGCGACTGCTTCGACAGACACGACGAGCGAGACGATCGTCTCGGCGGGCGCGTCCATCGCGGCGGGGGCGGCGACCGGCACGATCACGCGGCCGACGCAGCGGCTCTTCAAGCTCGACCGGTTCGAGATCGACCCGGTCTTCTCGGGAGGCCAGCTCTCCGACATCCGCTCGACGATCGGAAAACAGATCGCGCCGAACGTGCTTGCCACGTACTCGCAATCCCTGGACACAAGCAAACCGCCCGTCTACGGTCTCGAATGGCAGGTAGGAAGCAACGTCGTGCTGAGGGCGCGGCACGACGAGAACGGCGTGTACTTAGTCGACGTACGGCGGCGGACGAGGTACTGACCTGATCGTCCTTCGCGGGGAGCGGCGAGTGCTTCCGGCCATGCGCCGGCTGCTCGTCGTCGGGGCGGCGATGCTCTTTTCGGCGACCGGCGCCTACGCTCAGGCCAAAGAGGTACAGACTCCGGAGCCGGCCATCGTGTCTCTCTCGTACACCTCAGACGGCGCTGTCGATCCCGCCGAGGTTTCGAGACTGCTCGACCTGCGAGTCGGGCAGCCGCTGACCGAGAAGGGGACCGGAAATTCGATCCGCAATCTCTTCGCGACCGGCCAGTTCGCAGACGTCCAGATCGCGTCGGAGACCGTCCCCGGCGGGGTCGCCGTCGTCGTGCACCTGGCGCGGTCGTTTCGGGTGCGTCCCCTCCGCTTCGTCCACGGCACCCTTTCGCGCGACGAACTTCTTCGCGCCCTCTCCTTTTCCGAGGGCTCGGTGTTCCAGCCGGGAGAGATCGAGGAGGGCGCCGCGGCAATCCGGCGGCGGCTCGAGGCGGAGGGGTACCTGCACGCGGAGGTCACGCCGGAAGTCACCTTCGACCGCGAACGCTTCCGGGCGCGCGTCGTCTTCCACGTCGAGTCGGGCAAGGCCGCCCGCGTTGCTCCCGCGTTCTTCGACGGTGACACGAAGCCGTTCTCCGCGGACGAGCTCCGGGCGCGGCTGCATCTGGATCCCGGAGACCGGTATCGCGAATCGAGGGCGCGCGCGGACGCGGAACGAGTCACGGAGTTCCTGCACAAGAACTCGCGTCTCAAAGGCTCGGTCGAGCTGATCGCGGCGCAGCCGACCGACGACGGCCGAATCATGCCCGTCTACCGGATCGTGGTCGGGCCGCAGGTCGTGTTCGAAGCGGTCGGGATTCGCCCGAAGAAGCTCCAGTCGGAGATCCACTCGCTGCTCGAGGGCCAGAACTTCGACGAGGACCTGATCCTCCAGTACGTCGAGAACAAGCGGGGTCAGTTGCAGGGGAAGGGTTTCTACCGGGCGCGCGTCGAGTACGTGCTGGCGGACCGCCCTGACACGTACGCCGTGCGAGTCACCGTCGACTCCGGGCCGCACGAGGAGGTCGAGAAGATCGTCGTTCGCGGCAACCAGGCGGTTCCGACGAAGACGCTCCTCGGCCTGATGGTGACCCGCAAAAAAGGTCTTCCTTTCCTGCAGCCGGGCCACCTCGTGGAGGAGGACCTTCGGGATGACGTCTCCGCGATCAAGGGCTACTACCAGACTCGCGGGTGGGTCGGCGCGAAGGTCTCCGAGCCTCAGATCACGGAGGGCTCGAAGCCCGACCGGCTGGTCGTGACGCTCGCGATCACGGAAGGCCCGCGGGCGATGATCCGCAGCCGGACGATCGCGGGCGTCGAGCACATGGACGGCGCCCCGCTCGAAGCGAAGCTCCTCGTGAAGGCGGGCCAGCCCTACAACCCGAACCTCGTGCGGCAGGATGTCACGAACCTTCAAAGCGAGTACCGCGACCGCGGATGGGGTGAGGCGGCGGTTCACGCCGAGTCGACGCTTGCCACCGACGGGACCGCGGCGGACGTCGTGTACCGCGTCGACGAGGGTTCCCGCTCCTTCTTCGGCAAGACGATCCTTCGCGGGAACAGCCGCACCGACACCGACCGCGTCCGCCGGCTGGTGACGTGGGAAGAGGGTAAGCCGTTCTCCGAAGTGGAGCTGTTGAACACCCAGCGGAACCTGAGCCGGGCGGGAGTGTTCCGGCGAGTCGAGATGAAGCCCGAGCCCGCGGACCCGCAAACTTCGGCGAGGAACGTGGAGATCGCGCTCCAGGAGGGTAAACCGCTCTCGCTGCTCTACGGCGTCGGCTATCAGTACGCGCCGGACGCTCCATCCAACCAGAACGATCCGTTTCTCGTCCTGGGCGCCTCCTACAACAACCTCTTCGGCCGAATGCTCTCGGCCGGGATCGAAGGGCAGGTGTCGATCTCGGGCCGCTATCGCGCCCAGCTCTCCTTCAGAAATCCCTACTTCCTGGACCGCGACCTGACGTTCACGTCCTTCTTCTTTGCGACACGCGAACCGATCCAGAACCTCGACATCGACCGTCTCGGATTTGCCAACGAGCTCTCACACTATTTCGGGAAGAACCTGCGGGTGGCGCTGCGCGCGGAGTATCAGCGCATCCGTCCGGTGAACCCGGAGAACCTGTCTCAGATCGAAGCCAGCGACTTTCCGCGCTTCGACCAGCCGATCGAGGAAACGACGATCGGTTCGACGGCATTCTACGACCGCCGCGACGACGTTATCGATCCTCACACCGGCTATTACGTCAGCGGCGGGGTGAAGTATGCGTTTCCGTTCCTGGCGGACGCCCGGTACGCGAAGTTCTCCACACAGGTCGCGTGGTTCCGACCCGTGCGAGGCTCGGTCGTCGCTCTCTCGACCCGGCTCGGCGGTATCTTTCCGTACGGGCCGTCGAACATTCAGGTGCCGATCGCCGAGAGATTCTTCGGCGGCGGTGAGTCGACCGCGAGAGGCTTCCCTCGCGACCTCCTGGGAATCCCGGGTCAGACGGTCGACTACGACACCCGAGCCTCTCCGCATACGGGGTCGGGTCCCGGCTCCTGCGCGGGCGCGTACCCGACCCTCGCGGCTTTCGACTGCTCGTCCGGGCCGCACATCCGCGGCGGAAACGGGTTCTTCGCGTTGAACGCCGAGTTCCGCTTCCCGATCCTGGGTGGGCTCGGGGGAACAATCTTCTACGACCTCGGACAGGTCTGGGAGAACTTCTCTCAGCTGAACCTGCGGCTCGAAGGCGAATCGGGCCTGCGGCAGACGGCGGGCTTCGGCCTCCACTACATGACGCCGATCGGACCTCTCCGCGCGGAGGTGGGCCTGCCTTTGCGCCCGCGCACGATCGTCTTCGACGTGAAGGACCCCTCGGGGAACAGCCTGATCCCGGCGGCGGGGAGCGAGCGGGAAAAGGGACGCTTTCTGTTGACGATCGGATATCCCTTTTAAGCGTCGCTGCCGCTCGCTGCGGGATCTGCCTTCCCCGCGCGGCGGCGAAGGCACCGGCGAACGGCTCGGCCGGATGCGGCCTCGACCGTTCGCCTGATCCCTCCGTTCGCTCTCGCTCCCGCCCCGAGAGGCTCCTCGAACGTCGCTTCCGCTCACTGAGTTCGCTCACGCTCCCGCCCCGAGAGGCTCCTCCCTCCCTCTGGTCGGGAGACTCCTCTCGGGGCGAGCTCAGTCATCACCTCGACACAAGCGCAGCTCTGCTCCCTCTCCGCGCGCTCGGGAGGATTGGGTGAGGGGCCCGCAGGCTGTTGATGCTGTTCGCCGTTGGCCGTTGGCCGTTGGCCGTTGGCCGTTTGCTGACCGAGCCGGGTCCGTCCGGCGATCGCGGGTTTGGGGGAAGCGCCGGGTCTTACCGGAAAGTCCCCGGCGAAAAGGAGTACCTCCGCGACGGCGACGGGAAGGCTTCCTGCGGGAAGAGCTCGTCCTGAAATGCCGGGAGACCGAGGCGTCGCCCGCGGTGCGACAGAAATCCTGCCGCGCGTCGGGCGTAGCCGCCGAGCTTTGCGAGGCCGGGCAGCTCGATCCTTGCGAGCGTCCTCCGGAGAGCGAGCAGCCGCTCGACGGTCTTTGGCCCGAGCCCCGGCACCCGCAGCAGGGTCTCTCGGTCGGCAGTTGCGATTTCGACGGGGAAGCGCTCCGGGTGCGCGAGAGCCCATGTGAGCTTCGGGTCCCGCGCGAGTGGAAGGTTTCCGCTGCCCGCGTAGACGAGCTCGTCCGGTGCAAGCCGTATTGCCGCAGGAGAAAGTCGGCCTGGTAGAGGCGCTGCTCCCGCAGCACCGGAGTCTCGGGAGCGTTCTCGAGCGGAGTGTCTTCGATCGGGCGAAACGCGGCGAAATGCGGATGGTGGATCGTGCGGTCGGTCCAGAGAGCGTGCGTCGCAAACAGCAGGTCGCGGTCCGTCTCCGACCCGAGGCCGACGACGAATTGAGAAGTCGCTCCCGCGCGAACGGCGGGCCCCGGCGGACGCGGATCGCCCGGAAGCCGGCGCACTCCGGCGGCCATGGCAGTGGCCCGCACGACGCGCAACACTGCGACGCCCTCATCCACGCGCTTCTCGGGAGCGACCCGGTCGAGCGTCGCCTGGCAGGCGGACTCCAGGTTGAAGGACACGCGGTCGCAGAGAAGCGCGAGCCTCTCAACCTGTGCCTGCTCCGCGCCCGCGACCGCCTTCGCATGGAGATATCCCGCATACCGGTGCCGGAACCGAACGGTCTCGACCAGCTCCAGGAGCCGGTCCATCGCCCACTGTGGGCTTTTCGGAATTCCCGTGGTGACGAAGAGGCCGCTGACCCAGCCACGCCGGTGCGCGGTCATGAAGATCTCCGCGAGCGCGGCGGGCGCGAGCGCATGGCGGGGAAGGTCCCGGCTCGCGCGCATCGGGCAGTAGCCGCATTCGAAGGCGCACGCGTTCGAGAGCAGGATCCGGAAGAGCGACGACTCGCCGAATCCGCGGTCCGCAAGCCCCCGGATGTTGATCGGGTCGAGCGCCTGGCGGGCCCGCTCCCCCGACGCGAGCTCGCGGAGAGAGCCGTTGCCCTCCTGGTCGGGAAGCGCCTGAGCCATCAGCAGTCGAATCTTCGCTTCGGTATCCATGAGGCGTAAGTTAGGCGTAAATCAAGGGTAAAGCAACCCGCTGGGATGTTGAACAGGCCGACGGTCAGGACAGAAAAAAATGAAAGGGTCTTTCCGTCTTAACCCCTGACGCCCGGTTAATTCGCCGGCAACCCCTCAACGACCGCCGACTGCACCCCCGCTCCCGTTTCCGGAAGCGCGCGCTCCTCCGCCGCCAGGCGAAGGCGCAGCCCTTCGGTGTCTTCGTCGTCGGTTTCGGCGACCATGTGGGTGAACGGCGCCTCGGCGAGGGCCTGACGCCAGGGGAGCGAGGGAAATCCCACGTCTCGAAGCGCGTGCACGAGCTTCAGCGTTCGAAACGCGTCGAACCACGTGTGAAGCCTGCGCAGGAGCGCCGCCGGTTCGCGCGCTTCGAGGGCGGCTTTCCGCACCGCTTCGAAGGCGCCCATCTTTCCGAGGATCTGTTCCAGAAGATCCGCGCGAAAGAAGAGACTCGTCTCCGGCAGCTCCCGGAAGCCCGCCCCGAGGTCCCCGCCCGACGCGGCCACGCCGGAGAGTAGGCGCAGCCAGGCCGCGAGATGGCCGAAGACGAGCGGATGGAGAAGCCGGAAGCCTTCGAGCCCCTTCTTTTTCGCGACCAGGTCGCGCAGCGCCCGGCCGGTGCCGAACGGGACGCGATCGGAGGGTCGCCCCTCGAGTCGCAGCGGGGAGCCGGAAAGCCGAAGGATCGGTCCGACCTTCGCCAGCTTGTCCAGCACGTAGAAATCCTCGGCCGCGTTCTTCCGGGGAAATCCCCGCACCGCCGTGTAAGCCGGCGCCGGAATCGCGAGGCAGCTCCCCATGCTCTGGTACGCGTAGGGAGATTTCGCCCAGGCGAGCCCGAGCACGTAATAGCGCAGCGAGATTTCGTAGAGGCGCGCCGCTTCCGCGAGCGCCGGGTCTTCCTCAAAGCGGTGGTCGTAGAAGTAGATCGCGCAACCGACGCCGGAGGGATCGCGGGTCTCGGTCTGGTCGAAGTAGTCGGGAGGGAGCAGGACGTCCGCGTCGGTGTTGTGGATCCAGGTGGAGGTCACCGTCTGCCGTGCCTGTAGCGCGAGCACGACGTCGTTTCCGATCTTGCGCGCGAGCCCGACTCCCTGCCCTTCCGGAAGGTAGTGGCCGGGAAGCGCGCGGTCCACGACCAGGACCGCCCCCGCCGGCAGCCGGTGGGCGCGGATCGGCGGAGAGGCGGAGAGATCTTCTCCCTCGGGCAGCTCGCGCGCGAGCCGCTCGCGCACGGCGACGTTCGCCTCATGGATCAGGCGAGGCGAGTCCTCGCGGGCGTTGAGGACGACGACGATCAGGACTTCGCCTGCCGGGCCCGCGGGCACCGAGCCTAAGAGTGGGAAGAGGCTCTCGCGCTCTCCGTACGCGGGGATGACGAGAGCGTGCCCGAACCTTCCCGAGAGGCCGGCTGCGAGCGCCGCCTCCGGCTCCGCGTGCCGGGACAGATATTGCGCGGACGCCCGGTCCCTCTGGCCACGGGTCTTCACGACGCGGCTGCCTCTTCGGGCATGCCCGCCGAAAAAAGGGCGGGCGCCGCGGGAAGCTTCGCAACGATCCGCGCCTCGATCGCGACGAGCTCCGCGAGACGAGCGTCGACTTCCGCAGCCGGGAAATACCGACGCGCGAGGTCGGCGTAGAGGTCCTGGTGCCGCGCCTCGGACCTGGCGAGCTCCCGGTAGAAGTCCCGGAGCGCGGGCTCCGGATGCGCCGAGGCGACGAGCGCGAGCCGCTCGCATCCGCGCGCTTCGACGATCGACGCTACGAGCAGGCGATCCAGAAAGTACGGGTCCGCGCCGGGGCGGCACTCCCGCGTGAGCCGCCGGACGTACGCGTCCCGGCGGTCGGGCGGGAGCGTCAGCCCGCGCCGGAGCACCCATCCAACGACCTGGCGGAAGTGGTCGAGCTCCTCGACGGCGAGCTCGGAGCAGGCGGCCACGAGGTCCCTGCGGTCGGGGTAGTGCGACAGAAACGCCATCGCGGTTCCGGACGCCTTGCGCTCGCACGCCGCGTGGTCGAGAAGGAAAGCGTCGAAGTCGCGCAGGACGGCGTCGAGCCAGAGCGGGGAGGTCGTCGCGGCGAGTCGCATGGCGGCGGGGAGGGTAGCAGAGTGGGAGGGCAGGGGCGAATGGTGGGGAGCGGCGGGAGAAGACGAACACGGATGGCGAAGGGCGAACGGCGAACGGCGGACGGCGAACGGCGAACGGCGAGGGGGAGGTTCAGACCCCGACTCCTTCTCTCATAGACTCGATTCCTTGGTCCGCACGTCTTTGCTCTCCGTCACGGCCGCTCATCGTCTGAAAGCGCGCAGGTTTCTTGTGGCCTCGTGCCTCACCGCCGCCGGCATGGCGGTCCTCGCCGCCACGTCGGTTCCCGACCCCTTCGACCTCCTGATTCGCCACGCGCGCATCGTCGACGGGAGCGGCGGCGCCTGGTTCCGCGCCGACGTGGGAGTTCGCGACGGCCGCATCGCGGCGGTCGGGATGCTCGGCGGCGCCGCGGCCGTGCGCACGATCGACGCGGAGGACCGCGTGCTGGCCCCCGGCTTCATCGACGTCCACATGCACGTCGAGGGAAACCTGCCGGCGCGCCCCGACGCCGAGAATCTCGTCGCCGATGGAGTGACCACGGTCGTGACCGGCAACTGCGGCGGGTCCGAGCTCGACCTCGACGCGTGGTTTACGGGACTCGAACGGGACGGAATCGCAATCAACCTCGCGAGCTTCGTCGGGCACAACGCGGTTCGCACGGAGGTTCTGGGATACGCGAACCGACCGCCGACCGCGGCGGAGCAGCAGCGGATGCAGGCGCTCGTTGCCCGCGCCATGAGCGCCGGGGCGGTCGGTCTCTCCTCCGGCCTCATCTATTCGCCGGGCACGTTCGCGCGGCCGGAGGAAGTCGCCGCTCTCGCCAGGGTGGCGGCGAGCTTCGGCGGGATCTACGCGACGCACATGCGTTCCGAGAACGACGGGCTGTTCGCCGCGATCGACGAGGCGCTCGAAACCGCGCGCGCGGCCGCGATCCCTCTCCAGATCTCGCACTACAAGGTGACGGCGAAGAAGCTGTGGGGCTCAAGCCCGCGGATGCTGTCGATCCTCGAAGCGGCCCGCCGGGAGGGCCTGGACGTGACGGTCGACGAATACCCGTACACGGCGTCGTCGAGCGGGCTCGAAGTGCTCCTGCCGGACCGGGTGCTTCAGGCGGAGGGCTCCGTGAGACACGCGCTCGTGCCCCGGCTCGCGAATCCCGCCGAGCGCGCGTCGATCGGGAGCGAGATGCGGCATCGCCTGGGGGACGAGCTCGGGCGCGAGCATCTCGATTACGGCGTCGTAGCGTCCGCGCCGTGGCGCCCCGAGATCGAAGGAAAGGACCTTCGCGCGATCAACCGGGGAATGGGGCGCCCCGACGTCCTCGAAAGCGAGATCGAGACGGTCCTCGATCTCTGCCGGATGGGCGCCGCGTCCGGCCGCGGGAGCGTCTGCGGGACTCAGATGGTGTACCACACGATGAGCGACGACGACGTCGAGAGGATCTTCCGGCATCCGCTCACGATGGTCGCGCGCGACGGAGGGGTCAACACCGCGGGCGCGGGGGCCCCGCATCCGAGAAGTTACGGGACGTGCGCGCGCGTGCTGGCGCGGTTCGTCCGGGAACGCGGTCTCGTGACGCTGGAAGAGGCGGTGCGAAAGATGACGTCGCTTCCCGCCGCCCGCTTCCGCTTCGCCGACCGCGGGCTCGTCAAAGAGGGATTCCGGGCGGACCTCGTTCTCTTCGATCCGGACACCGTCGAGGACCTCTCGCGCTTCGAGGATCCACATCACGTGTCGCGCGGTTTCGACCTCGTAGTCGTCAACGGACGCATCGTGCGCGAGGAAGGCCGGGCGACGTGCGAGCGCCCGGGGATGATCCTCCGGCGGCAACTGCCGATTTCTTTGCCTACGAGGCTCGCCGGCGACTTCGTTCCGGCCGCCCGAAAGTAAGACCCGCGGCGCGGGCGGTCAGGGCAAGCGTTCGAAATCGGCCGGCGTGTCGACATCGAACAGCGCCTCGGGGAGATCGACAGCCGTGACTCGATCGGCGTGCTCGCGAAGGACGGCTCGCGCGCCTTCGTCGCCGCGGAGCGCCGCGAGCCGGCCGAAGAACGAAGAAGCGAAAAGAGCGGGCGCGCCGAAGTCTTCACCGTGGCGGCAGGCGACGAGCGGCATCCCGGTCGTTTGTTGCGCGCGGATCAGGGCGTCGATGGAAGTGCTCGTCACCAGGGGCTGGTCGGCGAGCAGGATGACGGCCGCCACCGGCGGATCGGGGAGCCCCGCGAGATGCCGCACGCCTGCCGCCAGCGAGCTTCCGAGCCCATCTTCCCAGTCGGAGTTCTCCACGATATCGACCTCGAGTCCTTCGAAGAGGAGCCGGGTCGTCCGGGACTCGCATCCGACCACGGCGTAGACGTTCGACACGGAAGAGGCGATGGCTTCGGCTGCCAGGCGCCGGGCGAGCGGCACTCCCCGCCACGAAAGCGCTTGTTTCGAGCGCCCCATGCGCGATGACCCCCCGGCCGCCAGGATCAACGCGGCGATCCGCCGCGCGTGCGTCAAGGGCGCCGCGGGCGAGCCGGCGTGGCGACAGCGGAAACGGGCTCGTGGATCGGCGCCTGCCGCTCCGCCAGCGGTCCGCCGCCGCGCCCCGACAGAGCGGCCGAGATCTCGGCCACGATCGACAGCGCGATTTCCCGGGGAGTCTCCGATCCGATGTCGAGACCGGCGGGGGACAGGATCCGCCGTGCGCGCACAACGGACGCGAGCGGTCTCGCGGTCTCGAGTACCTGATCGCCGCGGCGCTTCGGTCCGAGGAAGCCGAGATACGCGAGATCGAGAGGAAGGAGCGTCGCCGCCCACTCGACGTCGCGGTCCACGTTGTGCGTCATGACGACAGCGGCGGTCCGCGTGTGTTCCCCGGGGAGGTGCGTCAGGATCTCCTCCGCGCGCGAAACGAGCATCGCTCGCGCGCTCGGAAAACGCTCGGGCCGGGCGGCCGCCGGCCGATGGTCCGCGACGAGGACATCCCAACCGAGATCCGCCGCGAGCGTCGAAACCGGAAGGGCGTCGTCACCGGCCCCGCAGATCAGGAGCCGGATCCGGGGCGAAACAGACGCGAACGCGATCTCGATGCCGTCGATCGTCTCGATACCGGAGGTCGGCGGCCGCCCGGCGGCGCGTTTGCGCGCTTCCGTCGCCGCGCCCGCGGGGAGGATCCCGCCCTCCGAGGATGCGAGCGCTCCAGACGAGGTCGCCAGAAGCCGGCCGCGCCCGGGGGGCAGCGCCGTCGCGAGAGTGGCCTCTTCCGGCACGTCGCGCACATGTTCGTAGAACGCCGCGGCATCCGCGAGCGCGGCGCCCGCGAGCGGTTCGATCAGGATCCGCACGACGCCGGGGCACCCCATGCGAAGGCCCCAGACGAGGTCGTCCGAATCTCCCGTCGCATAGGTGGCCAGCTCCGACTCGCCCCGGGCCATGGCCGCGGCGGCTCTCTCCGCGACGTCGGCCTCGAGGCACCCTCCGGAGAGGAGACCCTGCCGCGCGCCGTCTTCGGAAACGAGCATCCACGCCCCGGCGCGCCGGTACGCGGAGCCCTCCGTCGCGACCAGCGTCGCGAGGACGACGCGCTCGTTCCGGTCGCTCGCGCCGCGGAGGGCCCGGGCGAGCGGGACCCAGTCGCTCACTGCACTCCCTCCGTCTCCTTCTTCACCACGCCTCCTCGACCAGGTCGCTCAGGGCCGCCGACCGGGCGCGGCACGGAGGAGCGGTCCCGAAAATGCTTTTATCTCCGCGGGAGGAGAAAAGAAAGTCCGGTCCGGGGTTCCGACGGAGTTCCGCTATTTTTTCGTCCATTCCCGGTAGACCGCGTCCACCCGGGACGCCAGCACGTCCCGCGTGCCGTCGTTCACGATGACGTCGGAAGCGCGGTCGTAGGCCAGAGACGGCGAGATCTGCGAGGCCATGCGCCTGCGCGCGTCGTCGGAGTCGCCGCCCTTCTCTTCCCATCGCCGGAAGCGCTCGGCCTCGGGCGCCATGACGAGGAGAACCCGGTCATATCGCGATTCGGTTCCCGCTTCGAAAAGCTGGGAGGCCTCGGCGACCGCGACGGGTGCGCCGGCCGCCTCCGCCTTCGCGAAGCGGCGCGCGATTTCGCGCCCGACCAGAGGATGGAGCCGCTCCTCGAGAGCATGCCGTGCGGTCGGATCCGTAAAGACGCGCTCGGCGATCCGGGCGCGGTCGACCTCGCCTCGCGGATCGAGGACGGCGTCGCCGAACAGCTCTTTCGCGGCCTGGGCGCCCTCGGCGCCGGCGGCATACAGATCTCTCACGATCGCGTCCGCGTCGAAGACGACGGCCCCCCGTTCCGCGAGGAGGCGCGCGACCGTCGATTTCCCGGAAGCGATTCCTCCCGTGAGCCCGACGCGCAGCATTGGCCGCGCTACCTCGACGGCGGCGTCCGCGCGACTTCGCCGCCCTTCATAACGAACTCGACGCGGGACAGCACCGACACGTCCTTCAGCGGATCTCCCGTGACCGCGATCACGTCCGCGAAGGCTCCCTTTTCGATCACGCCGATCTGTCCCGACATGCCGAGGAGGTCCGCGGCCAGGGTGGTCGCGCTGCGGATCGCTTCGAGCGGCGTCATCCCGATCGCGACCTCGAGCTCGAACTCGCGAGCCTGCGAAATTTCGGTCCAGGGAAAGCCGCCGGCGTCCGTCCCGAAGACGATCTTGACGCCGGCCCGTCGGCAGTTCTCGACGGACTTCCGGTGAATCTGTGGAAGCGCGGCGCACACCGCGCAGCCTTCGGCCGCGCGCGGGCCGGCGACGTAGTCCGCGACCGTGAGCGTCGGAGAGAGCGCGATTCCCTTGCGCGCCATTTCCGCCGCGACTTCCGGCCGGATCGAATCGCCGTGCTCGATCGAGTCGACGCCCGCAGCCACCGCGAGACGGACCCCCGTATCCGAGCGCGCGTGCGCCGCGACCTTGACGCGGTGCGCATGAGCCTCGGAAACCACGGCCTCGATCTCTTCCTTCGTCCAGTTCGGCGGAGAATCCACCCAGCCGTCCGGAGTCAACGCCAGGCCGCCGGTGTTCGCGTAGATCTTGACCCAGTCGGTCCCGTACGAGAGTTGTTCCCGAACCGCCTTGCGGCAGCCGTCGGCGCCGTCGCAGATCTGGACACCGGTCGGAAATTTCCAGTCCGGGCGGAAATGCGTGAGGGGGTAACTGCCGGTCGTCGAGAGCGCGGGCCCGACCACTTTCATCCGGGGCCCGGGGATGACCCCTTCGTTGACCGCATCGCGTAGCGCGACGTCGTCGTAGCCGGCGCCTTCCGTTTCGAGATCGCGGATCGTCGTGAACCCGTGCTCGAGCGCGATCTTCAACGCGCGCACCGCCCGCGCGACGCGGTGGGCGGGGTACTCCTGCAGGATCTGTACGTTGTACTCCGCGGCCGTGGCGTCCCCCTGGAGCAGGACGTGCGTGTGCGCGTCGATGAGGCCGGGCAAGAGCGTCCGCTCGCCCAGGTCTAGAACCGGAACGCCGGCGGGCGCGGCGGTGCCCACGCTTTCGATCCTGTCTCCGGTGACCAGCAGGACCGGATGCTCGACGTAACGCCCGGAACGCACGTCCAGCAGCCGTGCGGCGCGGATCGCGACCCGGCGTGGCACCGCGGCAGGCTCGGCAGCGCCGCCTCGAGAGGCGAAGAGAGAAAACAGCGCCACGGCAAATGCCGCGGCGGCGGGAAACGCGGGGCGGGAACCCTTCATGGCCCTTCTCCTCTCGAGTAAGAGCGAGAAGGATATGTCAGGGAGGAAGAAGCTACCGCGTGCGGTGCGGGATCTCGCCGGTGTCTGCCTCATCGAGACTCTGGGAGAGCCCACGTTGGTGCAGCGAGCCGCGTTCGTAGCCGCGGCGAAACGCCGGATGGTCGGCGACGTCCGTGCGCCCGGTGGCGAGATCCGCGCCCGAGTCCTCGAAGTGTCGGCCCCGCCGCTCGGGATGCAGTGCCGCCTGAAACCCGCGCCGGTAGATTTGTTCGTCCTGATCGAAGTGGCCGCCTTCCCGCTCGTAATCGGCCGCTTCCGCCGACCGCAGTCCTGTCCACCAGTCGTTCTCCGCGGCGTCGAGTGTCTCGGCGCCCGCGGCGGCCAGCCTTTCCCGGACCTTCGCAGCGTCGGCGTCGTTTTCGGCGAACGCGAAAACGACCGAGTGCCCCTTCCGAAGGGCGTCTTCGTACAGATAGAGCTCGTCTTTGGGAACTCCGTGCGACATCGAATTCTCGAGGGCTCCCCCCGCCGCCACGCCGCCGAACGCGCCGCCCACGCCGAACAGTGCGGCCGCGGCAAGCCCGACCGCGGCAATCGGCCCGATCCCCGGGATGAGCAGGCTCGCGGCCGCGGCCCCGAGGCCCATCCCGGCGGTCGCGCCGGCCACGCCGCCCACGACGCCGCCGACGGCTTTCCCCATTCCGGGCTGCTCCGTGTCGGATGTCGAGACCCGCGTCTGCGCCGAACCCTCGGGATCGCCCGGAGTCAGCAGATTGATCCGGTCGGGAGGAATGCCGCAAGCCCGGAGGGATTCCGTGGCCGCCTGCGCCGTCTGCCCGTCCCTGAAAATGCCGACGATGGATTCCATGCTTTCCTCCCGGTGACGTAGGCTTTGCCCAAGCGCTAAACCCGCTGTTCGTGTCGCGAGGTTTACCTCAGAGCTCGCCCTCTTCCTCGACGCGGCGGCCTTTGCCCTGGTCTCCGGACATCTGCCGCGACTCCGGCCGCGGTTCGCCCTCGCCGCTTCCGGTGCGGGATTTAGATTCCGCGCCGCCCGCGATGCGGGCTTCCGACCCGGAGGCGTTCGCTCTACCCGAGATCTCCCGGTCCTGGAAATCCTGCTTCCCGCCGTCGCCGCCGTCGCTGTCCTCGCGCTCAAAGACCGATCGCGCTTCCGCGGCCACGCCCTTCGCGCGGTTCGCGAGATCGCGCGACCGCCGAGCGACCATGTCACCGGTCCGGTTCGCGAGCGAAACCGCCTTGTCGCGGGCCATTGCCCGGCGCCGGCGTCCCCGCTCCGGATCGAGCACGAACATCAGAGCTGCTCCGACGCCGATTCCGGAAAGCAACGCAATCGTCTTTCCGCCTGATTTCTCTTCTACAAAAAATCCCATCTTTCACCCCCAGTAAAAGAGGAAAAAAGAGCAAGAAGCGAGCCATGGAAATGGGTGGTTCAACGGGTTTACGCCTTTCACGATGCACGAACTCTCGGCGCCCTCGGCCGCTCGTCGAACGCGGGGCAACCAGATACGGCGCGGCGATCTTTCCGTGCTGCGCGCGGGGCGCCGCCAGAAAGCGAAGAGGCTGTCCGAGTCATGTCCGTCGCGAGCGCGGTGAGGCCGAAGCGAGAAGGGGAGCGCAGGCTGCCCTTGAGCGGGGGACCCGACGGTCCCCCGAACCCCCGGGCGGTGCGGAGGCGTAGCCCGGCTACGCCGCACAAACCACCAGGGGTCCAGGGGACTGCAAAGTCTCCTGCCGAGAGTAAGACCGAGCATTCCGTTCGCAGCGAGAGACACACCTTCGCGCAGCAGGAGATTACGAGGACAGGCTCCTGGTGTAAAGGCTCAAGAGGTTGTTCACCCGGGCGCAGCGGTGGGAAGCTGTTGGTGGAAGCCGGCAGCGAACCAACGAGGAGGCCCGGATGAACCTGCATAGCAAAGCAAAGACGACCCCACAGAGTCGAGAGCTATTGGTG
>JBBROA010000022.1:0-40094 GCA_038229875.1 Thermoanaerobaculia bacterium | reverse complement strand
TAACCGAGCAGGGTGCCCACAAACATCGTGAACACGAATTTCAGCGGATAAACGTAGAACAGCACGACGAAGAGGAGGGCGCCGTTCAAGGCGACCACGACGGTGTCGTCGAGCCCGTACCGCCGCGAGTACCGGTAGTGCTCGTACCAGATCGTGTAGAGAAGCGTGAAGCAGATCGCGAACGCAAAGAAGCCCCGCATCGCCGTCACGAGCTCGCCGAACGTGTGCGGCACCTCGAGCGAAACGATCAGAAGGGTGACGGCGAATGCGAAAACGGCGTCGGTGAAGCCCTCGAGCCTCGACACTTCCACGCCCCGCCAGCGAAAGCCGTCGCGGGCGCCGGCGGATCGGCCGGCGAGAGCCCTCCGCGCAAATGGAACCATTGAGTCGTATTCTACCGAGCGTGCGATCCGCGCGGGCTTTCCTTCTTGGCGCTCTGCTGATGAGTTTCTCCATTGGCGCTGTTTCCCAGACGCGTGATTCGGGAGACTCGTCTGATGCGAAGGCTCCCTCTCACCCGCCCCATGCGATCCAGGACAACAGCTTCCTGGTCGAGGAGGCGTACAACCAGGAGGCGGGCGTCGTGCAGCACATCAATCAATACACTCGATTTCGGGGTACCGGCGACTGGATTTTTACATTGACAGAGGAATGGCCGGCGTCAGGGATCCACCATCAGTTGAGCTACGCGGTGGCGGCCGCGGGGGCTGGAGATGCGGGGTCGGGGGCCGGCGACGTCGCGTTGAACTACAGATACCAGCTCATAGGCGACGACGAAGCGGTTGTCGCGATAGCTCCCAGGCTGACCGTTTTTTTCCCCACGGGGAGTTCCCGGCGGGGACTCGGCGCCGGCGCCGTCGGCTATCAGGTGGGACTGCCCGTCAGCACTGTCCTCTCAACGGAATGGGTCACTCATTGGAATGCGGGTGCGACTTGGACGCCATCCGCGCGGAACCAGATGGGGCAGCGCGCAGACACGCTCGGGTGGAATGTGGGAGCAAGTTTCATCTGGACCGGGAGCCCGGTTTGCGACGTGATGCTCGAGTCCGTTTATTCGAAGTCGCAAACTCCCACAGCACCCGGGAAAACATCTTCGCAAGAAACATTTTTCGTGAGCCCCGGTGTTCGATGGGTATACGATTTCGACAGCGGACTGCAGATCGTACCCGGAATTGCAGTTCCCTTGGGAGTGGGCCCGAGCGCTGGCCGGAGGCAGATTCTGCTGTATTTGAGTTTCGAACACCCGTTTCGAAGGTCGAAACCGCTGCCGGGCTCTTGACAGGTCTCGTATAGTCTCCGTCGATGCTTTCGGATCGCTTCCGCAGAATTGCCGCGACCTACCTCGCTGTTTTCTATCTTGCTGTCGCCGCGGCTCCGCACCATCACTTGAACGGACTCGAGGATCTGCTTCTCGACCAGAAAAGCGACTCGGGCGTTGTGAAAATCGATTCCCCGGTTCCGCTCGCCGGGTCGCCGGCCTGGAGCACTTTCTGGTTCGTCCGGGATGATCCCTGTCTGGCCTGTTTTAATTCCGATTTTGTTTCGGCGCCTTCCCCCTCCGTGTGTCTAACGCACCGGTTGGAACGCATCGGCAGATACTCCGCGGCGCTCATCAAACTGATGCCGCCCGCCTTCTCCAAAGAAACGCCTTCCCGGGCTCCTCCCGCGCTCGGCTGACCTCAAGTTCCGGTGCCGCCTTCGGCGTCCGGAAGTAAGGGCTTTTCGGGGAGGTTCCATGTCTCGAACTCGCTTTGGCATTTGTGTTCGCATTTCCATCATCGCGATCGCCCCTCTCGTGGCTTCGGTCGCCGTCGCGCAGGTGCCCCTCACTCTGTCCGGAGCCCTGGCGCTCGCGCGGGAAAGGAACCCGGACCTGGCCGCCGCGCGGGAGGGGGCCTTGTCCGCGCGAGCGCAGCAGGCGGTTGCGGACCAATTTCCTAACCCGGTCCTGACCGCGACGACGACGAAAATTCCCTCGGACGGAACCTCATCGCGAACTGCTTTCGGGAACGGTTTTTTCGACCGATCCTATGACTCCACACTCGGCGTCTCTCAGCTCTTCGAACTGGGCGGCAAGCGACGAAACCGCAGGATGTCGGCGGAGGAGGGACGGATCCAAGCGCAGGCGCGTATCGCCGATGCGGAGCGGACCCTGATTTCGGCGGTGGTTCGAAGCTACGTCGCGGCGGTTGCGTCACGTGAAGTCGCGCGGATCGGCCAGGAATCCGCGGAGTCCTTTCAGAAGAGCGCGGAACTGGCCGTCAGCCGCGAAGGGGCCGGAGACATTTCGCGGTCGGATCGAACGCAAGTCGAGATCGCGGCAGGCCGTTCACGGACGGACGCCGCATCCGCCGAGGCCGCCTTCCGGAGCGCACTGCGTTCGCTCGGCGCGATTCTCGCCCTTCCCGCCGGCTCCGAAGGGGAGCTGGCGGATACACTCGACACTCTCCTGTCCACCAGAATCGAACTCGAAACTCCCGACGAGACGGGGGCGCTGGAGCGCCGGCCAGACCTGAAAGCACTCGAAGCCGCCGTTCGCCGGGCTCAGGCGGACGTCCTCCTTCAGCGTTCGCTCCGCGTTCCGGATCCCACCGTGATTGCGCAGTACGAGCGGCAACCCCCAGACCAACGAAACTCGATCGGATTAGGCATAGCGATTCCGATTCCCGTGTTTAATCAAAATCGCGGGGGAATTGCGTCTGCGGAGTCAGCGCTCTCGGGAGCGAAACGCGAGCTCGACACCGCTCGGCTTCACGCTCGGGCGGAACTCGCGTCGACTCGGGACGTTCTCCGGGCCGCGGAGGCGCGAGCGAACGAGTATTTAGGAAAACTGTTGCCGAGCGCGGAAGAGGTGCGGAGCTCGGTGGAGTTTGCCTACGCGCACGGCGCCGCATCACTCCTCGAACTCTTTGAGGCGGAGCGAAACGCCAACGAGATAAGAGTCGCGGCCGCTGGTGCGAGGGCGGATCTCGTCGCGGCGCGAGCCGATTTTGCGGCCGCTCGGATGCTGGTGTTTCCGTCAGGGGCGGGTTTATGACGCGGGCCGGGTGTCATCGTTTCTCGGAGACAACCTCTCTCCTCGTCGTCGTAACAGCCGCCGGAATTCTTTCCTGCAGCAGAGCGCCCACCCCCCCCGACGATCCTCCTCGCGCTCGAGTGGTCGGTCAGGGCATTGAATTTCCTTCCGGTTCGCCGCAGCTGAGCGCTCTCAAAATCGAGATCGCCTCGGAGAGCAGCGCCGCTTCCCTCCCGCTCACGGGGCGTCTGACGTGGGACGAGGACGCTACAACCCGCGTGTTTCCTCCGTTCAGCGGTCGAATCCTGCGGGTGACCGCGAAGCCCGGTGAACGGATTCGCAGCAACTCCATCCTCGCAGAAATCTCGGCTCCCGACTTCGGTCAGGCCCAATCCGACGCGAGCCGGTCCGCTGCCGACCTCGCCGCCGCCGAGCGGGCACGCTACCGGATCGCAAGCCTTTTCGAGCGGGGCGCGGCTGCCCGCAAGGATCTCGACGGGGCGGAAACCGATCTTGCCCGGGCCCGCATTGAGGCGCAACGGACGCGCGGACGCCTGGTCCGCTGGGGAGGCAGCCCCATGTCGGCTCCCGACCAGATCTACCGGCTGACTTCTCCGATTGGAGGAGTTGTCGTCGAGCGCAACGCGAACGTGGGGCAAGAGGTGCGACCCGACGCCACAACCCCTCTCTTCGTCGTAACGGATCCATCCCGCCAGTGGGTGCTACTCGACGTTACCGAGCGGGACCTCCCGTCGATCGGAAAAGGAGATCGGCTTTCTGTCCGATGCATGGCATACCCGGACCGAACGTTTACCGGAAGAATCGACTGGATCGGCGACTCACTCGATCCCGTCACCAGGACGGTCCGTGTCCGGGGAAGCGTCCGAGATCCTTCTCTATCGCTGAAGGCAGAAATGTATGTCGTTGTCGAGGACGGGGGAGACCGGCCGCACCCGATGATCGCGGTGCCTGCGTCCGCGATATTGACCGAGAATGGGAAGTCATTCTGTTTTGTGCAGGAGGCTCCTAATCGCTTTCGGCGCGTAGCCGTGGACATCGGTCCGGAGCGCGAAGGGCGGGTCCCGGTGCGCTCCGGGATAGCGCGCGGCTCTCGCGTGGTGACGCAGGGAAGCTTGCTGCTAGCCGCCGTCGCGGCATCTGGGCCGGGCGCTTGATTCGAGCCCTCGTCACTTACGCGCTACGCCATCGGATCATCGCTCTGGCGTTGCTCGTCGCCTTCACGGCCGCCGGCGTCGGCGCCTTTCGGCGGCTCCCAGTCGAAGCCTATCCCGACGTTACGAACGTTCAGACCCAGATCATTACGCTCTTCCCGGGACACGCCGCGGAAGAGGTGGAGCGCTTGATCACGATTCCCGTCGAGAATCAGATGAACGGCATCCCCAGGCGCGCATCAATGCGTTCTATATCGATTTTCGGACTCTCCGTGGTCACGATCGTTTTCGAGGACGACGCGCCCCCCGCGTACGTGCGCAGTCAGGCCTTCGAGCGCCTGCAATCGGTCACCCTACCGGCCGGGGTCCAAGCCAGCCTTTCGCCGGATTCGACTCCCGTGGGCGAAATCTACCGGTACACGGTGACAGGCCCCGCCGGTTCCTCACCGCTGGAGCTGAAGTCTCTCGAAGATTGGGTCGTCGAAAGAAAGCTTCGGACCGTCCCCGGGATCGTGGACGTCGTGGGCTTCGGAGGACCGACGAAGCAATATCAGGTGCAGGTCGATCCGACCCGGCTCAAAGCCTACGGGCTAACGCTCGCCCAGGTTTTCGACGCCCTCGCTAAGGGGAACCGGAATGCGGGCGGGGCGTACATTGAGCACGGCTCGGAGATGGAGGTCGTCCGAGGCCTGGGACTCGTCCAAGGACTGGATGACATCGGCAGGATCGCCGTTGTGTCCCGAAATGGAACGCCAGTCTGGATCCGGGATCTCGCGTCCATCAAGGTCGGCCCTCAGCTGCGCCTCGGGCGCGTAGGGAAAACCCATGCTCGAACGGACGAGGACGACGTCGTCCAAGGCATCGTGTTGCTCCGCAAGGGCGAGAACGCTCTCGAGGTTCTGGGGAGGGTCCGTCAGAAGGTTCGGGAGCTCAACGAGACCGGGCTTCCCCGGGGTGTCCGAATCGTGCCGCACTACGACCGGACGGAGTTGATCCACCGAACCCTGGAAACGGTCCGCAGAAACATGGCTGAGGGGATTGGGCTGGTCCTCATTGTTCTCGTTGCGTTTCTCGGCATCCGTCACGCGAGGTCCGCCCTCGTGGTAGCGGCCGTCGTCCCCCTGTCGCTGCTTGGCGCCTTTCTGCTGCTGGACCTCCGGGGAATTCCGGCCAACCTGATCTCGATGGGGGCGATTGATTTCGGAATCATCGTCGACGCCGCGGTAGTCGTCGTCGAAAACTTCCTTCGTTTGCGTTCGGAGCGCGGCCTCGCTTTGCGGCCGGCGATTATCGAAGCCACCGCCCAGGTCGGAAAGCCGATCCTGTTCTCGAAAGCAATCCTGATAACCGCTTTTCTGCCTCTGTACACGCTCCAGCGCGTCGAAGGAAAGATCTTCCGGCCCATGGCTCTGACGCTGACCTTCGCTCTCCTGTGGGGCACCCTGTTCGCGCTGACGATCGTTCCGGTGCTGGAGAGCTTCGCCGCAAAAAGTGACGGCCGTCACGAGGGTGATCCGCCTCCAACCACCCGGCACGGAAATGAGGAGTCGCGCCTCGTCACTGGTCTGCGCAAGGGGTATTCTCCGGCCCTTGAGTGGGTCCTCGCCCGCGGTAAGTGGACGGTGTCCTTTGCCGGTGCAACGCTCCTGGCCGGTATCGTCGTCGCCCTAACGATTGGATCCGAGTTCCTTCCCAAACTGGACGAGGGTGCGCTTTGGGTCAGAGCGTCGCTGCCCGGGGCAATTTCTCCCAGTGAAGCTGCCCGGCTGACCCGGCAGATTCGTCAGACGCTCGCGTCCTTCCCGGAGGTCCGAACCGTGGTAAGCCAGCTCGGCCGGCCCGATGACGGCACGGACGTCAACGGTTTCGATACTGCCGAGTTTTACGTCGACTTGTCGCCTCGGGACGAATGGAAGACCGCACGAACCCGCGAAACTCTGTCAGACGCATTCGACCGAAAGCTGTCGCAGATTCCGGGGATCGAATTCAACTTCTCGCAGGTCATCGAAGACAACGTCAACGAGGCCGTTTCCGGAATCAAGGGCGAGCTCGGTATCAAGATCTACGGCGAAGATCCGGTCGTTCTCCAGCAGCTTGCCGAAAGAGTGGCGTCCGTCCTGCAAGGGATCCGGGGTGCCGCGGACGTTTCCGGGGAGCGCCTTTCCGGACAACCGCAGATCCAAATCGCGATGGATCGCGAGGCGATCGGACGATACGGACTTTCCGTGTCGGACGTCGAAACGGTCATTGAAACCGCAATCGGTGGCGCCGTGGCGACGCAGGTTCTGGAGGGGGAAAAGACGTTCGATCTCGTCGTACGAATGGACCCGGGCGCGATTTCGGACGTCGACGCCATTCGAGCGCTCCCCGTGCCAGGCGGAAGTGGCGAGAAGCTGACGCTCGGCTCCGTGGCGTCCGTGAAAATCGCTCCGGGGTCTGCTCGGGTGTACCGGGAAGAGAACTCTCGGCGTATCGCTGTGCGGCTCTCGGTTCGAGGGCGCGATCTCGGGTCGCTCGTGAGAGAGGCGCGGTCGCGTGTGTCAGCCGAAGTCCCGCTTCCGACGGGCTATCGTCTGGAGTGGACGGGCTCCTTCGAGAACCAGCAGCGCGCCGTCAGGCGGCTGGCCGTAGTTCTGCCGCTCACACTCGGTGTGATTTTCTTCCTGCTTTTTGCTGCCTTCGACTCCGCGCGGCTTGCGCTGTTGATCCTCTTGAACGTGCCATTCGCGGCGGTGGGAGGAATTCTCGCGCTTCCAGCCGCGGGCCTGGCACTTTCGGTGTCGGCACTCGTTGGCTTCATTGCATTGTTCGGAGTCTCCGTCCAGAACGGAGTACTTCTAGTCGAGAGAATCCGGGAGCTGCGTCGCCGGGGGCAAGAGCTAAGCGTGGCGATCCGCGAGGGTGCGGCCAGCCGCATGCGCCCCGTTCTTATGACGGCCTGCATGGCAGCCTTCGGCCTGCTCCCGGCCGCCCTCTCAACCGGGGTCGGGGCAGAAACACAGCGACCCTTCGCGGTGGTCATCATAGGTGGTCTCGTTACCGCGACTTTGCTGACACTCTTTGTTCTTCCGGTGCTCTACGGACTCTTTGAAGGGTCTCAGGAGATCGACGCGGACGCCAAATGACGCGCGAGCGCGAAAGGATGGTCCTTACACGGTCGCCTCGTCCACGTAGCACCACCGCCAACCCTCTCCGGGCTCGAACGACTGGACGATCGGATGCTTCGTCGCCTGGAAGTGCTTCGTGGCGTGCCGGTTCGGAGAGGAGTCGCAGCAGCCGACGTGTCCGCAGGAAAGGCACAGCCGCAGCTGGACCCAGTCCGCGCCGATCTTCAGGCAGTCTTCGCACCCTTCCGCGCTGGGTGTGACCGCGCGGACTTCCTTCAGATGGACGTCTTTCATGACGGCTCCTGCGTTTTGAAGGCGGCTGCGAAATCGCTGGCGAATTCGTCGAACGAGACCGGCGGTTTTCCGTTGATCCGCTCGACCTCGGGCGAGATACGCGTCGCCTTGCCGGCGATGTAGTAGTGAATCAGGTCGATGTACCCGTCCACCGTCGCGTGCGGAGTTCCCGCGCTCACGAGCGCGGTCCGGAAATCCGCGTCGGGAAGGTCGACGTAACGGATCGGCTTTCCTGCGGCGACGGAGAGCTTCTCCGCGATCTCCGAGTTCGACAGGCTCTCCGGCCCCGACAGGGTATACGCCTGGCCCTCGTGCCCGGTCGCGGTCAGCACGCGCGCTGCCGCGGTCCCGACGTCGCGGCCGTCAACGAGGCTGTAACGCATGTCTTTGCCGCAAGAATAGAACTCTCCCTGTTCGCGGATCGACTGGGCCTGGGTGAGGTAATTCTGCATGAACCCGTTTGGCCGCAGGAATGTCCAGGGAATCCCGGAGGCCTCGATCTTCTTTTCGATCGGGCGGTGCGCTCGGGCATACGCGAAGTCTTCGCGGTCCGCGCCCCAGACGGAAAGCTTGACGATGTGCCGGACCCCTGCCGCCTTCGCGGCGTCGACGGCCGGTCCTTCCCGTTCCGTCCCGCCGGAGGTCAGTAGGAAGAGCTTCTCCACTCCGACCAGCGCGGGCCCGAACGTGTCGGGGTTCTCGTAGTCGAAAGCCACCGACTGCATCCCCAGGTTGCCCGCATGCCGGACCGCTGCGCGAAACGGCACCTTCAGGAGCTCGAGCTCCTTGACCAGCGCGGAGCCGACATTTCCGGTGGCCCCCGTCACGAGAATCATCGCGAGCTCCTTTGGCGCGCGCGGAGCGCGTCATGGAAGTTTTCACGGCGATTCCGAACACTACATCCACCCGAGGGAAGCAACACCGCGCGTGCTATACAGGACCTGTGGTGCGCGACGCAGGATCGGCGCCCGTTCGACCGGGCATGATCGGGTCCGCGCGGAGCGGCGGCGCACTTCGACGCTTCGGCCTTCCATGAATTCCGTTCTCGCGGACTACGAACACCAGTTCACGGCCCTTCGGGATCGGATCGGGCGCCTCGTCGGCGGACTCTCGGAGGAAGACCTTCAGTGGCATCCCGCTCCCGGGGAGTGGTCGATCGTCGAATGCCTGGAGCATCTGAACTCCGGATGGATGGTCCTTCCGAAGCTCGACCGGAAGATCGCGGAGGGGCGGGACCGCAACCTCATCGGGGAAGGGCCTTTCCGGCAGCCCTTTCTGGGGTGGCTCTACGTGCGTCTCGTGGAGCCGCCGGTCCGCTTCAAGGTCAAGGCGCCCCGCCAGTTCCGGCCGCGCCCGGAGCGCCCCTCGGAAGAGGTGGTGCCGCGGATCCTGCAGCTGCAGGAGGAGCTCGCGGAGCGGGTGCGGGCGTGCGACGGGCTCGACGTCGGCGCCGTGCGCATGAGGTCTCCGATCAGCCGCCGTTTCAAGATGACGCTCGGCCAGTGGTTCGCTTTTCTGGCGGCGCACGAACGCCGGCACCTGTGGCAGGCGGAGAACGTCAAGAGAGGAAATCTGGCGGTCGAAAGTTGAACGCGCGGCGCGGGGTCGTTCGGTATGCTGGCCGCATGTCGCATCGGCGCCGGGAGCTTCTTGCCGCCCTCTGCCTCTCGGTCGCTTCGGCCTGCGCCCCGGCCGCCGCACCGCGCGGCCCCGCGGCGGGCCCTCCCGTCGAGAAGGGGTCGTTTCGGAAGCCGGATTTAGTCGAGGTCGTGCAACTCGACCGCACGGTGCGCCTCGACATCCGGTACGCGACCCCGAACAATTTCGCGAAGCGCCCCGTGTACCGGCAGGCGCGAGCGTTCCTGCAGCGGCCGGCGGCCGAAGCCGTGGTGCGCGCGCATCGGGCTCTCGCGGCGCACGGCTACGGGATCGTGATCTTCGACGGCTATCGGCCGTGGTCGGTGACGAAGCTCTTCTGGGAGACCGTCACCCCCGAGGACCGCGCACGCGGTTTCGTCGCGAATCCGGCGAAGGGCTCGAAGCACAACCGCGGCTGCGCCGTCGATCTCTCCCTGTACGACCTTGCGACCGGCGCGGAGTCGGAGATGCCGAGCCGCTACGACGAATTCTCCGACCGCGCGGGTCCGGACTACGCCGGCGGGCCGCCGGAGCTGCGCGCCAGGCGGGACCTGCTGCGAAAGACCATGGAGGCGGAAGGATTCGAGGTGGACCCGGGCGAGTGGTGGCACTACAACTACCGGACCTGGCGGGAATATCCGATCCTGGATATCCCGTTCGAATCGTTTCCGGCGGACGCGCCGCACGCCGCTGACGGGAGCCGATGGCACGCCCCGTTCTGACCCTACCGGGCCTGCACGGCTCGGGCCCCAGCCACTGGCAGAGTCTCTGGGAGCGCCGCCGCGAAGGCGTCACTCGCGTGAAACAGCGCGACTGGGCGCGCCCCGAGCGGGAATCCTGGGTTGCCGCGCTCGAGAGCGCGATCGGCGCATGCACGGAGCCGCCCGTTCTGGCGGCCCATTCCCTCGGCAGCATTACGGCTGTGCTCTGGGCGTTCTCCGGGTCGAACGCCGCCATTTCCGGGGCGCTCCTCGTCTCCCCGAGCGACACCGAAAGGGACGACGCGCCCCCGGAGATCGCCGGGTTCCGCCCGATCCCGATGCATCGCCTCCCGTTCCCGAGCATCCTGGTGGTCTCGTCGACCGATCCGTATTTGTCCGTCGAGCGAAGCTTCGGTTTCGCGCGCGCATGGGGGAGCCGTCGCGTTGAAATCGGTCCGGCGGGGCACATCAACGCGGCATCCGGGTTCGGCCCGTGGCCGCAGGGCGAATCGCTCTTAGACGAGCTCCTTTAGCCGCGAGGGCCGCTGCCCTTACCGGGCGCGGAGTTGTTGCCGGGCGGCTGCTTCGAAACCCCGGTCTCCCCGCTGGTGGGCGGCTCGGGGGCGCCCGTCTGTCCCGGAGAGCCTTTGAGTCCGGGCTGGCGGTCCGCCTTCTCCACTTCCTCCGGTGTCGAGGCGCCGGGCGCCCCTCCCGGCTTCTGCTTGTCCATGCGGACCCGTCTCGCAAGCTCCGGGCCAGGCGGACCCGAGGCGCCGCTCCCGAAGCGGTTGACGCTAAGATGCCCGGTTCCATGAGCACTTTTGCGCCCGACGCCGGGACGATGCAGGGTCGCACGGAGAACCTCCAGGAGGCGCTCTCCGAGCGGATCCTCGTGCTCGACGGCGCGACCGGCACGTGGATCCAGTCGCAGAACCTGACCGCGGAAGACTTCGGCGGAGACGAGCTCGAGGGATGCAACGAGAACCTCGTGCTCACCCGTCCCGACGTCGTGCGCGCCCTCCACGCGGCTTATTTCGAAGCGGGCGCCGACATCGCCGAGACGGACACGTTCGGCGCCACCCCGCTCGTGCTCGCGGAGTACGGCCTCGAGGGGAAGGCGTTCGAGATCAACCGCCGCGCGGCCGAGATCGCCCGCGAGGTGGCGGCGGAGTTCTCGACGCCGGAGCGGACGCGCTTCGTGGCGGGGTCGATGGGTCCTACGACGCGCTCCGTCACCGTAACCGGAGGCGTCACGTTCGAGGAGCTCATCGGGCACTACCGCGTGCAGGCCGCGGGGCTTCTCGCGGGCGGCGCCGACATCCTGCTCGTCGAGACCACACAGGACACGCGCAACATGAAAGCCGCGTTCATCGGGATCCAGGAGGCGTTCTCGGAGATCGGGTGGAGCGTTCCGATCATGGCCTCGGTGACGATCGAGCCGATGGGGACGATGCTCGCGGGGCAGTCGATCGAAGCGCTCTACGCCTCCGTCATGAACGCCCCGCTGATCTCCGTCGGATTGAACTGCGCTACGGGACCCGAGTTCATGACGGACCACCTGCGCACTCTCTCAGGCATCGCGCAGACCTACGTCTCGTGCTATCCCAACGCGGGTCTGCCGGACGTGGACGGGAACTACTCGGAGTCTCCGGAGCTCCTGGCGGGGCGCCTGACTCGTTTCATCGACGAAGGCTGGGTGAACGTGGTCGGAGGATGCTGCGGGACGACCCCCGAGCACATTCGCCTTCTCGCCGAGGCGGCGCGCGGAAAGCGGCCCCGGCGCATTCCCCACGTCTCGAAGACGCTGGTATCCGGGATCGAGTCCCTCGAGATCGACGTGGACAACCGGCCGGTCTTAGTTGGCGAGCGCACGAACGTCCTCGGCAGCCGCAAATTCAAGCGCCTGATCGCCGAGGGCAAGTTCGAGGCGGCCGCTGAGATCGCGCGGGCGCAGGTGAAGAACGGCGCGCAGGTGATCGACGTCTGCCTTCAGGACCCCGACCGTGACGAGGCGGCGGACGTGAACGCGTTTCTGGAGCGGGCGACCAAGATGGTCAAGGTTCCGCTGATGATCGATTCGACGGACGCGAAGGTCCTGGAGCTCGGACTGAAGTGGAGCCAGGGCAAGTCGATCTTGAACTCGATCAATCTCGAGGATGGCGAGGAGCGGTTCCGCTCCGTCGTGCCGATGGCGCAGAAGTACGGCGCCGCGTTCGTCGTCGGGACGATCGACGAAGATCCGGAGCACGGGATGGGCGTGACCCGCGAGCGCAAGCTCGAGATCGCGCGACGCAGCTTCACGATTCTGACCGAAAAGTACGGCGTCTCGCCGACGGACATCTTCTTCGACCCGCTCGTCTTTCCGTGCGGAACGGGCGACGCGAAGTACGTCGGCAGCGCGGTCGAGACGATCGAGGGGATCCGACTCATCAAGGCGGAGCTCCCCGAGACGAAGACGATCCTGGGGATCTCGAACGTCAGCTTCGGGCTGCCCGAAGGGGGGCGCGAGGTCTTGAACTCGGTATTCCTCTACCACTGCGTCAAGGCCGGGCTCGACCTCGCGATCGTCAACAGCGAACGGATCATGCGCTATCCGTCGATCCCGGACGAGGAGAAGAAACTTGCGGAGGACCTTCTCTTTTCACGCGGCGAAGACCCCGTCGCGGCGTTCGCGGCGCACTTCAAGGCGAAGGGCGCGACGCCTCGCACCGCCGCGCGCGCCGGAACTCCGCTCGAGCGGCTGCCTCGCTACATCCTGGAGGGGTCCAAGGAAGGGCTCGTCGATGACCTCGAAGCCGTCCGCAACGGAGGGATGTCGCCGCTCGACATCATCAATGGTCCTCTCATGGACGGGATGCGGGAGGTCGGCCGCCTCTTCAACGCAAACGAGCTGATCGTGGCGGAAGTGCTCCAGTCCGCGGAGTCGATGAAGGCGTCCGTCAACCATCTCGAGCAGTTCATGGAGAAGGCGACCGACTCCCGCAAGGGGAAGATCCTCCTCGCGACGGTCAAAGGCGACGTCCACGACATCGGGAAGAACCTCGTCGAGATCATCCTCTCGAACAACGGCTACGACGTCGTGAACCTCGGGATCAAGGTGCCGCCGGAGCGGCTCGTCGCCGCCTTCGAAGAGCACCGCCCCGACCTGATCGGCCTCTCGGGCCTGCTCGTCAAGAGCGCGCAGCAGATGGTCACGACGGCGCAGGACCTGACCGCGCGAGGGGTCACTGTGCCTGTGCTCGTCGGCGGTGCGGCCCTCTCTCAGAAGTTCACCGACCAGCGGATAGCGCCGGCGTACGGCGGGCTGGTCGTCTACGCCGTGGACGCGATGCGCGGGCTCGCGCTCGCCGACCGCATCCTGTCGGGGGATCAGGAACGGGAGGCGCTGGCAGCGGAGGGTAAGGCGCGCGTCGCCGCCGGCGTGGTCGTCGCGGAAGTGCCGGCGGAAAGCCCGCTGTCGGCGCCCGCGGTGCGAAGCTCCGAGATCGAAGTCGTCGAAGCGCTGCCGGCGCCTGACCACGAGCTGCACGTTCTCCCCGAGCTCGACCCCGAGGCGATCTTCGAGTTCGTGAACCCTCATATGCTGTACGCGAAGCACCTCGGGCTGCGAGGCAGCTACCGCAAGTTGAAGGAGGCGGGCGACCCGCGGCTCGCCGAGCTCGAGGAAGTCATCGCGCGCGTGCGGCGTGAAGGGTGGATTCACGCAAAAGCGGTGTACCGGTTCTTCGACGCGGAGTCGGACGGGAACTCGGTGCGTCTCTCCATCGACGGGCGCGAGGAAGCGGTGCTCCATTTTCCAAGGCAGGTCGCCGGAGAACGGCTCTCGCTCGCGGATTTCGTCCGGCCCGCGTCGGCCGGCGGGCCTCCCGATAGCGTCGCGCTCCTCATCACGACCGCGGGCGAGGGGATCCGCCCCCGCGCCGAGGACCTGAAGGCGAGAGGCGAATACCTCCTTTGCCACTCGCTCCAGGCGCTTGCCGTCGAAACGGCTGAAGCCGCGGCGGAGTGGGTCCACGGGGAGATCCGGGCGAGCTGGGGATTTCCGGACGACCCGACCGTGACGATGACGGACCGCTTCCAGGCGCGTTACCGCGGCAAGCGCTACAGCCCGGGCTACCCGGCGTGGCCGGAGTTGAACGACCAGACCGCCGTGTTCCGACTCCTCCCCGGTGACAAGATCGGCGTCGAGCTGACCGACGGCTCGATGATGGATCCCGAGGCCTCCGTCTCCGCCCTCGTCCTCCACCACCCCCAGGCGCGCTACTTCGGCGTCTGACGGAAGGCCGGGGCGCGCTGCCTCGAGAGACGACCGACAGGCGGCGCGATGAACCGGGAGCCCGGGCGGGGACGGTCGCTCCGCCTGGCTCCCTGGAGCAGCCGTTGACGATCTGACTCGATTGTGGTTCGATAGACGAATGATCGACGCCGTAGACGCCGCAATACTGTCGATTCTTCAGGAAAACTGTCGGACTTCCAATGCGGAAATCGCCCGGCAGGTCGGCCTGGCGCCGTCGGCCGTGTTCGAGCGTATCCGGAAGCTCGAGGAGAGATCGATCATCCGGGGCTATCGCGCCGAAATCGACCCCGCGGCCCTCGACCTCGGGCAGCTGGCGTTTATTTTCATCCGGTCGAGCGACCGGCCGGGCGGCGACCAGACAGCGGAGAAGCTCGCGGGTATTCCGGAGATTCTGGAGCTGCACCACGTCGCGGGGGAGGACTGCTTTCTGGCGAAAGTGAGGGCGCGGGATGCCGAGGCGCTCGGGCGTCTGCTGCGCGAGCGGCTCGGGCGGATCGCGACGATCTCTTCGACGCGAACGACGATCGTCCTGGAGGTCGTGAAGGAGACTTCGGCGCTCCCGCTGACGTCGGAGCAGGAGCGCTCGGTCGCGGCGGGCCGTGGCTGAGGCGGCGGCCGGCACGCGGACTTCTTCCGGCGTCTTCATGGCGCCGGCGCCGGCGCGCGCCCACCTCGTCGCGGGCTTTGCTGCCGTGTACATCCTCTGGGGATCGACGTACCTCGCGATCCGGTTCGCGGTCGAGTCGTTTCCTCCATTCGTCATGGCGGGGACGCGGCACCTGACGGCGGGTCTCATTCTGTTCGCGTTTCTGCGGGCGCGCGGTGTGGCCCTCCCTGATCGACGCCACTGGAAGTCCGCCGCGATCATCGGCGGGCTCCTCCTGCTCGGAGGAAACGGTTTCGTCTCCTGGGCGGAACAACGCGTGCCCTCCGGCCTCGCCGCCCTCATCGTCGCGTCCGTACCGATCTGGATGGCGATCGTGCAGGGAGTGATTCGCCGCCGCCGTCCTTCCGCCCCGGTCCTCGCGGGCCTCCTGGTCGGGCTCGCGGGGCTCGTGCTGCTGGTTCTTCCGGGACGATTCGGCGGCGGCGGCCACGTCGACCCGCTCGGCGCGGCCGCGCTCGTGTTCGCTGCGCTCTCGTGGGTGATCGGTTCACTCTACTCGCGCCGCGCCGTCCTGCCCGCCTCGACGCTTCTCGCGATCGCGATCGAGATGATCGCCGGCGGAACGATCCTGTGGATCTTCGGCCTTGCGTTCGGCGAGGGCGCCCGGATTCACCTGGCGGCCATCTCCACGCGGTCCGTGCTCGCGCTCGCGTACCTGATCGTCTTCGGGTCGCTGATCGGGTTCTCGGCGTACATCTGGCTTCTCAAGGTCACGACTCCGGCGCGCGTCACGACGTACGCATACGTCAACCCGGTCGTGGCGGTGCTTCTCGGATGGGCGTTCGCGGGGGAGGCCCTGACGGTAAGGATCGGCCTGGCGGCCCTCGCGATCGTCGGGGCGGTCGCGCTCATCATCCGCTACGGGGGCGAGACTCCTCAGAAACCCGCGCTCGCGCCGTCCGCGGAGCGAACGCTCGCGAGCGAAAAGGCCTCTTGAGCGCGCCGCGCAAGAACTCTGCGTCGAGCGGCCGGCCCGACACGGCTTCGCCCTCCGTCGCGCTGCTCCTCCCTCTGATCGACGAAGCGTACGACCGGAGCGCCTGGCACGGCCCGAACCTGCGGGGCTCCGTTCGCGGTGTTTCCGCCCGCGAGGCCGCGTGGCGTCCGGGACGAGGCCGCCACAACATCCGCGAGCTCGTCGTCCACGCGGCGTACTGGAAATACGTCGTGCGCCGCCGGCTCACCGGCGGAAAGCGCGGAGCGTTTGCTCTCGAGGGAAGCAACTGGATCGAGCGGCCTTCGACCGAGGAGTCGTGGCGCGCCGATCTCTCCCTGCTGGATCAAGAACATCGGCTCCTCCGCGCGGTCATCGTGGCCCTCCCGGAGACGGTTTTCCACGGCAGAACGTCCACCGGACGCCAGTCCGCGCCCCGGCTGATCCGCGGGATCGCCGCGCACGACCTCTACCATGCGGGCCAAATCCGGCTCGTCCGGGCGCTGGCGGCAAGCGCCGGAAAGGGAGGCTTTTGAACCCGACCATCCTGGACCCGATCACGGGCGCGCCGATCGACCTCTCGCACCCGATCGAGTCGGGGATGACGACGTATCCCGGGCTGCCGGCGCCTCTCGTTGGGGAGCACCTTTCCCGCGCGGCCTCCCGCGAGCGTTATGCGCCGGGAACGACCTTTTCGATCGGCCGGATTGAAATGGTCGCGAACACGGGCACCTATGTCGATGCGCCGTTCCATCGCTTCGCCGATGGCAGCGACATTGCGGCGCTGCCGCTCGCACGCGTCGCGGCGGTGCCGGGCGCGCTGGTGGACGCTCGCGGGAGAGGGCCTGCGCTCGGCCCCCAGGTGTTTGCGGACGCGGCACTCGAGGGCCGGGCCGTGCTCGTCTGGTCCGGGTGGGACGCTCACTGGCGCACGCCCGAGTACGGCTCCGGAAACCATCCCTTTCTGACGATCGAGGCCGCGGAACGGCTCGTGTCCGGGAAGGCCGCGCTCGTCGGAATCGATTCCCTGAATATCGACGACGTCCGCGATCTCGCCCGGCCGGCGCACACCCTGCTTCTCGGAGCCGGGATTCCGATCGTCGAACACCTGACGAACCTCGAGAGCGTCGGGGCGGGCGCCTTCCTGTTCTTCGCCGTCCCGGCCCCCGTCCGCGGAATGGGCAGCTTCCCCGTTCGGGCCTTCGTCCTTCCGGGCTGACGGGGTTCTGGCAGGAATTTCCTGCGGCGGCATCCTCTTTGCGCCGGCGGGGTGTCCATGGCTTTCCTTCGTTTGCGATCCCTGTCCGTGCCCAGGTGTCTGACTCTGCTGCTCGTCGCCGCGGCAGGGGTGACGGGAGTGTTGGGCGCCGCCGGGCGCGTGTCCGAGGCCCCTGAAGCGTCCCCGCGCACGCCCTCCTCTCGACTTTCGACTCTCAACCCTCGACTCTCAACCTCCGTCGCTCCCGTGTCGACACCCGCGATCGTGCTGGAGCCTTTGGCGAGTGGGTTGCCTGGTCTGACGTCGATCGTGTCGGCGGGGGGTGTTGATAGCCGGTTGTTTCTGACGGAGCAGCTGGGGCGGGTGGTGATCTGGAACGGGGCGAGGGTACAGGCGGGGTCGTTTCTGGACGTGAGCGGTCTGGTGTCGTGCTGCGGGGAGCAGGGGCTCCTGTCGATGGCGTTTCACCCGCAGTACGCGAGCAACGGGTTGTTTTTCGTGACCTACACGAACAAGGCGGGGAACACGGTGATTGCGAGGTACCGGGTGTCGAGCAACCCGGACGTGGCGGATGCGGCCAGCGGTGTGGTGCTCCTGACGATCGCGCAGCCGTTTGCCAACCACAACGGGGGTCAGCTGCAGTTTGGTCCCGACGGGTATCTGTACATCGGGATGGGGGACGGGGGGTCGGCGAACGATCCGATGTGCAACGCGCAGCGAGACGACGTCCTTCTGGGGAAGCTCTTGCGGATCGACGTGGACGTGAGCGCGGCGCCGTACTACACGGTGCCGCCGGACAATCCGTTCAAGCCCGGGGGAGTGCCCAACGAGGTGTGGTCGAAGGGGCTGCGCAATCCGTGGCGATTTTCATTTGATCGCGCGACAGGGGATCTGTGGATCGCGGACGTGGGTCAGGGGGCGAGGGAAGAGGTGGATTTTGCGCCGCGGGGCAGCGGCGGAGGCTCGGGTCAGAACTACGGCTGGAAGGTGATGGAAGGGACAATCTGCGGAGGCGGCGGGCTGGCGGGATGTCCGACGTCGCCGGCGCCACCGGCGTGCGGGTCGGCGGCGTACACGGCGCCGGTCTACGAGTATGACCACAGCGCGGGGGACTGCTCGATCACGGGCGGGTACGTGTACCGGGGAAGCGCGATGCCGTCGTTTGCGGGTCAGTACTTCTATGGCGACTATTGCACGGGGAAGATCTGGGCCAACGGGCAGCTCTCAACGCCGCGCGCCGTCAACCTGACTACGTTCGGCCAGGACGCCAACGGAGAGCTCTACCTCGCCACAGGCAACGGCGCCCTCTTCCGGCTCGCGCAATCGGGAGCCCCTCCGGCGACGCCGACGCCGGTTCCCCCGACCCCGACTCCGGCCTTCACGCCCACGGAGATCCCCGAACGAGCTCTGGTTCCGGCTCCCGTCCGCCGCCCGTCGCCCCGCCCCGTCACTCGCGGCTGATCGTCTAGAAATCCGACGCCGCGAGCCGTATGTCCGCAAGGGCCCACGCCTTCTCGAATCGCCGGCGAGCCTCCGCGGCCTGCTTCGACTTGCGCTGCGCTTCGAGGCTGCGCGCGAGGCCGAAGAGCGACCAGCCGTTCTCGGGGTTCCTCCGCAGGTCTTCCCGGTAGACGCGCTCCGCCGGTGCGGCGTCGCCGCCGGAAAGGAGAAGCGCCCCCAGGGCCTGCCGGACGGGGGAGTGCCAGTCGGGCGGCTCGGAATAGCTCAAGGCGTCCTCGGCTCGAACCGCCGCGTTCAGGTCGCGAATCGCGTCGGCTTTCCGGTTCTGCGCGGACGCGATTCGCGCGGAGAGGCAGAGGCGCGCGATGGAAAGGAGCGCGCCCGCCGAGTTCAGGCTCTCGCGGGCGTCCCTGGGGAGGCCGGCCGCCAGACTCTCGAGCTTCCGGCCTTCGGCGGCGGCGTCTTCCAGGCGATTCGTCGCGGCGAAGGCGATGCCGCGGGCGTAATGGCGTATTGCGCCGGCAAACGGGAAGTCATCGGGCGGCGCGGGCTCCTCGAGGGCCGCCGCCCACCGGCCGAAGCGGACCTGGGTCAGAACCGGATACGTGAACAGGATGTCGAAGCCGGGCATCGCGCGCAGCATCTCGACGGGAACGGCCGCGACGGTCTCGCGCGCCGCTTGGAGCGATTCCGCGCTTCGCCCTTCCATCATCGCCGCCGCCCACAGGAACTGGTGATTGTGGGCGACGTACATCTGGTAGATCTCGCGTGGCCCCGCCGCCTCGGAGTATCGGGCGTCCGACGCGATCGCGCGGCGATTGGCGGCGGCTGCCTCCTCGTATCGCCCTGTCCGCATGTAGATGTGAGCGGGCATGTGCACGATGTGCCCGGCGCCGGGCATCATCGATTCGAGACGCCGCGCGGAAGCCAGCGCCCGCTCCGGCCGGGGCGAGGCCTCGATCGCGTGGATGTAATAGTGATTCGCGCCCGGATGGTTCGGGTCCTTCGCCAGGACCTTTTCGAGCTGCCGGAGGATCTCGGGCGTGCCCGGCTGCGGGGCGCCCGCATTGGTCCACAGGTCCCACGGTCGGAGGTCCATGAGGGACTCGGCGTACAGCGTCGCGACGTCCGGATCGTCCGGAAAACGCCCCGCCACGAGCCGCATCGCGCGCGCGTAGGCGGCGTCCAGCGCCTTCTGGTCCTTCGGATCCGCCGGAGGCGTCTTCGCGTAGCGCTTGGCCAGAGCCTCGATCAAGGCGCGCTCGACCGGGGGCGCCGATGGCGCGAGATCGAGCGCCCGCCGCTCGGCCGCGTACGCGGCGGCGGCCCTCTCGGGAATCGCGGGCAGGTTGATGTTCGGCCCCTGCACGAGCGCCATGCCCCAGAAGCAGATCCCGCATCCCGCGTCGAGCGAAGCCGCGTGCTCGAAGGCGCGGTGCGCCTCTTCGTGATTGAAGCCGTAGACGAGGCGCAGCCCCTGATCGAAATAGACCTGCGCGTCCCGGGATCGCGTCGAGATCGGGCGGTGATAGGTCCCGAGATTCGAGAAGAGAGGCGGTGGTTGCCGCAGGTTTTCAGGCGATGGAACCGGTGTCTGTCCCGACACGACCAGGGCCGGGAAAAACAACGTCACGAGAAAGCCCCGAATACCCAATAATTGCATTTCCCGAATTTTAGAACCGGTGGGAGTGGGGTGGTGGACACGGCGTATCTCTATGCCAGGGCGGCAGGTGGTCCACCCTTTGTTTCCGAGACCCCCGGCAGCGGAGGATGAACCTGAGCGGGCTGGACAACCTTTTTTCATCGGCTCAGCGAGAATCGAGGGTCTGACGGGAAAGTCCGCCTGGCTTCGCGGCGGAGCTGAATCTCCCCTTCGCGATCCTCCGTGGCGTGGAACGTCCGCATCCCGAGAAGGAAGGCTTCCGGCGTCGGTTGGCGCGAGACGAGCTCGATGACGACTCGCCGGGCATCCGTTCGCCGGTTCAGCGTCGCGTAGAGCGCGGAGAGAGAGACGCGCGCGTCCATGCGGTCGGGATAGAGGCGGAGCTCCTCGAGGAACTCCCTCTCGGCCTCAGCCGGGCGTCCCGCCCGCGCCAGCACGTCGCCCCGGAGCATGTGGAGGCCCGATTGCGGAAGCTTGTCACCCGCCGAGAGCTCTTGTGCCTTGTCCGCGAACGAGCGTGCGGTCTCGAGATCCCCCCGGAGGACGGCGATTCGTCCCAGCACGAGGCAGGAGCGGATCCGCGCCTTGCCGGTTCCCTTCTCAAATCCGGCGCGGGCCGCCGTCTCCGCCCCGGCGAGGTCGCCACGGCCGAGCGCGGCGCGCGCAGCGATATCCTCCGCCGCAGGATCGCCAAGGATCCGAAGCGCCTCCGCGTGTTTCGCGGCCTCCTCCCACTTTCCGAGCTGCAGGCAGAGATTGGCGACTTCCGTGAGATACGGCCCGCGGGCCGCTTCGGGCGCCAGGTCAACGGTCTTCTTCAACGCGGCCAGGGCCTCTTCGGGACGTCCCAGCTGGAGCAAGGCCTTCGAGTCCATGTCCCAGATGTCCAGCATGCGGGGACTCGATGCCAGGAGTTTCGAGAAGACCTCGTGAGCCTTCTGCGCGTTTCCGAGCGTGAACTCTCCGAGCCCCTGCCGGAGCTCCTCGAACGTCCCGATGCGGTCCTTCGGATCGTCGAGGGGGCCGTCGGACGACGAGGGCTTCGCGCTGATATAGCCCAGGGACGCGAGCTTCTTGCTGGCCTCGAGGTCCACGTCCGCCGGCGTCTCGAAGTCCGAGCGCCGCTTGAGCAGGTCGGTCCGCAGCGCGCGGAGTGCGTCGGGCTTTTCCGCGATCCGGTTGTTCGTCTCTCCGGAATCCGTATCGAGGTCGTAGATCTCGGGCTTCGGAGCTTCGATGTAGTGCCAACGGCCCTCGATCAGCGAGGTCAGCTCGCTCCAGCCGAAATGAATCCGCGGGAAGAACGTCTCCGAGAGGATGCGCCGTGCGGGCGGCGGTGCCCCCGCCGCGAGGTCGAGAAGCGACACCGTTTCGGGAGGCGCTTCGAAACCGGGAAGAGCGACGCCGCGTCCCACGGTTGTAAAGACGTCCACGAGCGCGACCGGTGCCGCTACCGACGTTCCGGCGCGAAGACCTCCCGGCAGCTTGACGAGCAGCGGGACCTGCAGCGTCTCGCGGTAGAGGAACATGCCGTGTTCCGCCTCTCCGTGCTCGCCGAGACCCTCTCCGTGATCCGAGAGAAACACGATCAATGCCCTGTCGTAGAGGCCTTTCGCTTTCAGCCGCAAAAGAAACCGTCCGACTATGGCGTCCGCGGCCGCGATCTCGCCGTCATAAGGCTTCTCCGCGTAACGGGTCTTGAACGGCTCGGGCGGCTCGTATGGGGTGTGCGGCTCATAAAGGTGCAGAAACGCGAAGGCCGGCTTGTCGGCGGCCGTGCTCTCCAACCATGCAGCGAGTCGCTTTTCGGTCTCGTCGCCCACCCGCTGGACACGGCCGAGAGAGAGGCCACCCTCGGCCGGGTCGACGTTGTCATCGTAGAAGTCGAAGCCGCGCGCTATGCCGCTCACCGCCTTGAGGACAAAGCACGAGACCGCGCCGCCGGTGGAGTAACCCGCTTTCTTCAGCAACTCCGCCAGCGTCGGAATGTCCTTGCGCAGGTGATAGCCGAGGTTGTCGTGGATGCCGTGATCGGCGGGCAGGCGCCCCGTCAGGACCGACGCGTGCGACGGAACCGTGAGCGGGACGTGGGAATACGCCTTTTCGAAGAGTACCGAGTCCTTTCTCAGGGCCGAGAGCGCCGGGGTTTCGACTCCCTGATAGCCGTAAAACGGCAAGTGGTCGGACCGCAGCGTGTCCACGCTGATCAGCACCACTGGCGCCTTCGGAAACGTCTCGCTCGCCCGGCCAGCGCGCACGCCCCGTCCGCAGCCTCCGGCAGCGACGGCCAGCAGTAGGGTCGCAAGAACGGTGGAGATCCGACGTTTCACGACGGAAGGGTACCCCAGCCCACGGAACAAAAAAGGAGCCGGGGAGTGACCCCCGGCTCCGGGAAAGACCGAGATCAGAAAAGAAAAACTAGAACCGCGCCCCCAGCGTGATCTGGAATTGACGCGGAATCTGGTAGTCGTTGACGCTCGTCGGCTTGCCGAAGTTCGGGCCGAGGTCATAGTTCGCTGTCTTGACCGTGTTGTCCAGATGTGGGCGCTGGACAGGAGCGGTCGTGAACGGGTTGAACGTGACGTACGTTCCGCCGCCCGGGTTGCGTTCCGAGTTCACGGTCGTGTCCACCGCGACGACGCCCCTGTTGTTGAAGAGATTGCGGACTTGGGGCTGGATGAAGATTTCGACCTGGCCCCCGATCCTCGTCGAGAAGTTCAACGCGATGTCCGTCCGTTTGATGTCGTCGGTCCGGAACGCGTCGCGAGCCGTGTAGTAGTAGGTCACGGAACTAGGGGGCGTGCTATAGCCCGGATTCGTCACGAAGTTCCGCGATCTGACTGTGCCCACGGCCCCGTAGGGAGAGCCGGTGTCGTAGGCCTGGGTCGCGCTGAAGCTTAAGACGCCGATTCTCTGGGGAATGAAGGGTAAGTCGTAGATCGCGAAGACGCGCACCCGATGGCGTTGGTCGGTGGCGAGGTCGCCGGAAGAAAGGTTGAATTTCGGGTCCTTGTACTCGGGGTAGGTCTGGAAGCCCGCCGTGACCGGACCGGCGTTCCCGGCCTCTGCGTCGAAGTTGCCGAGCGTGTGGGACCACGTCCACGATCCGCCGAGGTTCAAGCGATTTCGGAAGAGCCGGTACTGGAACTGCGTCTGCAGGGCGGTGTAGTTCCGCGTGAGATCGTTTGTGTTGCCGTTGATCGCCACGTCGTATTTGTTCCCCGCCGGGTCGCTGGCCTTGCCGTTCGAGAGGTTGAGCACGGAGTTGTAGAAGTCTTTGAAGTCGCGCCGAACGAAGTCCATGCGGTAGGAGCCAGTGCCGACCGTCCCGTTGACGCCAAACGTGTACTCGCGTGCGTAGGGCGATTTAAGAGTAGTCGTGATCTTCGTGCTGAGTCCCGGGTAGTTGGCGTAGGCGAGGGGTAGCTTGCAAGTCGAGACGTCGGGGCAGCCCTGCGCGAAGAAAAAGTCGAACACCTGCTGGATCGCCTGGGCCCGAGTGGTCAACGTTCCCCCAGCGGGATTGTTGATGACCGGAGCGCCCGCACCGGTGAGGTACCACTGGAACGCCCCCGCCCGGCCTCCGGCCGACGAGCTGTCCACTATGACGTCCTGGATCGCGCCCACGTAATGCGCGTAGCTCGCCCCGAGCTTCACAGAGCCGCTCCCCGTGAGGTCGTACGCCGCGGCGAGGCGGGGGCTGAACGCGCTGTCCTTGGCCGTCACGACACCGAGGCTGTTGGACGCGTTGTTCTTGTCGTATCGGACGCCGAGATTGATGGACAGCCGATCCAAGCGCCAGGAGTCGTTCACGTACGCCGAGTGCGTCAGGGCGTTTGTGCCCTTGGAGAGTGTGAAGATCGGCGTGTAGTACACGAACGAGGTCGGGCCGATGACCGGGAAGATGTCGCCGTTACTGAAGATCGCATTCGTCGTGAAGAGCCGGTAGTTGCTGCCTGATTGGTAGTTATTGGAGAGGCGGGTGCCCGCGAAGTGGTCGTAGCCGACCTGGATCGTGTGCGAGCCGAGCGACTTCGTCGAGAGGAAGTAGGTGCCCTTGACGAAGAAGTCCTCGTTGTTACGCTCCTCCGGGTCGCAGACGCCGCAGAATGTCGGCGCGTTGTACCGGGCGTTTCCGAATGCCCGGTCCCGCAGGAGCGTGCCCCGGATGAGGTCGGTGTATTGCGATCCCGCGCCCACGAACGAGAACTTCCGCTGGGAGTACAGCCCCTCGACGAAGAAGTTGCTCGTGATGACGCCGTTGTAATTGGCCGTGATGATTCTTTGGGGAAGGCTGCGGTTGACCAGGCTGTCCGTGTCGAGAATGGTCCCGAACGAGTTGTTCCCCTCTTTTGTATCCACCTTCAGGTAGCTCCCGGCAAACGTGTGGTTCTCGAAGGGCGAAAGAGTCAGCTTGCCCTGGTAGCGCTTCTCATTCGTGTTGAGCTGGAATGGGATGGGCGAAACGCCGGTCGGAGCGGACGTCTGACTCGCGGTGCTCACGTCCTGAAAGCGGCCCGAGCCGAAGAACCAGAGGTGGTCCTTCCAAAGGAACCCGCCGAGCGTCCCCTCGTACCGCGGGTCCACGTGCTGGACGCGTTTCTCTTTTGCCGGGGACACCGCCGACCAGGCGTCGTCCGTGAGCGTCGTCCGGAAGGAGCCGGAGAAGACGTTGCCCCCCGACTTCGTGATCGTGTTGACGACGCCTCCCGTGAACCGGCCGTACTCCGCCGACACGGATGAGACCGACGTCGTCGTCTCCTGGATCGCGTCCTCGATGAACAGGTTGTTCGGCGTGGCGCGCACGTTGTCGATGATGACCGCGCCGTCCACCGTGAAAAGGTTGTCGAACGTGGGAGCGCCCGAAATCGTGAACGCGTTGCCCAGACCGGTCACCTGGGCTACGCCCGCCGAGGCGGCGACGGCCGAAACGATCGTGCGGGCGACCGGCAGCTTGTCGGTGAGCTCTCTCGTCACTGTGGTCGAGCCCTGAAGGTCGGTGGAGACCGTCTCGGTCTTGGCGGTGACTGTCGTCGCCTCGGTAACGCCGGCGACCACCATCGCGGCGTCTAGAGTCCCCTGCTGGGCTGTGGTCAGCGTGACCTTCTTCGTGACGGCCTGCATGCCCTCCAGCTTGAAGCTGACGATGTAATCGCCGGGCGGCATGCCCACGAAGACGTAGTCGCCGTTTGATTGGGTGAACGCCGTGCGGGTTCCCTGGAGATTTGGCGAAGTGACCTCCACGGAAACGCCCGGGATTCCCTGGCCGCCGGCGGTCACGCGGCCCCGCAGAGCGGAGTTCGTGAGCCCCTGCGCCAGGACCCGGCGTCCTGGTGCTAGAAAAACGAACCCGATGAGAACCAAGAAGGCAAAGGCAATCCGCGTTCGCCTCATGAGCTGGCCCCTTCCCTTTTCGTAAGGAATCAAAATTTCAACGCCCTGATCCGCCGATCTGCTTTCCTGCCTGTCTCCGACGCCTGGATGCTCGGCTTGCTTCGAAGGCACCTCGATCCAGAGCTCTCGTGATCCGTTCTGACTCATCGATCCCGCTTGTCACGCCCATTCCTGGTCGCGAGAACTGCTGTCGCGCACCGGGCGAGTTTTTTCGTCTGGATCGTCTGCTCCATCGCTCGTCGGAGCACGATTTTGCAAGATGAAAGCCATGCACGTTCGCGATCTAAGTTGTTGAAAACCGGAATCTTCGCGCAAACTTTATCCCGGCAGCCGCACGTGTCAATCATGTTTTTGGATCTGAATCCAATTGACCGTGCGACGAAACGCCGAGACGTTCGTTTCGAGCGACCTTCTCCAACAGTCGGATCAGTCAAGCCGAGATGTCCCGGGATCGCACCAAGATCGGCCGGTGACAGCGGCCCGGACTGCCGAACGCCGGGCGGAGCGTCTCGGCGCCGGGCAGCAGGCGGCATGGCCTCTCCCGACCCTGGGAAGTTCGCGCCGGGCGGATTCGGCGGCGCCCGTCAGCCCTGAAGCGTCGCGGTCCTGGATTCCGCGGCGGGTCCGCCGGTCCCGAAGACGAGGAACGACGCTCCGGAGAGCAGCGCGAGAAGAACGCCGTAGGCCGCGCCGACGCCGGTTTCCTGCATGCGAAGGCTCGAGAGGATCTCGATCGAGATCGGGCGCGTGTCGAAGGTGTAGAGGACGATCGACACGACGAAGTCTCCCAGGGAGGTGATGAACGCGATGGAGGCTCCGGCGGCGAGAGCCGGGCGCAGCAGCGGAAGAGTGATCCGGATCAGCCGCCGCGAGCGGCTCGCGCCGAGAGACGCGGCGGCTTCCTCGAGCGCCGGGTCGAGCTGCCGGAGGCCCGCGAACGCGGCGCGACCGGTGAGCGGCAGGTTGCGGACGAGGTAGGCGAGCGGCAGGATCGCCGCCGTTCCGATCAGGACGAACCGTCCGGCCCACGGCGCGTGGACCGAGAAGGTGGCCGCGAGCGCCACGGCAAAAACAGTTCCCGGCAGGGCCCAGGGGATCGCGAGAAGCGATTCGAGAGCGGCGGCGAACCGGCTGCGGCCTCGCACCGCGATCCAGGCCGCCGCGAAGCCGAGGACGAGCGCGCCGATGGTCGAAACGGCGGCCATCCACAGGGAGTTGACGATCGGCCGCAGGCGCTCCGTCTGCGAGAACACGGCCGCCCAGTTCGAGAGCGAGAGAGACGGCGGGAGGGGCTCGATCGTCCACGTCCCGGGCGGGACGAATGAGACCAGGAGAAGCATCGCGTGCGGAAGGAGGAGGACGGCTGCGAAGATCCAGCCTGCCGCCGCGACGAGACCTCCGCGCCGGAGCCGGCGGCGGGTGGGCGCGGCGCCGCGGACCGCGCCCGACACCACGCGCCGCTTCTCGGCGCGCTGGAGAAAGAAGAGTCCCCCGAGCGCGATCGCGGCGAGCGCGACCGTCTCGACCATCGCCATTTCGGTGTCGCCGTTCAGCCGCGAGAACACGATCTGCGTCGTCATGACGCGGAACGTGCCGCCGATCAGATAGGGAGCGGAGAAGGAAGAGAGAGAGGTCATGAACGTGAGAAGCGCCGCTCCGACGAGGACGGGGCGAAGGAGGGGGAGCGTGACGCGCCGGAGGATCCGCCCGGGGCCGGAGCCGAGGGCGGCCGCGGCTTCGCCGAACGCGGCATCGAGGCGAGCCAAGCCGGCACGCGTGAAGAGATAGAAGTACACGAACATCGTGTAGGCGTGGACGAGCAGGATCGCTCCGGGACCGGACAGGCGCCAGGGCGGCTCCTGCGAGTGCGTAACGGTTTGAACCGCGCGCGCGACGACGCCGCTCTCGCCGTACAGAAAGAGAAACGCGAGCACGCCGACGAGGGGCGGAAGGACGACCGGCAGGGCGACGAGGGTGCCGAGCACGCGCCGCCCCGGGAAATCCGCCGTCTCGAAGAGAAACGCCAGCGGGATCCCGATCGCGGCGGAGAAAACGACGGTCGCAAGCGAGATCCAGAGGCTGCCCCAGAGCGCCTGCCATTCGTCGGGCCGGCGGCCGAACTCGGCGAAGTGCCGGAGCGTCCAGTGGGGATCGCCGAGAGCCTCCGCGACGGTCAGGAGAAGCGGATAGCACACGAGCCACGCCAGGAAGAGCGTGAGCAGAGCGCCCGCGGCGCGGGAACGCCTCACGGGGCCGGCTCGGGGGGGTACGCGCGCGGCAGAGGGCCGTCAGCCGCGGGGACCACCCCGATGGAGTCGCCGGGCTTTGCGGCGTCCGGCGGAGCCAGGATCTCCGCCTCTCCCACTCCCGCGATCTGAACCGTGTAGAACGCGGAGCGGCCCGCGTACCGCCGCTCGACGACTTTGCCCGGGAGAGCGCCGGGCTCCGCTTGCCCGGTCAAGGCGAGCGCCTCCGGCCGCACGACCAGTTCCGCCGCTCCGCCGTCCGCGATCTTTCCGCCCGCAGTCGCCGGCCAGCGAGCGCCGCCCTCAAATTCCGCCGTCCCCCCGGCGGATCTCCAGACCACGGGAAGCACACTCGATCGCCCGATGAACGTCGCGACGAATCGCGTCGCGGGCTCCTCGTACAGCTCCTCTGGAGAGCCGACCTGCTCGAGCCGGCCGCGGTGCAGCACCGCGACGCGGTCGCCGAGCTCGAAAGCCTCATCCTGCTCGTGCGTCACGAAGACGGTCGTGATGCCGACCCGCTGGATCACGCGTTTCAACTCGCGGCGTGTGCGGTCGCGCAGAGTCGGGTCGAGGTTCGAGAGAGGCTCGTCTAAGAGAAGGACGCGGGGCCGCGGCGCCAGCGCCCGCGCGAGCGCGACCCGCTGTTGCTGCCCTCCGGAAAGCTCGGTCACGCGCCGCCCCTCGAACCCGGCGAGGTCGACGACCGCGAGGGTCTCCCGCACGCGGGCGGGCGAATCCGCTTTCAAGATTCCGGCGGGCTCGAGTCCGAAGGCGACGTTCTCGCCCACCGTCATGTGCGGGAAGAGCGCGTAGTGCTGAAAGACCATCCCGAAACGCCGGCGCTCCGGCGGCGTGGCGGTCACGTCTTCGCCGCCGACGAGAATGCGCCCGCCGTCGGGGACCTCGAAGCCGGCGACGAGGCGCAGCACGGTGGTCTTGCCGCTGCCGGACGGTCCCAGGAGCGCGACGATCTCGCTCTGCCGCACCGAGAGCGACACACCCCGCGTCACGGGCTGGTCGCCGAAGCGTTTTTCGAGAGACCGAAGCTCGAGCTCGACCGTCATCGTGCGAAGGAGATTACCCGTTTTGTCGCGGGCCGCCGGGGAGACGGGAAGCGGTTCTACGTCGACCGTTTAGCGTTGAGGTCTACTTGCCCGCCTGCAGTTTGAAGGTCAGCTTGCACGCCGGATCCACCCGGTACGCCTTCTCGTCGCCGGAGAGGACAGTCACCGTGTACTTGCCGTCATCCGGGAGGTTGCCCGTGCCCAGGTCGAACTTCCAGTGCGCTTCCTGATCCCACACGAAGCGATTTCCCTTCCCGTAGTCGCGGACTTCCATTCCCGCCGTCTTGTCGACCTCGGGTCCGGACTCGGGCTTGAACTTCAGGGACAGCGTTGGCGGCGACTTGACCACGGCCTCGTCCGCGAATGTCCCGTCCGCTTTGACGAGCTTCGCGCGCAACGGCAGGACGCGTCCGCGCCCGATGTCGATGTTCGGCCGATTCATCGGCTCGTCAAAACCCTGACACGCGTAGACGGGGACGGCGTCGGCGGCCCCGGCCGCCGCAGGCAGAAAGAGTCCGGCACAAACGAGGAGCGGGGGGGCGGCCGCGAGGAAAAGCGAAATCCGGATCTTCATGAGGTCTCTCCTTGGTCGGGTGCGCGGCGAATCTTATCCGGGAGTCGGGATGCGCGGCGCGATTCGTTCTCTTCGGATGTTACGATCGGCGCGTTTTCATGACAAAAGGATTTCCGCCGAGGGTGAGGGGCTGGTTCCCTCCTGCCGTCATCCTCCTTCCGGGAGCGCTCCTGCTCCTCGCGTTGCCCGCGGCGGCTCTGGCGCCGGCGAGGCCCGGTCCGGTTTCAACCCCGACCCCGGGGCCTCGCGCCTCGGAAAATCCTCCGGACGTCCCCGCGCGGGAGCGGTTTCGGCCGACTCCTCCCCAGCCGGAGTCGAAGTTCCCGCCGCCGCAGCAATCCCGGGAAGCCGAGGAACGGGAATCCAACGCGCCGGGGGAACCCGAGCTTCTTCATTCCGAGCCCGCGGTGCTGCTCGACGGCGAGCCGTTCCCGTCGAAGGCGCCCTACCGGCCGGAGTTTCCGGAGGCCAAGCGGCTCCGGTACGTCGCGGCGGACGCTTCGTTGCCTGGAGACGGAACGCTGGAGCACCCGTGGAAAGACCTTCAGGACGCACTCTGCAAACTGGAGCCCGGCGACCGGCTGCTTCTCTCCGCAGGCATCTACTCGGGATCTTTTCGAGTGGCGGGCGCCTGCCGGGACGGCACGGCAGACGCGCCGATCCAGGTGTTCTCGCGGCACGCGTTCTTAAAGCCCGCGGGCGGCGGGGACGTCCTGACCGTCGAGCGCGCGCACTGGCAGTTCTGGGAGGTGCAGATCGCGCTCCTCGATTCGCCGTCCGCCGGCTTCGTCACGACGGGTCCGGGAGCGCACGACATCGCGATCGACCAGAGCCACATCTACGAGGGGAAGGGGCCCGCGGTCCGGCTCGCGTCGGGCAGCGCCGGCGTGGTGCTCTCGAACTGCCACATCCACCAGTCGACCGGCGTCCGCATCGAGGCAGGCACGAGCGGAATCCGGCTCGTCAACAATCACATTCACCACAACCGTTCCGCTTCCGTGACGGTAAGCGGCGGCGGGGCGCCGGGCGTCGCCCGCCAGATCTCGATCGTCGGCAATCGGATTCACAACGACCGCGGTCCGGCGCTCGACCTCGGCCGCTGCCAGGACGTCGAGATCACGCGAAATCGTTTCTCCAATTACCGCCCCGACGAGGGCCGTGGCGGCGAAGCGATCGTGATCGGCGCAGGGTGCCGTGGCGTCAAGCTCGAGAGCAATTCGGTGCTCGAGGCGACGGTCGGGCTCCTGATCGGAGCGGAGAAGGGCGCGGGTTCGCCGCCGGAGCGGGTCGTGGTTCAGCGCAACTACTTCACCAACCGGCTGACGGCGGACAGCACCGCGCTGCGGGTCGACGGGGGCCGCGACGTCCGTTTTTCGAACAACGTCGTGGATCACTACGCCGCGGCGTTCGTAGTTTCAGCGGCCGACCGCCTCGTCATCGCGAACAACCTGGTGATCGCGCCCACAGTGGCGTTCCGGCTGCCGCCCGGCGGAATCTTCTTTTTCGACTACAACTTCTTCGCGACTCCGTCGACTCCCGTCGCGAAGATCGGCGCCGCGGACGCGGGCCCTGCGTGGTGGCGCGAACGGATGCCTCACACGCGTACGGCTCCCTCGGCGGACCTCACGGGAAACGATCTCGGGAAAATCTCCGGGTTTACTCTCGTCGATGCCGGAAAGCCCTTCGAGGGTCTCTCCTTCGCGGGAGCGGCGCCCGACGTCGGCGTCGCCGAACGGTAGCGTTTGCCGCGTCGGAACCCGGCGGCCGCCGGCCACTCGCCGCTCGTGCGGATCCTGGCGCTGCTGCTGCTCTGCGCGGCGCTCTCCTGCCGGACGGCGGCGTACGACCCCGGCGCGCCGGAGGCGCCGCACCCTCCCGGAATCGGGCAGGCCGTCTTTCTCGACGGGCGGCCTTTTCCGGAGCGGCCGGTTTTTTCGCGGGACCTTTCGCGGGCGACGCACACCCTGCACGTCGCTCGTCGGGCGCCTGCCGGCGGAGACGGAAGCCGGGAGCGTCCCTGGAACGACCTTCAGGCCGCGTTCCGATCTCTGTCGCCGGGGGATCGCCTTCTGGTCGGCGCCGGCGAATACCAGGGCCCCCTCCGGATTGACGCGAGCTGCCGCAACGGAACCGCGCAGGCCCCGATCCAGGTCGCGTTTGAAAAAGCCACGTTCTCCGGATCCGGCGGCGACCCGGTCCTGACCGCAGGCCGAAGCTTCTGGCGGTTCGAAGGGTTCGCGGCCGACCTCGCAGAAACGGAGGGGCCCGCCGTCGCGGTTGAGGGGCCCGACGCGCGCGGAATCGTGTTCGACCGGGGGAGGATTTCGGGAGGAGCGGGAGCGGGCGCGAGGATCGGCGCCGGAGCGTCGGACGTCGTCCTCGCGAATACCTCGTTCTCCCGATCCGGGCGGGGCGTTCCTCCGCTCGGGGCGATGGGAGTCTCGATCGAGCCGGGGTCCTCCGGGGTCCGGCTGATCGGGAATCGCGCCTTCGACCGTCCCTCGGGCGCCGTACGGATCGGCCGTTCCGGCGGTGCTCCCGGAGGGCCCCCGCCTCCCAAAGACGTCATCGTGGAGGGAAATACGTTTGTTGGATCGCGTTCTCCCGCGGTTCTGGTGACGGAGGGCTCGGGGGTTCGTATCTCCGCGAACACGATCCTGTCGACGGAATGGGTCGGCGCCCTGGAAGGACGCGGGATCGTCATCGAAGGGGGAAGTCGCGTCCGGGTCGAGGGAAACCATGTCGTGGATGCGCCGGTCGCGGTGCAGGTGGGGTGGGTCGCGCCGGACGGCCCCGGGCAATCACAGCCCACCGACGTCCTCGTCACCCGAAACTACTTCGAGCGGCGTGGCGCGCCGGACGCGTCCGGCGTGGACATCGAGGCAGGCGAAGACGTTCGGATCGCCAACAATATTTTCGACGGCGTTTTCGATGGGGTCCTTCTCTTCGGCGGTCCTCCGCGGACCAGTCATGTGGTCATCGCCAACAATCTGCTCCTCGGCGTCTCACGCCTGGCGTTCCGCGCCGATGACCTCGCCTGCGCCTCACTCTTCGACGCAAACGTCTTCAGTCCGGCAACATCTCCCTCCGTGCCTATCGAGATCGGGGGACAGATCGAGGACCTGCGCCGCTTTCTCTCCGACGGTCGCCACATGCGCAAGAGCCGGGTCGTTCCGGGAGTTCGCATCCTGCACAAGGACCTCGGCCGCGTCGAGGGCGTCGCAACCCGGGATTCCGGGATCCCCGTCGAGGGGGTCCGCTTCGAAGGCCGGGCGCCGGACCTGGGGCTTGCGGAGCACTAAACCGGTCAAACGAGAGCATGGCGGCGAGACTCTCCTATATATTAGTGGGCACTCGGTCTCCGGACCCTTCCACGGCAGTGTCGTTCCCCGGAAGTTCCCTCTCGCGGTCCTTAGGAGGAGCAGATGCGAATTCACCGGAACTCTCTCCGTAATTTCCTGCTGGCGGCCGTCACGCTTCTCCTGGCGGCGGTCTTCGTCAGCTCTTCGCTCGCGGCTCCCGGACGGGGATCCTCCGGACCGGGAGGGGCAAAGCCCTCCGGAAAGATCGCGGGCGGACCTCAGCAACGCAGGACGCTGATGGAGGCCTGGAAGCAATCCCAGCGGGCAAGGGGCGGCCGCGCGGTGAAGGGCGCTCAGGCATTCGGCGGTTCGCCCTCGGTTGGACGCCCGTCGATGGTGATCAACGGCTCCGGCTCCGTTCTGTACACGAAGCAGTTCGCGGGCTCCGCGTGCGATCTGGATCCGGCGAGCGCCACGTTCTGGTTTCCCTCGACCGCGTATCTCGTCAATGACATTGCGAGGCCGGTCACGGGCGGCGCTAATTTCTTCTACCGCGCGACGAATTCCGGGACGAGCGGAGCGACGGAGCCCGTGTGGCCGATCGTGAATGGCGCCACCGTCGTCAACGGGACGATTACGTGGCAGGCGGAGTTCCGGCAGTGGACCGCGTCCCAGGCCTTCCCGGCGGGAGCCGTCATCCTTCCCGGCGGAGGCATCTTCAACAACTTCGGTTTCCAGTTCCTGGCGGTGACCGGAGGAACGACGGGGGCGACGGTGCCCCAGTGGCCGACGACGATCGGGGCGACGGTTGGTGACGGTACCGTAATCTGGAAGGCGATCGGCTTCTTCCCCGGGACCACGCGCGGCTGCGATCCGATGCAGCTCGTGACCCGCGCCTCGGGAGGCGCGGAGACGGTCAACGGAAGCGAGGGAGATCCGGTTGGAGGAGCGGGGTCGCAGCTCTCGGGCTGGGCCGAGTTTTACGCCATGAACAGCGTCGGGCAGGCCGCCCTGCGCACGTCGGTGATCGGCCGGCTGACGGACGAGGACGAGAGCGGCACGGGCATCCTGATGATCGGCCCCGGTCCCGCGATCAACGAGGCCGCGGCGTCGAACACGATCATCGGAGGGCGCGGGGTCTGTGGATTCGGAGGGATGACCGCGATCAACGACGCGGGACAGATTCTCTTCGACGGATATCTCAACAAGCTCCCTCGCTGGAAGGCGAACACTCCTTTCCCGGCGAGCTCCCTGATCATCCCGACTTCCGGAATCGGCGTTCCGTTCCGCACCGTTGCGGGAGGGACGACGGGTCCGACGGAGCCCGTGTGGCCGCAGACTATCGGAACCACCGTCAACGACAACGACTCGGTGACGTGGGTCGCGGAGGCGCCGCGCAACTACTGCAACGAGAATCAGCACGGGATGTACCGCTTCACTCCCGGGGGCGGAAATCAGCTCCTGATCGCCGTGGGCACCGACGTCGGCGGAGGGACGACCGTCGTTGGCTTCGGAAACGACGTGAACACCTCCGTTTCGTTGTGCTCCGGCTGCAACTACGAGGATCTCGACGGGTACCTGACGCCCTCGGGCCATGCGTCGGTGACGGTGAGGCTCTCGACCGACGACACGGCCGCGTACCTCCTGACCGGACCGCTCACCTTCACTCAGGTGGCGCGGACCGGCGCCCCCGGTCCTGGCGGGGCTTTCGGGCGCGTCTATCCCCGGACCGAGGTGAACGCCGCGGACCAGGTCCTGTTCAAGGCGCAGGTCGGAGGCGTCGACAAGCTGATTCGGTGGACCGCGCCCTCGACGTTTGCCGTGGTCGCCTCGGTGGGCGACGACATTGGGACTCGAAGCGGCGGGGCCGCGTCCGGCACGACTCTGACGGCTCTCGGTTTCTACGGGGACATCAACGGGCCGGGAAACGTCGTCTTTCAGGGAACGTTGTCCTCGGGACCGAAGGCGTACTTCTTCTGGGACGGCGCGACGGGCCTGTTGACCGAGATCGCCCGCGAGGGAGGAGCAATTCTCGCAAATCTCGCGTCCGAGATGGTCACGATCAACGATCTCAACGTGGTCGCGTTCACGAGCGGCGCGGGATTGCCCGAGCAGCCCGAGGAACCGTCCGAGCTCGACGAAAAAGGGCTGCACCTCTGGACGAAGGTCGGAGGCATCGTGAATGTCGTCCGTGTGGGCGACGTGATCGGCGGCCTCACGGTGTCTTCCGTCAACGCGCAGCATCCCTCGTTCCGGCAGCGTCAACTGAGCTCGGCCGGATGCACCGCGGTGCAGTACTTCGTGAACGGGGTCACGGGGGGCGCGACCGAAGATGCGTCGGAGGGCTCCGGCGCCGCTCCCAGGGATCAGGGCGTGCCTCCGGCAGGGCAGCTGATCGTCCAGTGCGCCGGGGTCGTCCCGGTCCCGACGCCGACGCCCACCGTCACCGCGCCGGGTCCGACGCCCACGGTGACAAGGACCCCGACGGTGACCCCCGTTCCGCCGCCCGGATCGGCGCCGGCTTCCCCCATCCCGACGCTGTCTCCAGGCATGCTCGCGCTCTTCGCCCTCGCGCTTGCCGCCGCGTCGCTTCTGTTCGTGATGCGGAAGCACTGATCGAATCTCGACTCTCTCCGCGGTCCGGGCTCGCGCCCGGGCCGCGATTTTTTTGCTCCCGGGGGGCGGCGGGGCTTTGATTCTGCGTGGTACGATTCGCCGCGAAAAATTAAAACAGTTGCAGCCGCCGCGAGGCGTTTGTTCCGGCACATCGGAGACGGAGCCGAAGCGGGCGACGTCGAGGAATCGAGCCGTTCCGCAATCGGAGGACCATCAGATGAGTTCCGTCACAATGGCTCCCGGGGTGCCCGCCGTCAGCGACGAGTTCACCGGAATGCCGGCCGTCGCGCTCCCGCGCACTCCGAGCGCGGGTCTCCTCTGGTCCCGGGCGCTCGTCGTGATTTCGGTCCTCGTGACGCTGTTCACGATCGACCGGATCACTTTCCTCTTCTTCGATTACTGGCTTTTCGAAAGCCTGGGTCTCAAGTCGGTCTTCTGGACGAATTTCCGCATGGGCGCGGAGCTTTATCTCGCCGCGCTCGTCCTCTTCGGCGTGGCGATCGCCGTGCCGGCGCTGGCCCACGACGTGAGCCGCCGCGTTCGGACGTTCGTTCTGAACACGGCCTTCCTCGTCGCGTCGGTGGCGGCGTATTTCGGGGCCACCAACTATTCCGAGTTCCTGCTCTACAGCAACGGCTCGGATTTCGGGAAGCAGGACCCGATCTTCGGCCTCGACTACGGCTTCTTCACCTTCGACCTGCCGAACATCTGGATCGCCTGGAAGTACGTGATGTGGGCGGCCTTCCTGATGCTCTGTTTCTCGATCGGCTGCGCCACTCTCGCAAAACGCCGGACGGCCCCGGAGGGGTCCCTGTCCCGGCTCGCGCGGCGGGTCAGCATCAGCTCGTCCTTCTGCACGCGTTTCGCGTGGGTCCTCTGCGGAATCGTTGCGGCCGTGGGGATGTGGCTCACCCGTTACGACCTGCTCCTCCGCGACAACTCGCAGGCGGCGAGCATCAAGCGGGGCGCGCAGTACCTGGACGTGACCGGCTTCTTCTCGACGCTGAACTACATCTGGGTGACGACGTTCGTGATTCTGGGCGTGACGGCGGCGGGTTATGCGATGCTCGGGGCGCTCCGGCGGCGCGCCGCCGGGGTGAACAACGCCGTGTGGACCCGCCGGTTCCGCCAGGCGGGCCGGATCGCGCTCCTCCTGATCGCCTTCGACTTCTCCTTCCGCTGCGCGGTGGTGGTCCGCAACTGGCTCTTCGTCAAGCCCAACGAGCCCGTCATCCAGCTGCCGTACATCGCCCGGCACGTCAACGCGACGCGGGAAGCCTACGGCCTCGAGAAGATCCAAGAGGTCAGCTACCAGCCGAACCGCCCGGGAGACCCTCTGCCGACCGCCGAGGAGCTGCTCTCGAGCCCGACGCTCAAGAACGCGCCGCTGTGGCCCGGATACGTGAGCTACGTCGAGAGATGGCTCGACAGGCAGCACTCGCAGAGAATCCTGCAGACCCAGGGCAGCTCGATGGTTTACGGCCCGACGCTCGAGCTCCTGCAGCAGCAGCAGAAGCTCCGGACCTATTACAACTTCGTCAACGTCGACAACGTGCGTTACACGATCAACGGCGAAGAGCGCATGTTCGTCTCCGCCGCGCGGGAAACGCCTCTGTACGAGCCTGTTCCCTGGCTCGCGTACTGGGGCCAGCGTTTCATGATGTTCACTCACGGCTTCGGTCTCGTCATGGCGCCGGTCGGCGAAGTCAACGGCCGCGGCGAAATGAACTACGTTTCCTACGACATCCCGGCGAAAGTGAAGTACCCGCAGCTCGCGCTGACCGAGCCCCGCATCTATTACGGCGAAGGCTCCGCGACGATGGCGTTCTCAAACGTCCACGGCATGAAGGAGCTCGATTACCCGACCGATCAGGACCGCGCCGAGATCTTTCTCCCGCAGAGCGAGAAGACCGGCGTGCATATCGACTCGCTTTGGAAGCGCATGGTCTTCGGCTGGCGCAGCGGAAAGTTCTGGGAGCTCGTGTTCTCCGATCTGATCAAGGACGACACACGCGCGCATTACTTCCGGACGCCGGTCGATCGCCTCAATCGCGTGGCGCCTTTCATCTTCTACGACTCGAACCCGTACGCGGTCAACGTGGACGGCCGGATCGTCTGGATCGCAAACGGCATGACGACGACGGACCGCTACCCGTACAGCTACCCTGAGGAGCTCGGCGACAAATCGGACGAGCGCTCGCCTTTCCCGCGCCCGACCCGAATGGTGAACTACATCGAGGACTCGGTGAAGGCTACTGTGGACGCGGCGACGGGCAAGGTCACGTTCTACAAGATTTCGGACTCGCCGGTGGTCCGGACGTGGGCCCGTATCTACCCCGAGCTCTTCACGGCGGCCGACAAGATGCCGGCGGGCGTCAAGTCTCAGCTCACGTACCCGATCCAGATGCTGCACATCCAGTTCGACGATCTCTACATCTACTACCACATGAAAGACCCCATGTATTTCTTCAACATGGAGGACATGTGGGACGACGCGGATGAAGTGCTCGGGCCGATTCTGGACACCGGCAAAGCGATCACGTTCTCGATCGAGCCGTACCAGCTGATGCTCGACACGGGGAAAGGCCCGCTTCCGGCGGCGACCCCCCGAGTCCAGTACTCGATGGCCATGGTTTTCACTCCGGAGAAGGCGCTGAATCTTCGCGGCATCCCGATCGTGTACCAGGACGGCGCCGACTACGGGAAGATCACGGTGCTCCAGGTCCCGAAGGGCCAGTACGTCATCGGACCGGAACAGGCGGACGCCGCGATCGACCAGGAGCCGGTCATCTCGCAGAACTTCTCCTGGTGGAATCGGAGGGGCACCGAGGTCATCCGTGGCCACACGAGCCTGCTTCTCGTCGGGAACGAATGTCTGTACGTAGAACCGATCTTCCTGCGCTCGCAGCAGAACAACGTCCCGCAGCTGCAGAAGGTGATCGTCGTGATGCGGGGCAAGCCGTTCATGTCGGACTCGCTCGAGGGCGCCGTCCGGGACGCGATCGCCTGGCATGCGACGCACTCGCCATCGGAAGTGCCGCCGCCGACGGACCGGTCGTCCGCCCGTCCCGCCGCCGTCGCGGCCGCCGCTCCGCGTCACGACGCAGCCCGCGCCCGCTGATCCACCGCCCGGAAAAAAGAGGACCGAGAACATGGAAGCAGATTCGAGAGTGCTGGATGGTTCGGTCGTCGTGACCTCGACGGACGAATCGGGGCCCGGCGGCGAGGCCCGCCAGCTCGACCGCGCCTGGGCATACCTCTTCTCCTACGTTCTGGCCGCCGTCCTCCTCGGTTCGCTCATCTACTTTTCGGGGGTCTGGAACTTCCTCGCGAATACGCGTCTCCTCTCCGTGATGATCAACACCGGAATCGTCAGCTACCACGACGCGCTGTCGGGATTCATCAAGGGCGTTCCGGACCTCAAGTACTTTTTGAAGTCCCAGGACCCGATCAAGTGGGGCCTGGTCGAACTGGCCGCCTTCATCTTCCACATCTTCTGGCTGCTCAAGGCGTTTCAATTCCACCTCTTCGCCCGATTCACCGGGATCCAGGGAACTTTCACTCAGCACGCCCGGGCCTACATGGAAGGGATCGGCATCAACCGACTGGTCCCCTTCAATCTCGGAAACGTGTGGACCGCGAAGATGCTGCGCGGGCAGGGCGTTCCGATCGAGCGCTCCGCGCAGGCCGTCTTCCTCGCCGAGATCTTCGTGATCTTCGAGATCGTGGTCTACGCTCTCTACGGCCCGTATGGGCTCGGCTGGTCCGTATGGCTCGCGCAGATCTTCTGGGCGCTGGTGATCCTCGGGGTCTGCTACTGGATCGCCCGCCCGAGCCCTCTCTACCCCGGCGCCACGATCACGCCCGGAACCCGGGGAGAAGTCGTGGAGGCGCTTCGCGCGCTCGCGCGCAAGCCGATGACATTCGCCGGTATGGCCGCTCTTTCGCTGCTGGCGTTCGGGCTCGAAGACATCGGGGCGTACGTCATCGCGATGGCCTTCACATCCACCCACGTCATCCTGAACGTGAATTTTTCGATTCTGCTGATGGCCGTCGTGGCGGGCTACATCGCTCGTCTCATCCCGATCACGCCCGGCGGCATCGGACAGTTCGAGTGGGGCTTCGCCGCCGCGCTCTACCTGGGGGGGCTCGGATTCCCCGAGTGCGTGACGATCGCGATCCTCGACAACCTCGTGCGGTACGTCTCCGGGACGCTTCTCCTCGCGTGGGTGTACATCCTGCGAGTGGACTATTCGTTCGAGGTCTTGAAGCGCGTCGAACCGAAGACGCCCAACATTTAGGAGGCCCCGGGCGGGGCTCCTCGGAGCCTCCGCTAGAGCGCGGGGACGCCGGCTACGAGCGCCTCGAGGTTCAGCGCGAGGAGCGACAGCAGGATGGCGGCGAGCGTCACCGGAACGCCGACCCGGATGTAGAGCGCATAAGGGATCCGGACGCCCTTGTCGCGCAGGATCCGAAACCACATCAGGGCGGCCAGGGAGCCGATCGGCAGCATCTTCGGGCCGAGATCGCCGCCGATCAGCGCGGCAAACGCCAGCAGCCGCTTCTCGCCCCCTTCGAGCGAAAAGCCCTGGATGACCCAGGCCATCATGTCGGCCGTCGGATGATTGTTGATGATCGCCGACGCCGTTCCCGCGACGAGACCTGTCGAGAGTCGCATGCGGGCCAGATCGCCGCCCGAGAGCTGATGGATCAGGTCGCCGAGGTC
>JBBROA010000021.1:0-42464 GCA_038229875.1 Thermoanaerobaculia bacterium | reverse complement strand
GGCGGGCTGTTCACCCCGGCCGCGGCGGAGCTGCCCGTCCTTCGCTATTACGCGAACAGCATCGCCCACCTCTTCCCCGGCGCGGCGGCGGCTGAATCCCCGGACCGCCAGCGGACGGCCGGCGCCTGACCGGGTCCGTTATTTCCGCCGGCGTCCCGCGAACAAGATCCCGGCGAGGCTGATCAGGACCCACGAGCCTTCCATCAGCATCAGCCCAGGATCCCGGGCGCGCACGGCGAAAAACGTGAGGATCCCTCCTCCGATCAGGTTCAGAAACAGGTACGTATATCCGCGCTGGTCGAGCCGCCCCATCTGGTTCATCGCATAGGCGACGAGCACCACCCCCGCGCCGAAGAGGGAAAGCGCCTGGCCGAGCATTCCCGGATCTCAGGCCCGGCGGGGGTCCCGTTCGCTCACGAAGATCGACAGGAAGACGCTGACGATCGAGACGACCAGCGCGCCCCAGAACGCCGCCCAGAAATCGGCGACATGAAAACCGATTCCGAATCGTCCCGCCGCGGCGCTCGTGAGCCACAGGATGAACGCGTTGATGACGAACGTGAAGAGGCCGAGGCTCAGGATGAGAAGAGGGCAGGTGAGCATCGTCACGGCGGGCCGGACCAGGGCGTTTAAGAGGCCGAAGACCAGCGCCACGGCGAGAAACGTGACGGGATCGGCGGTGGCGGAGATCCCGGGAACAATCTTCGTGGCCACCCAGAGCGCGGCGGCGTTGATGATCAGCCGAAGCAGGAATCTCATCGAGCGGGGACTATACCCCCCCGGGTCCGGCCGGCTTGCGCCGCGGCTTCCGGTCGCTCCACAGAATCGAACCGATCAGGACCAACCCTCCGGCGGCGGCGGCGAAGAAGAACAGGATCGCGAGACCCGGATACCCGAGGATCCGGAAAGTCGTCGGCACCTGCATGAGGAGCGCGGCGCCTACGATCAGCGACGCGAGCACGAGCCCCATCGCGATGCGGTTGGCGATCTTCTGGAGGCCGCCGATCAACTCCGCCTCATCGATCGCGTCGACCTGGAGCTTCAGCTCGTTGTTCGCGACGAGGTCGAGGACGCGGTTCACGCGCCCGGGAAGCTTCTCGGCAAATTCCTTGGCTTCGAGCAGCGCGGTCGCAAGATGACCCGGGGAGGCGGACTTCATCATTCGCTTGCGAAGCAGCTCCGACGCGTGCCGGCGGATCGCGCCGTTCGGCTCGAAGCCGGGGTCGAGCGTGCGGCCGATCTCGTCTAGCTGAAGGAGGGCCTTCGAGAGGAGCGTCAACTCGGTCGGGAGCTGCAACCCCGTGTCTCCCGACGCCCGCGCGAGCTCGAGAAGCGTGCGCCCGATCTGGAGGTCGCCGAGCGACGCGTGCTGGTACGCGCCGACGAGGTCCGCCACGCGCCGCTGGAAGGCGGCTGGATCGAACTCCTCCCGCTTCCGTCCGATCTCCGAGCCGATCTGCGCCGCCCGGTCGGCTTCGCCCTCCGAGACGGCGAGCAGGAGCTTTAACAACGCCTCCTGCATCCCGGGAGCGATGCGCGCCACCATCCCGAGGTCGAGGAGCGCGATCCGCTCGTCCTTCGTGATGAAGACGTTGCCCGGATGGGGGTCCGCGTGAAAGAACCCGTCGATCAGGATCTGCTTGAGGTACGCGCGGAAGAGCTCGTCGGCGAGCCGGCTGCCGTCGAGCTCCATGCGCACGACCGGCGCGAGCTCGGTGATCTTCGTCCCGTCGACGTACTCCATCGTCAGCAGCCTCGCGGTCGAATAGTCCGCGATCGGCTGCGGGACGAAGAGCGAAGGAAATTCCGCGAGGTTCTCCGCGAGGCGTGTGAGGTTTCCGGCCTCCTGCCGGTAATCGAGCTCCGAGGCCAGCGACTTCTGGAACTCCTCGATCGTTTTCTCGAGCTCGAACCTGCCGAGCGTTTCGGAGTGCTTGTCGAGGAATCGCGCGAGCTCCAGGAACGCGGACATGTCGTCGGCGATCTGCTCGCGGATGCCGGGCCGCTGGACCTTCACCGCGACCGCCCGGCCGTCCCGCAGCTTCGCGCGGTGCACCTGCCCCAGAGACGCCGCCGCGACAGGAGTCGCCTCGAACTCGGAGAATGCTTTGGAGATACGGACGCCGAGCTCCTCGGAAACGATCCGCTCGACCTCCCCGAACGAGAACGGCGCGACGCGGTCCTGGAGCCGCGTCAGCGCCTCGACGTACGCGGGCGGCAAAAAGTCCGCGCGCGTCGAGAGAAGCTGTCCGAGCTTGATGTACGTGGGACCGAGGCGTTCGAGATCGTCCGCCAGCTCACCGGCGAGCGGAGAAGGGGTGGGCCGCTCCTCCGCCGAGAGGTCGCCTTCGATCCCGAGACCGCTCGCGAGGTCCGAGCGCCCGTACTTGATCAGAAGCCAGGCGAGGTCCTTGTAACGCTTCAGGTGCTTCCCGGCGAACATCGTTGCCATGGTGCTTCTCCTCGTCGGTCGGTCCGGCGGCGGCGAGTCGAGACCTGCCGTTTGCAAACGGCGCGCCCTGTTTCCTAAGTCATGAGAGAAAATCGGCTTATGGCCGGGAAGCACCTCTTCGTGACGGGCGGCCCGCCCATGAGGCGACTCGCGGGATGGCTGCTGCTCGTCATCGCGGCGCTCCACGCCGGACTCGCGGCATGGCTCGGGCGCGGAGCGCTCCTCTCGATTGGCCGCGCCGGGTATTTCGGCGCTCTCGCCCTCCACTCGAACCGCCAGCTCTGGTTCTGGTGCGTCGCGTTCTCGGCGCCGCTTGCGATCGCCGGAGGACTGCTCGCGCGCGGTGAAGCGCGGCCGCGTTCCGCGTGGCTCGGATGGGCGCTCGCCGCTCTCGCGGCTTGCGGCGCGATCGTCCTTCCCGTCTCCGGAATCTGGCTGCTGTTCGTGCCCGCCGGCCTCCTCATCGCGGACGCGAACCGCCGGGAACGCCCGATGGAATGGACGCGCGGAGACTTCTCGATCTCGACAGACCCCTCTCGGATCGATGCCGCGGCCGCGCACGAATTCCTCGCCGGCTCTTACTGGGCCGCCGGGGTACCGCGGGACGTCGTCGAGCGCTCGATCCGCGGCTCTTTGGCCTTCGGGGTGTTCCACGCAGGCCGGCAGATCGGGTTCGCCCGGGTCATCACGGATCGCGCGACCTATGCGTATCTCGCCGACGTCTACATCCTCGACGAGTGGCGGGGACGCGGCCTCGCTCTGTGGCTCGTCGAAACGATTCGCGCGCATCCGAATCTGGCGAACCTCCGCCGCTGGATGCTCGCGACCCGCGATGCGCACGATCTCTACGCTAAGGTTGGCTTCCGGCCTCTCGCGCAACCGGACCGATTCCTGGAGATCGCCGACCCGGACATCTATCGCCGGAAAGGCTAGCGGTGCCGGGGACCTCTCTCTGCGGAATGGCTGCCACCCTCTGTTACGCTTACCCCGAAATATGATCGCCGTCCTCTGATCGATCCCGCGGCGGCGCGAAGAGAGCGCCCGCGGGAAATTCTGTCTGCCGAGTTCAACCGCTCCTTCGGGAGCCGCGCGGGAGCTGCCCGCGCGAACGGCAACGTCGATCGAAAGGACACTCTCTTGAACGCTCCGACAGAATGGTGGAACGGATTCTTTTCCGGCCTCGTGGTGGATTTCTGGCGGTCCGCACTCCCGGCGGAAGTCACGGTCTCGGAGGCGGACTTCCTCGAACGTCACCTTGCGATCTCCGCGGGGGCGCACCTGCTCGACGTCCCGTGCGGGCACGGCCGGCTCGCGATCGAGCTCGCCGCGCGCGGGTATCGGGTCACCGGCGTGGATCTCTCGTCCGGGCTGCTCGACGCGGCTCGCGCAGAGGCCGCGGCGCGGGGGGTCGAGGTCTCCTGGCGGCAGTCGGACATGCGCGAGCTCCCGTTTGTCGAGCCGTTCGACGCGGTGTTCTGCGCCGGATCGAGTTTCGGGTACTTCGACGACGCCGGCGACAGAGATTTTCTCCGCGCGGTCGCCGGGGTCCTCCGTCCCGGCGGCCGGTTCATCCTCGACGCCTCGAAGCTCGCGGAGACGATCTTCCCGGCCTTCCGAGAGCGCCACTCGCTCGAACGCAACGGCCTTCTCTTCGAAGCGGAGAACCGGTACGACCCGCTGACCGGCCGCTATGAAAACCGCTACACCCTGACCCGGGGACTGGAGACCGAAACCAGGCTCGCCTCCCACCGGATCTACACGCTCTCCCAGGTCCTCGAGATGCAGCGGGCGGCCGGGCTCGCTCTCGTTTCGGTGTACGGCGCGGCAGACGGGCGGCCGTTTGCGCTCGGATCCCCGGGTTGCTTCGTGGTGTCGGAACGCGTCGCCGGCGGAGCCCCGGGACGCCGGTAGCGGCACAGGCGGGCCCGGGAGACGCGCGCGGGGTATCCGGCGCGCGCCCTCCCGGGCCGGTTTTGTCAGAATGCGGATCAGACGCCCGAATCCGGCGCTGCCGGAAGGGCTCGAAATTCGGTGACGCCGAACAGGGTTGTGGCGGACTCATGAAATTCCAGTCGAAGGGCCGCTGATGGCGCGTCCCGGGATTCTCGGCGGCGGGGTTTCTTCCCGCCTCTCACGCGGCGAAACCCGCCGCGGGGGCGGCCGCCCGCCGTCTGACGACGACAAGAAGAAAAAGAAGATTTCCGTGCGCGTCGTGCTCCGCGACGCCGGAGAGCTGGTGGCCGCGCGGCGGGGACGCCTCGCGCTCGGTCTCGGCCTGCTGATCGTGAACCGGCTGGCGGGGCTCGTCCTCCCCGGGATGCCCCGGTACCTTCTCGACGAGGTCGTCGGAAAGGGCCGGCGCGACCTGCTGCCGCTTCTCGTCGCCGCGTCCGCGGCGGCGGCGATCGTCCAGGGCGTGACTTCGTTCTCGATATCCCAGGTCCTCGGAAAGGCGGCGCAGAGGTCGATCACCGAAATGAGGCGCCGGATTCAGCGGCACGTCGGCCGTCTCTCCGTCAATTACTTCGACCAGACGAAAGTCGGGGCGCTCCTCTCGCGGGTGATGACCGATGCCGAAGGGATCCGCAACCTCGTGGGGACCGGGCTCGTCGAGGTGGTGGGCGGCCTCGTCACCGCTGTGCTCGCGCTCGTGATCCTCTTCCGGCTGAACGCGAAGTTGACCTTCATCGCCCTCGCCGTTCTGTCTCTCTTCGGGTTCGTCCTGCTCTTCGCATTCAAGACCCTCCGCCCGCTCTTTCGGGAAAGGTCGAAGATCAACGCCGAAGTCTCCGGCCGCTTGACGGAGTCCTTTTCCGGCGTGCGCGTGGTGAAGGCCTACCGCGCCGAGCGGCGCGAGGCGCTCGTGTTCTCCAAGGGCGTTCACCGCCTGTTCCGCAACGTCGCGAAGACGATGACGGGCTTCTCGGCGGTCGCCGCGTTCTCGACGCTGCTGCTCGGGATCGTCGGCGTCGCGATCATGTGGATCGGAGCGAACGACATCCTGGCGCATCGGATGACGATCGGCGCGTTCGTTTCCTACACGCTGTACCTGGGCCTCCTCGTCGGGCCCGTCGTGCAGATCGTCTCGATCGGCAGCCAGATCACCGAGGCCTTCGCCGGCCTCGAGCGCATCCGGGAAGTGCGCAACGAGATCACCGAGGACGCCGAGGACGACCGGCGCCATGCGCTCTCCCGGATCGAAGGCCGGGTCGAGTTCGATCAGGTGACCTTCGAATACGAAAAAAGCGTCCCGGTGCTGAAAGGAATTTCCTTCGTCGCCGAGCCCGGCACTTCGACGGCGCTCGTCGGGCCCTCCGGATCCGGGAAGAGCACGATGATCGGACTGGTCGCCGCGTTCTACCGACCGACGGGCGGCCGGATCCTGATCGACGGGCACGACCTCGAAGACGTGCGGCTGTCGGATTACCGTTCGCAGCTCGGGGTCGTGCTCCAGGACAATTTCCTCTTCGACGGGACCGTCCTCGAGAACATCGCGTACGCGCGACCGGATGCCAGCGACGAGGAGGTCCTCCGCGCCGCGCAGATCGCCCGCTGCGACGACTTCGTGGAAAAGATGCCCGACAAGTACGAGACGATCGTCGGGGAGCGCGGCATCAAGCTCTCGGGCGGCCAGCGCCAGCGCGTCGCGATCGCACGAGCGATCCTGGCCGACCCGCGCATCCTGATCCTCGACGAGGCGACGTCCTCGCTCGACAGCGAGAGCGAGGCGCTGATCCAGGAAGGCCTCTCGGAGCTCATGCGCGGCCGCACCACGTTCGTGATCGCGCACCGCCTTTCCACGATTCGAAAGGCCGACACGATCCTGGTCGTCGAGGGCGGCGAGATCGTCGAGCGCGGCCGCCACGAGGCGCTGCTCGCGCGCGGGGGGCGGTATGCCGACCTCTACAACCGCCAGTACGGCCTCGAGGCGAACCTCTTCCGCAATCCGGGGGAAACGGAGAAGGAGCCCGAGGAGCCCGCCCCGGCGGCAGCCGCGGCCGATGCCGGGGTCGCCCGTATGCCTTTGGTGGGCGGCTGACGCCGGTCACGCGCGCCGTTCCGAAAGAAAAAAGCGGGATTGCTCCCGCCTTTTCCCATATCGAGAATCTTCGCCTTAACTGCGCCGGCTGCCTCCGCCGAAGAGCCGAAGGAGCATCAGGAAAAGATTGATGAATGTTATGTAAACCTGCAACGCGCCGACAACGGCGTACGCACCTTGCTGTCCTTCGGGGAGTGCGAGCGCCAGCTGCTTCAGATACTGGCCCTTCCAGGCCGCGAGCCCGGTGAAAACGAGGACTCCAATGATCGAAATGCCGAATTGGAGTCCCGCCGACTCGGCAGCCGTCCGCCAGAACATACTCACCATCATTGCCAGAAAAATTCCGATGAACCCCATGTAAAAAAATTGACCCCAGCCTGCGAGGCTCCGCTTCGTAACCGTGCCGTACACGGCGGCCGCACCGAACATGCCCGAGGCCACTACAAACGCGGATCCGATGGATCCGATCGAATAGATCAAAAACAGGACTGAAAGCCATGCCCCCATACCAGCGGAGTAAGCGACGAACAGAACGGTGGCCGTCGTCGGGGCAATCTTGTCGACCCGGAACTGCAGATACATTGCGATAGCGAACAGCCCGATGAAAAGTCCCCAATACAGAGCGGGTGTGCGAGCGATCGTCAGGCCGGCGCCGGAGGACGCGACCGCGAACGCCACCGAGGCGGTGATCCCGAGCCCCACGAACATCCAACCGTAGACTTTCCGTAGAAACGCGGTGACCCGTTCGGCTGTCGCGACGGTGGTCGTCGTGAACGCCGAGGAGGGGGTCATGTCGAATCCTTGCGCCATGTCTTTCGCTCCTTGTGGGCGGATTCGCCCGACATCTCAACATTTCCGCCACGCCCGGGATTCCCGGGCCGGGCCTGGCGGAGCCGCGGCGGGAGTCTACCGCCGGCCCCCCCCGGACGCGTCCGGGGGTTTATTCTCTGCACCCTGAGAATTGAGGAGCCTGATGCGAACGCGACGACTGATTTCGGCCCTCCTGATCGTATCGGGACTCGCTCTCTGCGGGATGGCCGCGCGCCATTACGTGCGGGGCTGGCAGGCCCAGGCGGAGGGCCGCCGGCGGCTCGCCGGCTCCGGGCGCGAGAACCCCGGGATCGTCCGCGTCGCGGACCGGCTCGGACTCGACTCCGAGGACATCCCGCACGCCGGCGCGATCCCTCCGAACTATCCCTACGGCGAGCCGATCGCGCGCCTCAAGATCCCGACCGCGAAGATCGACTCGATCGTCTTTGCCGGCGCCGATCAGGACACCCTGGAGAAGGGCCCCGGCCACGTTCCGGGGACGGAAATGCCGGGCAGCGCGGGACCGCTCCACAACTGCGTCATCACCGGGCACCGCGATTCGCATTTCCGCCATCTCGGATGGTTGAAAACGGGAACCGAGATCGAGCTCGACGCGCCCGCCGGCAACCGCCGTTACCGGGTCGTCTCCCGGGAGATCGTCCGGCCCGACGCCGTCCGGGTCCTCCAGGCGACCGCGAGCCCGCGCCTGACGCTCATCACCTGTTACCCCTTCAACTACATCGGGCCGGCGCCGAGGCGCCTGGTCGTCGTCGCGGAGCCGATTTAAGGGGAAGGCACGCCGTCAGCCCATGACGACGCGAATCCGGTGCTCCCGGCCGTCATCCACGAGCGGGATTTCGCGGCCGCCCTTCGGCAACATCGCGCCGTCGATCTCGACGGAGAGGATCCCGCGAGTCGCCCCGTTCGGATTCTTGACCGAGAGCTCGTAGCGCGCGGAGTGGTACCGGAAGGCGATCTCGAATCCCTCCCACGACCGCGGAATGCACGGGTCGAGATGGAGCGAAGCGCCCCGCAGCCGGAATCCCAGGATCCATTCCACTCCGGCGCGGTACATCCAGCCGGCGGAGCCCGTGTACCAGGTCCAGCCTCCCCTGCCGATGTGGGGCACCTCGTTGTAGACATCGGCCGCGGCGACGTAGGGCTCGACCTTGTAACGGTGGAGACCGGCGCGGGTCGACGCATGGTTGATCGGGTTCAGGATCGAAAAGAGCTCCGTCGCTTTGTCGCCTTCGCCGAGCGCCGCGAACGCGATGACGCACCACAGCGCCGCGTGCGTGTACTGTCCCCCGTTCTCCCGGACGCCCGGGAGATATCCCTTGATGTAGCCGGGATCGGCCGCAGTCTTGTCGAACGGCGGGGTGAAGAGAAGAACGAGCCCGTCGCCTCGGCGCACGAGGTATTCCTCGACGGCGGCCATCGCCCGCCGCACGCGGTCTGGATCCCCAGCGCCCGAGATCGCGGCCCAGGACTGTGCGATCGAGTCGATCCGGCATTCGTCGTTGGCGGCAGAGCCGACCGGAGTTCCGTCGTCGAAGTAGGCCCGCCGGTACCAGTTGCCGTCCCATCCGGCGCTCTCGAGAGCTTTCTTCAACCCCGCGACGCTCGAGCGCCACCGTTCCGCCCGTTCGGTCTCGCCCCGCTGTTCCGCGATCGAGATGAACTCCCAGAGCGCGGTGTGAAGGAACCATCCCAACCAGACGCTCTCTCCCTTGCCGTGCTCGCCGATCCGGTTCATCCCGTCGTTCCAGTCGCCCGTTCCCATGAGCGGGAGGCCGTGCTCGCCCACCGCGAGGCTCACGTCGAGCGCTCGCGCGCAGTGCTCGTAGAGCGACCCATCCTCCGGGGAGATCTCCGGCTGAAAGAACCGCTCGAGCTCTTCCGGCGCGAGGGGCGCGCCCTTTAAGAACGGAAGGCGCTCGTCGAGGATCGCCCGGTCCTCAGTCACGTCCAGGTAATGGACCACGCAGTACGGGAGCCAGATCCGGTCGTCGGACATGCGGGTGCGAACGCCTTTGCCGGACGGGACGTGCCACCAGTGCAGGACGTCGCCCTCCGGAAACTGCTTGGCGGCTGCGCGGAGGATTTGCTCGCGCGTCAGGTCGCGCCGCGAGACCGTGAGCGCGAGGACGTCCTGGAGCTGGTCGCGGAAGCCGAACGCGCCGCCCGCCTGGTAAAACGCGGAACGGCCCCAGACGCGGCAGGCGAGCGTCTGGTAGAGCAGCCACCGGTTCAACATGAGGTCCATCGACCGGTCCGGGGTCGAGACCCGCAAGGCGCCGAGGACGTCGTCCCACTGGCGCTGCACGGCGGCGAACGCCGTGTCGATTCGGTCCGAGCGGAAACGCTGCAGGAGAGATTTCGCGGCGGCCGGATCGGCGGCGTGGCCGAGGAGGAAGACAACCGTGCGCTTTTCTCCCGGAGCAAGCCGCAGTTTTGTCTGGAGCGCCGCGCACGGGTCGAAGCCGGCCCCGACGCGCCCGGAGAGCCGCGCGCCGCGGGCGAGCCCGGCGGCGGTTTCGAGGCGGCCGTTCCGGCCCAGGAATTCCGTCCGGTCCGTCGTCCAGCCGGACACGGAGTCGCCGAGGTCCGCGAAAGCAACTCCATGGAAATCCTCGTTCCACGCGTTACGCGCCAGCAAGGCGCCGGTCTCGGCGTCCCGCTCGGTGACGATGAAAGGCGCCATGGCGCTGCGGGAAGTGCCGAGAGTCCATTCCACGTACGCGTTCACGGAGAGCGACCGCGGCTCCCCGGACCGGTTCTCGAGCGTCAGTCGTGAAATCTTGACGCTCTCCTCGACGGGCACGAACTGGAGGAGCTCGAGCCGCAGTCCCGAGACTTCGTGTTCGAAGCGGCTGTATCCCTGTCCGTGCCGGGCGACGTAGGGAGCGTCGTCGCGAACGGGAAGCGCGGTCGCGCCGAAGACTTCTCCCGTCTCCTCGTCGCGCACCAGGATCGCCTCTCCGGGCGGGTCGCTGACGGGGTCGTTCGACCACGGTGTGAGCTGGTTCTCGCGGCTGTTTCCAGCCCACGTGTAGCCGCTCCCCGAGTCGGAGACGAGGAACCCGAAATTGGGATTCGCGATCACGTTGATCCATGGCGCCGGCGTCCACTGGCGCTCCCCGAGAATCGTGACGTATTCGCGGCCGTCCTGATCGAAGCCGCCCAGTCCATTGAAGAACTCCAGCCCCTGCTGAGACGGAGGCGTCTCGGCCGCGACCCTTCTCATCGGGATGGCGCGAGACGCCGGCGGCGCCGGAGTCGCGCGGAGCAGCCGCACGATCTGCTCGGAAAGACTTCCATGGCGGGACAGAAGAACGACACGCGCGGCCGTCAGGAGGACGTCGCGATCTTCGTCCGTCAGCCGGTCGCCTCGAAGCACGAAAATCCCCCCCACATCTCCGGCCTCACCGAAGACGCGCTGGCGGGTCCGGACGACCGCCTCGAGCGCTCCCTGCAGATCCTCCCCGTAGGAGGTCGCCTGTTCATTGATGACGACGAGATCCACCACGAGGCGCTTCAGCCGGAAATACTCGTGGGCGCGCAGGAGCTGGCGGACGATGTCCTGGTCGTCCTCGCTGTCGATCCGCAGCAGGACGAGCGGATGGTCCCCGGAAATCCCGTGCCTCCAGAGGCCCGACTTTCCCTTTCGGTTCCGCGCGAGGACTTCGCCCGGCGCCCGCAGGCTCGGGTCGAAGTAAACGAGCCGAGTCGCCAGTCTCTGGAACAGGTGCGCTTCGTCGGGTGTGATCGCCAGATGGCGAAGCTGAATCTGCGCCTGCGTCCAGGCGAGCATCGTCGTCCGATCGAAGGCGGCGCCCTCCCTGTACTTGTCGACGAGGCCGATCGCTTCCTGGCGGCTGTCGGCCGCGAGCGTGACGTACTGGATCCGCGCCGTCTCGCCGGGCCGAATGAGGACGCGGCGCCGGAGGGAGAACACCGGATCGAGGACGGGACCGGTGGTGTTCGAGAGAAGCCGGCCGGCTTCGAGCGACGCCGGGTTCCGAATCGTACGCCCGCGGCCGAGGAAGCGCGCCCGGTCCGTCTCGTACTCGAGCGTGCCCACCGTTTCTCCCTCGACACGCGCCGCGTGCGCCGCCCAGATCGGGGGCTCGGAGGCCTCGCGCGGCCGCCGGTGCGCGAGCAGGGCCTCGGGACCCGGCAGAAACTCGGTCTGGACGAACAGCTTCGAGAACGCCGGGTGCGAGGAGTCCGCCGCGGGGGAAGCCAGCGCCAGCTCGAGATACGAGGTGACTTCGATCTCCCGGGGGCGCGACCCGTAGTTGGTGAGCGACAGCTGACGCACTTCGGCGTCGGCCTCGGGGGACACCACGATGAGGAGTGCGGTTGCGATCGGGCCGTCCCGGCGCTGGATCTCGACTCGGTCTTCGTAGAAAACGGTCTCGTAGGAGTCGGCCTCCACGCCGGACGGCTGATATCCGGCCGACCAGACCCGAAGACTCTGCGTGTCGCGCAGAAAGAAATAGGTTCCCCAGTCGTCGCGGGTGACGTCTTCGCGCCAGCGGGAGATGTCCCGGTCCTTCCAGCGGCTGTACCCGGAGCCGGCAGCCGTCGTCATGACGCTGTACCGGCCATTCGAGAGGATGTGGCCCCGCGGAACCGGATCGTGCGGGGAGCGGAACCGCCGCAGCACCGGCGGAATGAAATCGCGGACGTGGAGAGGCGAATGCACCTCTTCCGCGCGCGGGCGGGCGACCGCGACCGCGCGCGGCGTGCGCTCCTGGAGAAGCATCTCCGTGGCCTGGACCGCCGGCTCGGAATGGAACCGCTGCCGCATCACGCCGCCCAGAAGAACGTTCGCGAGCGCGACGATCGTCATCCCCTGGTGATGCGCCATGTAAGCGCGGACGATCGCGAGACGCTCCCCGGCGGGCAGCCGCGAGGGCGTCGCGTCGATCGACTCGTAAAAGCCGTACCGGCCGCGCGCCCCGATCTCCGCGAAACGGCGGAAGTTCTTCGCCGCCGCGGACGGATCGACCATCGCGGCCAGGCCGGTCGCATACGGGGCGACGACGAGGTCTTCCGACAACCCGCGCTTCAAGCCGAGCCCGCTGACGCCGAAGTTCGAATACTGATAAGTGAAATCCAGATCGCGCGCGTTGTAGGCGGCTTCCGAGACGCCCCACGGGACGCCCCGTTCTTCGCCGAACCGGATCTGACGTGCGACGACCAGCCGGCTCGTCTGGTCGAGCAGACTGCCGGCGGGAACGTCCAGCACCAGGTCCGGCATCAGGTACTCGAACATCGATCCGGACCAGGAAATGAGCGCGGATCCCTTCCCGACGGGAGTCAGCGCCCGGCCGAGGCGGTACCAGTGCGAGGCGGGGACGTCGCCGCGCGCGATCGCGAGAAAGCTCGCCAGACGCGCCTCGGACGCCAGGAGGTCGTAGTAGCCGGGGTCGAGCCGCCCGTCTCCGGCCCGGTACCCGATCGAGAAGAGCTTGCGCTCGGGGTCGAAGAGAAATCCGAAGTCCATCTCGTCGAAGAACCGGGATGCCGCCCGGGCGGTGTCGAGAAAGCTCTGCGCCAGAGTGCGCGCAGCGTCGGCGCATCGCTCGAGCGAAGCGATCCGGGAAGCGAGTCCCGGGGAGCGATCGGCCAGCTCTCGAAGCGCCAGGGCGGCCGTCTCGTAGCGGTCCCCGGCGGCGGCGAGAGAAACGTCCTCGCGCTCGAGCTCCGCGAGAATCGCCCGCGCGGGCTCGGCGAGGTCGCCCGGCGAGGCCTCCGCCCAGCCAAAGAGCGCGGCCGCGTCTCTCCGGCCGCTCGCGATCGTGGCCCGCGCAGACCGCGCCCAGTCGATCGCCTCGTTCGTGACGGGGCCGGGCTCCTCGAGGGCCAGGGCCTGCGCCGTGTCGACGAGAGTGTCGGCGTGCCGGGCGAGCGTCTCCCACCGGGTGAGCCACTCGGACGCCGAGGCCGGAGGCGGACCCAGAAGCGCGGAAAGCTCCGCGACGGGCGATTCGAGCTGGCGGCGCGTGACGGCCCCTTCCCGCCGCGACGTCAGGCCCTCCATGCTCTCGCGCAGCAGCGCGATCGAATCGGCGACTCCGAGGAGGCCCTCCGCCGACCACAGTGGCCGCTCCCGACGGGAGAGGCAGGCGTGCCGCAGCGCGATCAGAAACCCGGCGAGGTTCCCGCTGTCGACCGTCGAAACGTAGCGCGGCTCGAGAGGCGCGAGCGTCGCAACGTCATACCAGTTGAAGAAGTGGCCGCGGTGGCGTTCCAGCTTTTCGAGTGTCGAGACCGCCTTCTGAAGTCTCTCGTCCATGTCGAGACTTCCGATCCACTCGAAGTCCGCGGCCGCCGCGGTCGAGAGCAGGCCGAGTCCGATGTTCGTCGGCGAAGTCCTCCGCGCGACGATCGGAGCCGGCGTTTCCTGGAAGTTGTCGGCGGGCAGGAAGTTTTCTTCGGGACCGGCGAAGTCCTCGAAGTAGCGCCACGTCCGCCGGGCCACGAGGCGGAGCGCCGCGGCGTCTTCCGCGGAGAGGGGCGCTTCCTCGATGACGCGCGGAGGAAGCGATACCGAACGCGCGATAAAGGGAGACAGCGCCCAGAGAAGACCGAACCCCAGGGCCCAGGGCAGAGCGGACGGGGCCATCCATGGAACCAGGAGCGAGGCGCCGGCGATCGCGACGGCCCCCGCCATGCGGCGGTAAAAACCCGATACCTTCAGATCCAGGACGAGGTGCGCCTTCGCGGCGGGCGTCCATTCGAGCAGGTGGCGGCGCGTGACCGCCATGCGAAAGAGGGTGCGGAGGATCGCGTCCGAAAAAATCCACGCCTGGTGGGCGAGGAACGTGACGCGAAGGGCCGTCTGTCCGCACCACTGCAGAACGTCATCGCCCAGTCCCCGGAGAAAGCTGCGCTTGGCGATGCCGCGCCGGCGGGGCATCAGCTCCGCGAGGAATCCGAGGACGCCGGGCAGAGCAATGGTCCCCAGAACGAAGGCGGCCCACACGAGGGGCCTCGCGCCGCGGGAGAACCAGCTCGTGATCAGCAGCGCGACCGCGGCGGGGGCGAACAGGGAACGTCGCAGGTTGTCGAGAATTTTCCAGCGCGCGATCCCCGGAAGCGGATTCGGAACACGGCGCCATCGCGCGTCCGGGACGCGACCCCGGAGCCAGGGAAGGAGCTGCCAGTCGCCGCGCGTCCAGCGATGCTGGCGGGAGGCGGCCACCTCGTAGTGGCCCGGAAACTCTTCGAACAGGAGGATGTCCGAGACGAGCCCGGCGCGGGCATACAGCCCCTCGAAGAGGTCGTGGGAGAGGAGGGCGTTCTCGGGAACGCGGTTGGAAAGCGCGCGCTCGAACGCATCAACGTCGTAAATGCCTTTGCCGGTGTAGATGCCCTCCGCGAAAAGGTCCTGGTACACGTCGGAGACCGCAAACGCGTAAGGATCGATTCCCCTCGGACCGGAAAAGAGTCGCTGATAGAGGGTGCCGCCGCCCACGGCGGGCAGCATCGGCGTGACCCCCGGCTGCAGAACGCCGTACCCGTCGATGACGCGGCCGGTTTTTGGATCGAACGCCGGCTCGTTCAACGGATGCGCCATCGTCCCCGCGAGCCACGCCACGTCGTCCCGGGCGAGGCGCGTGTCGGCGTCGAGCGTCACGACGTAGCGCACCCGGTCGGGTGCCTGAACGGTGCCGGCGTCTCCGCCGTTGGGGAGGAACGTCGTATCGCGCGCCCCTCCGAGAAGCCGGTTCAGCTCGTGCAGCTTGCCCCGCTTTCTCTCCCAGCCCATCCAGACCCCTTCGGAGGGATTCCAGACGCGCTTACGGTGGAGGAGGTAAAACCGGGGCAGGCCGTCAGAGCCGGGCCCGTAGCGCGCGTTCAGGTCGGCCATCGCGGCGAGGCCCGTCGCGAGGAGGGCCTCGTCCCCTTCCCCGATCTCGGCAGGAGAGTCCTCCCAGTCGGAGAGAAGCGCGAAGAAGACCTCTCCCTCTCCATTCCCGAGGTAGTGGACCTCGAGCCGCTCGATCGCCTCGAGGATCTCGGACTCGTCCGTCAGCAGCACGGGGACGGCGACGAGCGTTCGCGCCTCCACCGGCACTCCGCGGAGAAACTCGAGCTTGGGAAGGCGCCGCGGTCCGAGGATCTCCGTCACGTCCCGATTCACGACCGAGATCGCCAGCTCCGAGGCAGGAACGAGCGCGAGCAGCGCGAGGAGCCAGAGGACGGAGACCGGAACGGCGCCGAACGCCGTGAGCAGCAGGGGAAGCGCGGCCAGGACGGCGGTGAGCAGGAAGACGGTTCCGAGATAACCGGGGGTCGCCCACCGGACGAAGGCGCGGCGGACCTTCTGCGCGAACGGGACCGTGCAGCCGAGCTCCCTTTCGAAGGCTTCGCGCCCCGAAGAGATCAGGAAGTGTCCGGGGTCGCGGAAGCGCGCCGGGGGTTCCGCTTCCCGCGGTTCCCTGGCATGCGCCGTCGCGCGGCGTGCGACCTCGGTCTCCGAAAACTCGCTCGTCTTCGCGAGCTCCTCGACCGCGTGTCGGTACCGGTCGCGAGTCGCGAAATCCATCTCGGCGACGCGCGTTCCTTCCTGAAGCGCGGCCTGCACGACGCTGACGCTTTCGAAGAACGCATTCCAGTCGACGGCGGAGAGAAGCCGCATCGTCGTAATCACGTTCCGGACGCTGACGTGCGTCGCGACCTGCGCCTGCTGCTCGAGCCGCACGAGCTCGTCCGCGTTCAGTCCTTCGGAAGACAACCTCCGGTCGAGCCACTGGAGCGCGGGCGTGACGGCGGGGTCCTGTTCTCTCAAGCGAGAGAGGAGCCGCACGGCGAATTCCCGGCGGAGCGGAACGCGATCGAGAGCCGCAAGCCGCGACGCCGCGCTGGGGCTACCGGCGGGAGCCGCGGTGCCTACGAGAAATGCGTCGGCGAGGAGGTCCGCCTTTTCGCGCGCGCCATGGCGCTCGTCCATCTCTTCGATCAGCCGGCGGAGGTTCTCGACCAGGACGAGCCGCAGCGAGATCGCGATCGCCCAGAGCTCGCCGATCTTGAGAGTCTGGACGCGCTGATAGGCCGCAATGAACCGGCGAAGAGTTTCGATCTCGAAATAGCTGTCGGTGTGCGCGGTGAAAGCCCACGCGATGGTGTAAACGCGCGAAAACCCGGCGAAGGGACCGGTTCCGAGTTTCGGCAACTCCGAATAAAACCCGGACGGGAGGTCCTGGCGGATCTCCCGGATCTGCTCTTCGACGAGGTGAAAATTGTCGACGAGCCACTCGGCCGCCGGCGTGATCCCGCCCTCCCGCCGCATCGAGTCCGCAATCGCGCGGTAAGAAGTCAGGAGAACGCGGCTGTTTTCCTCGAGACGCTTCAGAACGCCGCGTCCCTTCCGCTTTCCGGGCAGGACGGAATGAGAGGCCGCCAGCGCCTCCGCGAACTGTTCGAGCCGCTCGGTGGAAAAAATCTCCGCCCGGATGGGCGCGGTTGAGTCAGGAGTCGGGCCGTCGGTCTCCTTCCCGGACGCGATCATCGGACCCCGATCGGAAAAGGCCCTCGAAAAATCCGACCGAGGCCGAAACGCGCGGAGAGGTAACGAAAAGAGAGGCGGGAACCCGATGGAAAGACCAAGTCGGCGATTCTAATGCGGGCAGAACCAGCGGCATCAGCTCCGCGCAGTCAGCGGCCCCTCACCCCCGGCGCGCGGGAAGACGGAGTAGAAGGGGGGCGAGTCCGCGCTTTCGCCAACCTGGTGGCTAAGTTCGCCCCGAGAGGAGTCTCCTGACCGAAGGGAAGGAGGAGCCTCTCGGGGCGGGAGCCGTAGCGAACGAAGGGGCCAGCCGGGCGGTCGAGCCGACAGGCGAGCCGCCCGGCGGTGCCGACGCCGCCGCGCGGCGACGGCAGGCCCCGCAGTGAGCGGAGGCGACGGTTGGGCACCGTTCTTGCGGATCCGCCCCTCATGCCGCGACTAATCCGCTTCCTGATTTGTCTCCTCATTGCCTTCGAAGCCGTTCCCGGAACGGCGAGCCCGCGCCGAAAACCCGCTCGAAAGCCTCGCGCCGCGCAGAAAGCCAGGCCGCGGCTCGACGCCGCCACGGTGAACGATCCCGCGCTCGCGACACGAGTCGGACCCGGCGCCAGCGGCGCATCGGCGCTGCGGGCTCAGGTGCTTCTGGCACGCGCGCACTTCTCCTCCGGTGAAATCGACGCGAAGTACGGAAGCAATCTGAAGAAGGCGATCGCGGCTTTTCAGAGGTCCAGGAACCTTCCTGAATCCGGCGTCGTGGACGCCGCGACCTGGGCCGCTCTGAATACCGATTCGGCGCCGGTTCTCATCGAGGCGCCGATTGCGCCCGAAGACGTCGCGGGGCCCTTTCAGCCGATCCCGCAGGACATGGCGGAGAAAGCGAAGCTTCCCGCGATGGGATTCGCGTCGCCGCTCGAAGCACTCGCCGAGAAATACCATTCGAGCCCGGAGCTTTTGAAGGCTTTGAATCCCGCGGTCGCCTTCGACCAGGGAGGGCAGGCGCTCACGGTCCCCTCACTGGCCACATCAATCCCGGGAAAAGCCGCTCGCGTCCGCGTCTCGAAAGACGAGCTTTCGGTGAGCGCGTACGACGACCAGGGACGGCTTCTCTCCTGGTATCCAGCCACGATCGGCAGCGAGCACGACCCGCTTCCTCTCGGGGAGTGGAAAATCCAGGGTGTCTCGCGGAATCCCCGCTTTCGCTATAACCCCGCGCTCTTCTGGGACGCCCGGCCGGGTGAGGGCAAGGAATGGATCCCTGCCGGACCGAACAACCCGGTCGGAGTCGCCTGGATCGACCTTTCGAAGCCGCACTACGGCATCCACGGGACCCCCGAGCCGGGGCGCATCGGGAAGTCGGAATCTCATGGCTGCATCCGGCTGACAAACTGGGACGTGTGGGAGCTCCAGCAGATGGTCTCTCCGGGAACGCCGGCACTTCTCGAGAACTGACGTTGAAGGCTCGCGCGGGGCTTCTCTTTCTCGCCGGATTCGTCGCGGGAGCGCTCGTCTTCTACTCGATCGCGTGGCGGACCGGAGCGCTCGCGCCTGGTCACTGGCTCTCTCGAACAACGCGCGACCTCGCGAGCTCCGCCGGCGCGAACGAGCCTTCGCCGGCTACGGCGCGCCTCCCGACGATCCCCTTTCCCACGCCCACCCTCCCCGCCGCGACGGGCGAGTCGGGAGTTGCAATTCCCGCCGGCTCCACGGCACCCGCGGTCCAGGGGGTCTCTGCCCCGATCCCGCTTCCGGTCGAGACGGCGGCGCCAGCCGCGCCCATCGTGGGAGCGCTCGCCGTCTCCGACCTGGGACGTCTCCTCCTGCCGGTGCAGGGCGCGCACATCGCGAACCTCAAAGACAACTTCTCGGAGAGGCGGGGAGGAGGAAGCCGGCCGCACGAGGCGATCGACATCCTGGCGCCCCGCGGTACTCCGGTTTTCGCGGTCGCCGGCGGAACGGTGGCGAAACTCTTTACGAGCCAGCAGGGCGGCTTGACCGTTTACCAGTTCGACCCGACGGGCACGTTTGCGTACTACTACGCGCACCTCGACCGCTACGCGCCGGGGCTCTTTGTAGGAAAGACTCTCGCCCGCGGCGACCGCGTCGGCGATGTCGGATCCACCGGAAACGCGGCCGCGGATGCACCGCACCTTCACTTCGCGATCTTCCGACTCGGCCCCGAGAAACACTGGTGGAAGGGCGATCCCGTCAACCCCTATCCGCTGCTGCTCAAAAGCGAGGAGAGGTAAAAGAGCTGTCGTTGTCATCTATCAGCTATCAGCCGGGGACACTCCCGGCTCCGCGGGTGATCGGCGCGGAAGTTGTTTCAGAAGTCGAAAAGTCCGCTATCCTTAGCCGTCGGCTGTTCGGAGGATCGACCGGTTTCACTGCTCGAGATCGATCCCGCGGCCCTTCCGAGTCCTGGAGCTGAAAGCTGGAAGCTGACAGCTCATAGCTGATAGCTACTTATGAACGATCGCAAATACGGCCATCGCGGCTACATGGAATCCGACCGTGGCGAGTCGGGGCCGCGGCGCCCGTCAGGCCCACGGCCGGACCGGCCCGAGGGGCCCCGCGGCCGCGGAGCGGACCAGAACAAGCCGTTCGTCTTCGCCTGCCGCGCCTGCGGTGAGAAGCATCGGGACGTCGCCGAGCTGCGGTTCGACACGACGTGCGCGAAATGCGGCGCCGACCTTCACGCGTGCGCGCAGTGCTCGAACTTCGACACGGGAGCGCGCTGGGAGTGCGCGCGGTGGAAGGAAATTCCAGCACGCGTCCCTTCGAAAAAGCTTCGGAACGAGTGTCCTCTCTTTTCGCCCACACGCTCGTTCGATCTGACGGGGACAAGAGCGACGGAGACGCCGGATACGTCCCGGGCGGCATTCGACGCTCTCTTCAAGAAATAGCCCCGGGCGCTCGCCCGGCGGGCTCAGCCTCCGCAGGAACAAATCCTGCACCCGAACTTCCCTTTCAAGGAGGCGCCCATGCAGGCACTGGATTTGATGACGAAAGACCCGGAGACGTGCGAAGCGAGTGACACCCTCCGCGATGTGATCGAGATCATGCGGGACGAAGACTGCGGTCTCGTTCCCATCACGGAGGGGAACGGCGAAAGCCGGGTGATCGGGGTCGTCACGGACCGCGACGTCGCGCTTTATCTCGGTGAACAGGACCGCAAGCCGTCGGACGTCCGTGCCGCGGACGTCATGAAGTCGGACATCGTGTCCGTCGAGCCCGACACGGACATCTCGGAGATCACTCGCCGGATGGAAAAGGCGCAGGTCCGGCGGATCCTCGTCTGCGAAGGCGACCGGCTCGTCGGCGTCATCTCGACGGCGGACGTCGCGCGCGCGACCCCGCGGAACGAGGCCGGACGGGTTCTCGAAGGGGTCTCCCAGCCGGGCCACACGCAGGGGCACTGACGCCCCGTCCCTCTTTCGCCTCCGAGCTCCGGGCCGCCCTCGACAGGACGGCCTGGAGCATCGGGGGAGTGAGCTTTCCCGTGAACGTGTTCTGCTGGCTCGGGTGGTACGTCACGAAGATCGTGTAGTCGCCTATCTCGACTTCCGCGCCATGGGCAAAACGCGGCTTCGGACGCGGGATCGGCAAACCTCCGCGCGCGAGCGTGCCGAGGCACGCCTCAAACGCCAGAGCCCCGAGCGCGACCAAAGTCCGCGCGCCGGGGAGCGCCTCCCGCTCCCGATCGAGGTATTCGCTGCACGCCGCGAACTCCTCGGGAAGGGGGCGATTGTCCGGAGGGGCGCAGCGCACCGCGGCCGTGATCAGAACTCCCGAGAGGGTCAGGCCATCGCCCAGGTGTCGCGACTCGGGCTGGCTCGCGAGCCCTACCGCGTGAAGCGCCGCGAAGAGAAAGTCTCCCGATGCGTCGCCCGTGAACATCCTCCCCGTCCGGTTCCCGCCGTTCGCCGCGGGAGCGAGTCCGACGAGCAGGATCCGCGGATGAGCATCGCCGAACGCCGGAATCGGCCGCGCCCAGTACGTCTCTCCCCGAAAACGCCGGGGCGGGTTGGCGGCGGCCGCTTCCCGCCAGGCCACCAGCCTCGGGCACCGGAAGCAGCGGACCACCTCGGATTCAATCCACTCGAGGTATTCGGGGCCGCCGGGCGGCCTCACTTTTTCGCGGGCAGCCCCTCGGGAACGCCCATCTCCCGCCAGCGCTTCTTGCTCGCTTCCCAGTCCTCGAGCGCGCGCTTGCGATTGACCGCGGCGGCGGCGGCGCGCCGGTCGTCCTCGTTCTCGGCTGCCTCCGTCGCGGGAGTTGGGGGACCCGGGGCGGGTGTTGGATCGGCCATCGAGCGGATTGTAAGGGACACCTGGGTCAGGGACACCGCGCGGAACCCGCGGCTCACTCGACGATCAACGTTCCCAGCATGAACGTGTGTTGTTGCGGGTCCCCGCCGCAATCGTTGTTCGTGCAGGAAAAGGGGTGCCCGCCCCGATGGAACGCCTGTGGGGTGAACACCTCGGTCGTGTAGTCGCGTCCCGGGGAAATCGTGTTGCCCGGACTGGCGGAAATTCCGATGTCGGAGATTCCCGAGAACCCGTGGTTCGGGAGCGTGGTGCCCGTCGGATCCACGTTGTGAAACCGCAACCGGTAGGCGGTCCCCGCCTTCAGGACGAGTGCGGGCGCGAACGCGCCCCCGGGGTTGAACTCCCACGCCTTCGTGTTGATCGTGATCGTCTGAACTGGTCCCGCCGTCGGCGCAGGCGTCGGCGTCGGTGTGGCCGCGAATCCGGAGGTGTCGAACTGCCCCGACGGATGCGCGGGGTCCTGCGTATACGTTTTGACGATCCCCGTCGCGTTTTCCTTCACCGCGAGCGTGAACTCGAGATCGGTCATCGAGCCGTAAAACACCCAGTAGTTCTGGCCGATCGAGGACGCATCGACCATCTTGACTATCAACTCCGGGTTTCCCGCGTTGCCGGACAGAGTCGGCAGACTGAAGTAACCGTAGACGTCGTTCTGTCCGATGACGATGCCCGCGCCCGTCGCGCCGGTGCGCTGATCCCGCGCGGAGAGCGTCAGGTCGAAGCTGTGCGCCGCGTTCAAGCGGAGCACGTCCGCCGGGGTGACCGTGACCGGAAGCGCGGCGACCGACGACCCCGAGGCATTCGACGCGGTGAGCCGCGCGGAGAAGGTGCCGGGGGCGCGGTAGGCGTGCGCGGGATTGCGGTCTCCGGAGGTGGCGCCATCGCCGAAATCCCAGCTCCAGGCGGTGGCCCCTCCCGACGACGTGTCTGCGAAGAGGACGATGGAATTCACCGCCGGGCTGGAGGTGGATACCGTGAAAGAGGCCGTCGGCGCCGCGGACACGAGTCCGAGGAGGGCGCCGAGCGCCACGACGACCGCGAGGACCGCGAGGACCGCCCCGCGACCGGGGGTGAGCCGCAGGAGGCGCATCCCGGTTGGACGCGCCCGGGCCCGCCGCGGTTGACAGGAAGGATCGGACGATCGCGAGGGAGCCGATCGCCGGCCGCCCCTCCAGATTCAGCCAGCCCGGTTCGTCAGGGGACGACCTGGATGACCCCCGTCATGGTGTCGTGCCCGATCCCGCAGGAAGTCACGCTGCAGGAAAAGGGGTGGAACCCGACGCGGGATGCCGCGGGAGTGAAGGTCCGCACGACGAAGGGCTTTTGAGGGGACAGGTTCGTCCCGCTCAGTCCGAGAGCCGGAACGCCGCTGAAGGCATGGTCGTCGCTCTGCAACCTGTCGATGTCGCTGATGTGGAGCTCGTAGGTCGTTCCCACCTTCGCGACGAACGTGCTGCCGCCAGCGTTGAAGTCCCACTGGAACTGTTTGGCCGTCAGGTTGACGATCGTCGGACCGCCCGGGGCGGGCGTGGGCGTCGGGGTCGCCGCCGGCCCCGTGGTCGCCGTGGGCGTCGGCAGAAACCCGGAGGTGTCGAACTGCCCGCATGGTTTTCCGAGATCCTTCGCGTATGTCTTCACCGTGCCGGTCGCGTTCTCCTTGACCGAGACCGTGTACTCGAGGTCGGTCATGCAGCCGTAGAAGACCCAGTAGTTCTGGCCGATGCCGGTCGCGTCCACCATCTTCACGATCACCTCGGGGTTCCCCGCGTTGCCGGAGACATCCGGGATGCTGAAGTACCCGTACACGTCGTTCTGCCCGATCACCTTGCCGGCGCCCGTGTTCCCGGTTCTCGGGTCGCGCGCCGTCAGAGTCAGGTCGAATGTGTGCGCCGCGTTCAGCCGCAGCACCGTGTCCACCGTCACGGTCATCGCGAGCGTCGAGGTCCCCGGACCCGTCGAGTTGCCGGCCGTCAGCCGCACCGTGAACGGCCCCGGCGCGGAGTACGCGTGCGTGGGATTCTGCGAGCTGGAAGTGGCGCCGTCGCCAAAGTCCCACGCCCAGGACGTCGGGCCGCCGGTCGTCGTATCGGTGAATTGCACGACCGAGTTCACGGCCGGGTTGGGCGTCGAGGCCGTGAACGACGCCGAGGGCGCGGTGATCGCCGTGACGCTCGCGAGAATCGTGAGCGCGAGCACCGTCAGAGCTTTGAAGAGACCTGCAAAAGGAGTCATAACGCCTCGAGTTGGACGATCCGGCGAACCGATCGGTTCGGGCCGGAGCGGGCCGGGGGTGAGAAAAACCGGGGACTTGCCATCAGTTCACTCGGAGGACGCCGAGCATGGTGCTGTGGCCGGCGCCGCACTGCGGGCTGGCATTGCAGGAGAAGGAGTACGACTTGCCGCGCTCAGAAAGCGGAGCGGTGAACGTCACGCGGTATGGGTGGGGCGTGGTGCCGCCGCCGTATGGGTCGCCCTCGGTCCCTGGACTGATACTCGAGCTGCCGGCGATCCCGAGAGCGGGGATTCCCGAAAAGCCGTGCGTCACGTCGAGAGCGTTGAAGACCAGTGTGGTCGGAGCACCCGCCGTCACCTGGATGGGGTTTCCCGTGCCGGGGGAGTACTGGTACTTCGACAACTCGATGTCGATCGTCTGCGGCGCCGTGCTGCCCGGAGGCGGCGTCGGCGTCGCGGTCGGCACGGGAGCTCCCGGCGTCGGAGTCGTGGCCGTCAGAAACCCGGTCGTGTCGAACTGCCCGGAGGGCTTCGAGTCATCTTTCCGGTACGACTTGACGACTCCCGTCGCGTTCTCCTTGACCGACAGCGTGAACTCGAGGTCCGTCATCGAGCCGTAGAAGACCCAGTAGTTCTGACCGATGCCGGTGGCGTCGACCATCTTTACGATGATCTCGGGGTTGCCGGCGTTGCCGGAGAGCGTCGGCAGACTGAAGTACCCGTACACGTCGTTCTGCCCGATCACCTTCCCGGCGCCGGCGTTTCCCGTGCGCGGATCGCGGGCGGAGAGCGTCAGGTCGAACGAGTGCGCCGCGTTCAAGCGGAGAACGCCCGCGTCGGTGACGGTCACGGGAAGCGTGGCGCTGGCGGGGCCCGAGGCGTTCGACGCCGTGAGGCGCGCCGTGAAGGACCCCGGCGCCGCGTACACGTGGGCGGGATTCCGATCGGCGGACGTTCCCCCGTCTCCGAAGTCCCAGGCCCACGACGTCGGGCCGCCGGCCGTCGTGTCCGTGAACTGCACGAGCGAGCCCGCGGCCGGGTTCGGCGTGGAGACCGAGAACGAGGCGCTTGGCGCCGAGGTCGAAAAAAGCCCTCCCACCGACGCGAACAACGATATCGAAAGGGCGGCGATCCCGGAAATGAAGCTGGCCGTGAAATTCATGCAGGCGAGCATAGGGGCAGAATCCGCGAGGGCTCAGGATTTTAGGAGGCCTTAAAGGGCTCCATATAATCCCGCCGCACAGTGACTTCCATCGAATCGAGCCTGGAATTGATCCGACGCGGGGCCGTCGATCTGATCGACGAAAAGGATCTTGCCCGGAAGCTGGCCCGCGGGCCCCTGACCGTGAAGGTCGGGTTCGACCCGTCGGCGCCGGACATTCACCTCGGCCACACGGTCGTTCTCCGCAAGATGCGGCACTTCCAGCAGCTCGGGCACCGCGTCGTTTTCGTGATCGGCGATTTCACCGCGATGATCGGCGACCCTTCCGGCAAGAAGACGACGCGCCCGCAGCTCACGCGCGAAGAAGTGGTCGCGAACGCGGCGACCTACACGAGCCAGGCGTTCAAGATCCTCGACGCGGACACGACTTCTGTCGAGTTCAACAGCCGCTGGCTCTCGGCGCTCGGGGCGGAGGGCGTGGTGCGGCTCTGCTCCCGCATGACGGTGGCTCGGATTCTCGAGCGCGACGATTTTCAGAAACGGTGGAGGAGTCAGCAGCCGATCGCGCTGCACGAGCTGCTCTATCCACTCGCTCAGGGTTACGACTCGGTCGCGCTCAAGGCGGACGTCGAGCTCGGCGGGACCGATCAGCTCTTCAACCTGCTCGTCGGCCGCGACCTCATGCGCGAGGAGGGGCTCGAACCGCAGGTCGTGCTGACGCTTCCTCTTCTGGTGGGACTCGACGGGACCGAGAAGATGTCCAAATCCCTTGGAAACGCGATCGGCGTGCAGGAGCCGCCCGCCGAGATCTACGGCAAGCTGATGTCGATCGCCGACGCGGGCATGTGGAGTTACTGGGACCTTCTGACGGACGTACCGTCGAGTGAGATCTCCGCGATGAAGATCGGCGTCGAGTCGGGAGCGTCGAACCCCCGCGACGTGAAGGCCGCGCTCGCGCGGAACATCGCCGCGCAGTTCCATGGCCCCGAAGCGGCGGCCCGCGCGGAGGAGGATTTTCGCCGCGCCTTTTCGAAAGGCGAGCTTCCCGAAAAAATCGAAGTGGAAAAAGTCTCGTCCGATGCGCGCGAGTGGGGCGCGGCGAAGGTGCTCGTCGAAGTGCGTCTGGCGGACTCCATGCGGGAGGCGCGCCGAAAGATCGCGGAGGGGGCGCTCTCACTCTACGACCGGGCGGCGGAAACGCCGGGAGGCCAGGTGGTTCGGGATCCGAACGCCCGTATCCTGAGCTCGCTCGCGGGTGGGGGGCAGGTGCTCCGGCTGGGCAGACGCTTCCTCGAGGTCAGGCTGAAGGACTGAGCTCCTCCGAACGCGGTCCTCTTACCGCTCGGGACCCCCGTCCGTTCCGTGCCGGAGGCTCGAACGTCCGCGGGCTGCACGCCGGCGCGCGCGCAGACCCGGGTCGTTTGCCTGACGCCCGCGAGCTCCCGATCGCAGGAACAGGAGCAGTCCCGCGAGAAGGAACGCGAGCGCCCCCTGGAGCGTCAGAAATGAGGCGAGCTTCAGCCAGGCGAACCGCGGATCGACGAACCGCACGAGCCACGAGCTTCCCTCTTCGATCAAGGCGGAGAGAAACGAGATCGCGATCATCGTGATCTTCGCGCGGCGCGACCAGGGAGCGAAGATCAGCAGGTGCGTCAGCAGGAGGAGAACCAGCGCCATCATCGGCAGATGCCCGTGGGTGACTTCGAGCATCGCGCCGGCGGTGCGCGGCGCGCGGAAGTCCGCGTCGGAGCCCCGGTAATACGCCGCGATCGAGGCAGGAGTCAGCCCCAGGCGCGAGACGAAGAGAATCGCGTTCGTCCACCAGAAGCCGGCGAGCAGAACGCACGTCAGTCCGAGCGTCCACCGCATCAGCTCGTGGGACTCGAACCCGCCCCGCTCCATGTACTTCATGGCGCGACCCCGAGGACCCGGTGAATCGAGAGGACCCGCCGCACCGCTGCGGCGATGGCCCGCGTCGTGAGCGTCGCGCCAGAGACGTGGGCGAGCCCGCGCCCGACCGTGAGCTCGTCGTCGAGCGGCTTCTTCGCAAAGAGACGAAGCCACGCGGGGCGCGGGAGGTAATCCTCCGGCTCCGCGAACGCGACGACTTCGACGGTGCCCGCGGATCCGTCGGGCAGGACGACCACCAGGAGAGTCTCGTTCGAGGTGCGAACCGGGTGCGTGTCGAAATATCCCGTACCCAGAAAACCCGAGGAGCTTTTTCCGAGATACGCCACGACGAGCGACGAGTCCACCTTCGCGCGGGCCGCCTGAGACGCGCGGGCGCGCTGCTCGGGGGTCAAGAACAGGCTCCGCCGCTCGATCTCGGCCGGTGGGGGAAAGGCGCGGGCGAGCGCCTGCTCGCGTGTTTCATACACGGGCGCCGCCGGGAGGTTCGCGGCCGCGAAGAGCCCCGTCAGAACGGCAGCAGCCGCGAGGCATCCGAGACGCCTCCCGGGCATCCCGCTCAAAACAGCCACCCGATCGCGACGTTCCAGCGATCGGTCGACGACTTCGCCCGGTCGTCGAAATCCTGGTAGTCGGCCTTCACGACGATCTGCGGGATCGGCCGGAATTGCAGGCCGAACGTCCACAGGCGCAGGTCGTTGGCGGGGTCGCTCGAGAAGCGCGCCGGCACGCGTTGCTGGGTGCGCAGGCGCTCGTATCGCACAAACGGCAAGAGCGAGGCATCGCCTCCGCGCCGGAACAGAACGTCGTATCCGGCTTCTGCATACGCACCCGAAAACACGCTGGGGACCGAATCGGCGCCCGCCAGGCCCGAGAGCTCGTTCACGCGCGCTGCGTCGCCGACCGTGCCGCGGGCAAAGAGGGCGCGCGTCTGGACACCGCGCCACCGCCACTCCGCGTGAAGATCGAAGAGGCAGACGCGGGCGCGCAGCCGGCGGCCGTCGACGTCCCGGCCCTGGCCCGATCCTCCGGCATATCCGGACGCGCCGGCGACGACACCCGGCAGACCGACGTAGTCGAGGCGCCCCGTGACCGCGACGTTCTCGGCAAGGGCGGAAGAGCCTTCCTGCCGGCCGCCGCGGATCGCCTGCCCCGCCGAAAACCCGGAAGCATCGAGACCGTTCACGACGTAGGCGCGGTAGGACATCGGCCCCGCCTGTCCGAACACTCCGACGCCGAGCTCGCTCCACGTCGACGGCAGGATCCGCTGTTCGACTTCCGGCCGATTCGATCCCAGGAACACCGGCGGCTCATGGAGCTCGTTGATGAATCCCATGGGAACCAGCACGAGGCCTGCGCGCACGCCCGACCTGCGGTTCTTCCCGAAGAGGTAGTCGAGGTAGGCAAACTCGACCGCGACCTCTCCCTTCACCTCGCTGCCCTCCCCGGTCGATGCGTGCTCGTACTCGATCTCCGAGTTGAAGAGGAACCGGTCGTCGAACTTGTATCCGAAATAGAAGACCGCCCGCAGAAGATCGACGCGGTCCGAGAGCGTCGAGGGCTCCCCGTCCTGCCGCCGCCGCGCGAAGTTCTGGTAGAGCGCTTCTCCGTATCCCCCGATCGAGACGCCGTGGTCGGAGCGATAGACCCGCGACGCGGCGGGCCCGAGGCCGGGCACGGGTGCCGAGACGGCGGCGTTCGCCGCATTCTTTTCGGGAACTCCCGTCTTTAGGGTTTCGATCTCGCGGGTCAACGCGTCGATCTGCGACCGCAGTTCTTCGAGCGCACGGCGGGTCTCGTCGTTTGAGGCGCGAGCCAGCGCATCGAGACTCTTCTGGAGCTCCTCGATCTTCGCTTCGAGCTCCCGCGCTTTCTGATCTGAAACGGACTGCGCGCGGGCGCTCCCGGGAAAAGCGAGGCAAAGAAGGACTCCGAAAAGACAGGCGAAGCGTTTCACTCGGTTCTCCTTTTCGCGATGGCGGCAGAAGTCGGATCGGTCCAGGAAGGCAGGCGGGACCACGAACGGCTGGCGAAGAGGCGCCCGGCGGCGTCGACGTAGAGCGCGGGGATCTGTCGCGCTTCTGCGAACGCAATTCCGGCCGCGGGTCCCATCACGAAGAGCGCGGTCGAAAGCGCGTCGGCTCGAACTCCGCTGGAGGCGAGCACAGTGGCCGACCCATGAAAGGCGGCGGCGCGGCCGGTGCGCGGATCGATGATGTGACCCGGCTGTTGCGAGTCTCCCGACGTCGAGAGCGAGCAGTCGGAAATGACGACCCGCGAGATGAGGCGGCCGGAGTCGTCCGGAGACGCGACCGCGGCGCGCCCGTAAGCGCCAGCATCGCCGGAAGGAGTCAACAACCCGAACACCAGGATCTGCCCGCCGAAGTTCAGACGGGCGCTTTCGATGCCGCCGGCCCGGAGAGCCGCGGCCGCCGCATCGAGCGCCTCTCCCTTTCCGAAGCCGCCCGAATCAATCGACATTCTGGGCGAGTCGAACGAGAGTGTCGCCGTGGGCGCCGACGTGTCCACGCGGGCGCGGCGGTAGCCGATCTCCCGCAGGCGTGTCGAGACCTCCCGGCTGCCGGTCTCTTTCGCGTGACCGGAGATCCGCTCTAGTGTGATCGGTCCGACCGTCGGGTCAAACGCGCCCCCGGTCTCGCCGGCCAGCGCGAGCGCCGCCGTCAGACTCTCCGCCGTCGCCCGGGTGATCGGAAACGGTTCGCGGCCAGCCGAGCGATTCGCGCGGGAGAGCTCGGACTCGGGCCGCCAGTTCGAGAGACGCTCTTCGACGCGGCCGACCTCGGCGAACGCGCTTTCGAGAGCCGCTTCGACGGAGGACCCCTGGAGACCGCCCGCCGCTTCGATCTCGAGAACGGTGCCCATCCGATACTGCGCGCGGACGACGCGTTCGGGACCCGGGGCGCCGGCGGGATCACGCAGATCCGTTCCGAGACTGGACGCGCCGCGGGGCGACGCGGCGAGAAACAGGAAGAGGACTGAGATAAGACAGAGACTCAGTCTCAACTGAGATCCAGTGATCGAAGGGGACGTCGGCCGGTTCACGTGTCAGGCGGTCGGAAGGATGCGGAGCCGGCCGGGATCGGCGGACCGCGCCGCCGTCGCCTCGCGCGAAGTCACCCGCGGGCGGCACTGCCGGCAGATTCCGCGCAGCTGGTGGCTGTGCGAGATCGCCAGGAAACCGTACTTCTCACACACCTGGTCCTGAAGGTTCTCGATCGCGGGCTCGAAGAACTCGATGACCCGCCCGCACTCGTTGCAGATCAGGTGGTCGTGGTGCTCGCCGGCGCGGAGACGCTCGTACCGGTAGCCCGATTCACCGATCCGGACGCGGCCGACGATCCCGGAGTCCACCAGCAGGTCGAGCGTGCGATAGATCGTCGCCCGGGAAATCTTTTTGTGCTTGGTCCGGAGCCGGACGAGCAGCTCGTCCGCCTCGAAATGCTCGTGGCGCGCGAAGAGCTCGTCGAACAAGGCCTGCCGCTCGGACGTCAGCTTCAACCCGCGCTTTTCCAGGTACTTCCGAAAGATGCTCAGCTCACGGTGCGGCTTCATGCCTGCGACTCCGGTCGAAATGCGATTGCGACTCAGTCTCAACTAGCGTATTCTTCCGTTCTCCGGCGGGGTTGTCAAGCCGGGCAGGAGCAGACACCCATGTGGCAGGGATTCACGATCGCGCTGCGGGAAGGCATCGAGGCGTTTCTCATCGTCGCGCTCATCCTGTCTTACCTGAAGCGCACCGGGAGAATCGCGCTGGCGCGCGCCGTCTACGCGGGAACGGCGGTCTCGGTGGTCACGTGTTTCGGCGCAGGGCTCCTTTTTTCGAAGGCGGCAAACCAGCCCTTCTGGGAGGGCATCCTGGCCCTGGTCGCCGCGGTCCTCGTCGGAAGCCTCCTCGTCTACATGAAACGCGTCTCGTCGCGACTCAAGAGCGACATCGAATCGCGAGTCGCGGCGCGAACCGCGGGCGCGACCGACAGCCGCGCGTTCTGGGGCGTCTTCGGATTCACTCTCCTGATGATCACGCGGGAAGGGATGGAGACCGCCCTCCTCATCTCGACCGCCCTCTTCCAGTTGAAATCCCTGGCGGTCTTGACCGGGCTCGGGCTCGGCGTCGCCGCCGCCGCCGCGATCGGTTGGGCGTGGACGCGTCTCGGCCGCGGGGTCGACATCCGGGCCTTGCTGAACGTGTCGTCCGCGTTTCTTTTGATCTTCTTAATCCAGCTCGTCCTCTACGGGATCCACGAGCTCTCGGAAGCGCGGCTCCTGCCGGCGTCCCAGGCCGTGAACGACGCGACGGAGATCCTCGGGCCGGACGGGATCATCGGCCACATCCTCGCGTACTCCCTCGCCATTGTCCCGACAGTGTGGCTCGGAAGTCTGTGGCTGCGCCGCCGCGCGGCCGCGCACGTGGCCGATACGGGCAAAGCCGCCTAGGACCGAGGCGGAAAATCGCAGGGGCCGTCTCCCTCTCCCGCCCGCCGGGGGAGCGGATTCGAGTGAGGGGCCCGCAAAAAGCCTGACACGACTAGAGGCGGCGGCGCTGCGGCCGCGACGCGGGACTTGGGTTGCCGCCGATGAAACGCCGTGTCCCCCGGACGCCCTCTTCCGCTCTTCGCCTTCGCCAGCGTCGGCCTCGGCGTTACAGCTCGTTGACCGCGCGCGCCGAGAAGAACAGGTTCGGAAACGCCTGCTTGAAGTAGTTCGTCACTTCCGTGACCAGCCGGTTGTCGCCGTTCTTCCAGCCCGGATCGCGGAACTTGTATTCGTCTCCGGTGTAGGTGACGAAGCCGACTTCCAGGCAGAGGTTCTGGTTCGGGCGGAGAACGCAGGTCGTGAAGATCTCCTTGATGTTCTTCGCGAACACCGAAAAGTTCTTCTCCGCGTCCGCGCTTCCCGTCCAGGTGATCGTCTCTCCGTCCACGACCAGCCTGCCGACGTTCTTCGTCGAAGTGCCAAAGACGATGAATCCTTTTCCGACGCGCGCAAGTCCCGAGAATTCCGCGCGCCTCGCGACGGCGGCGCCGGCCGTCGCGGCGGGCGGCTGGCCCGAGCGCAGCATCGTCTCGAGCACGGTCTCGGAGACCCCCGCGGAACGCAGCTCGACGATTTCGTTCGTGTTGAGCGAGTAGTTGACGTTCTCGGTCCTCACCTTGTTCAGGATGAACTCGTCCGAGAGTCCGGCTTGCTTCAGTTTCAGCACGTCCTGGTACGGCCGTGCCGCAACGGCAGCGGCCGCCGGAGTCGCAGGCTGCGGCGGGATGGCCGCCGCGGGCGGCGGTGCCTCAGAGCTGGACGGCATCGCGCCCGCGGGGGCCGCGGCGGGTGAAGCCGGAACGGCCGGGACAGAAGGTACGGCGGTCGGAGATACGGACGGAGGCGGGGTCGCCGGTGGGACGATGTTCGGGTTCGGGCTCGAGGTCCCCGTGCCCGGATTCCTGGGACCCGGAGGCGGGGGGGCCGCCCCGGTGCTGCTGCACGCGGACGCCGCGACGGCGGCGGCGATCCAAAGCACCCAGAAGCGCGTTCGCATGAGAAATCTCCTTTGTTGAGGTCCGCGGGTTGCAGGTGTCTATTGGATCAGATTCTCGGGCGGCTGGAGCGGACCGATTATTCGCCTCTTCCGGGCCCGGAACTTGCTGGGTTCTAAGCGGCCGAAGGGCCGGGAGGCTCGATATGAAGTGGACAGGACTGTATTTCTTGGGCTACGCGCTGCTTGTCGTCGGCGCCCTCCTGGCGCTTTGGAAGACGGGCGTCTTAGCCTCGATCGGGACCTTCTGGGTTGGAGTCGGGCTGTTGGTCGCCGTCGGCATCGGGATCATGATCGCAGTCGGCAACAGCGGCCGCAAAGAGAACATTACGATCGATCGGGACCGCTGACCCTCGCGCCGCCGGGGAGGCGGATCGCCCTACTTTCCTGCCCACCGTTTCCAGGAGACTCCTTCCCGGCCAAACGGAAATCGCTCCGGGTGCAGGATCTCCGCGAGGATTTCGAGCGATTCCACGAGACGAGGTCCCGGTCGGTTGAAGTACTGGTTGCCGTCCGCGAGGAAGACGGACCCGCTCGCGGCGGCCGCGGTGCGGTCGAATCCGGGGATGTCGCGGAGCAGATGCGCTTCGCTCTCGGTTCGCTCGAGGGAAAAGCCGCAGGGAAAGACGACGACCACGTCAGGATCCGCCGCCGCGAGCGCATTCGGGGCAAGCCAGGGGGAGTGGCGTCCCGGCTCGCCGAACAGGTTCTCTCCGCCGGCCATTCGAACGAGCTCCGGGACCCAGTTCCCGGCGGCCATGGGGGGCGAGAGCCACTCGATCGTGGCGACGCGCGGACGCCGGGGCGCGCGAACGGCGTCGGCCTCGATGGCCTGCAGGCGCCCCGAAAGTGCGCGGGTCGCCGATGCTCCTTCTGCGGCCGCCCCGAGAGCGACAGCCACCCGCTCGATGTCCGCCATCACCTCCGCCAGGGTGCTCGCGCCGAGCGCGACTAAGACCGGCGCGGGTTCCGATCCTCCTCCGAGCGCCTCCCGCACGTCGCCGAGGCTCACGGCGCACACCTCGCAATGCACCTGGGTGACGACGTGCGTTGGCGCCAGCGCGCGCAAAAGGTCCGCGTCGACCCGGTAAACGGACGCCGCGTCGGCGAGCCGCTTCCCCACCTGCTCGTGGATCTCCCGGCTGGAGCCGGACGGGTCGATGAGCGGCGCCGTCAGCACCGGGAGCTCCTCGACTCCCGGCGGGAAATCGCACTCGTGAGAGCGGCCGACGAGCGCGTCGCCGAACCCGAGCGCCGCGACGATCTCCGTTGCGGACGGAAGGAGGGACACGATCCGGAGCGGCGGCCCCCCCGCCGTCATGCCGGGCGCTCCCGCTCAAGGAGCAAATCCGAGAAGACGAATCCGTCGCGAACGACCGTCTCTCCCGACCGGACGGCGACCGGCGCGTCGAAGAGCGGGCCGTCGGTTGCGCACGTGTGGAACTCGCCGTTTTCTCCGCACGGATCGACGCCCGGCGGAAGGCCGGCAAGGAGATCGGCGTCCCACGCGCGGCCGGCGAAATCGGCGGGCAGCCGTGCGGGATCGACGCAAACGATGGTGGCGCGCAGGCCCCCGTCGAGCATTTCGTCAGCGAGCGCTCGCGTGTCCCGGCCCCACAGCGGAAACATCGGCGCGATTCCGGAACCGGCGAGCATGCGCTCGCGGTATGAGCGTACCTCTCTGAGAAAGAGATCTCCGAAAACGATGAGCTCGACTCCCTCCTCGCGCGCAGACGCCGCCGCCTCGAGAAAGGCCGCTTCATACGCGGCGTTGGAACAGTCCTTCGGGATGCGCACGACCGTCACCGGCAAACCGGCGCGGGCCGCCTGCTCAGCGAGGATGTCCTCGCGAACTCCATGCATGGACACACGCCCGTAGCCGGACGTCACAGTCGTGAGCAGCCCGACGACGTCCGCCAGTTTCAGGCGTCGCACTTCGTGAAGCGCCCACGCGCTGTCCTTCCCTGAGCTCCACGACACCACGGCGCGTTTTAGCCGACGTTCACCGATCATTCCAACCCCGCTTTCCCAACACCGGGCGAGACTTTCAAACCACCAGCAGGGGCCGGGTCAGGTAGAACGCGCGCTATCGCCACGACGTTGAATACGCCCGCCCCGAGAGGAGTCTCCCGACCAGAGGGAGGGAGGAGCCTCTCGGGGCGGGAGCCGCAGCGAACGGAGGGAGCAGGCCGGCGGTCGAGGCCGCATCCGGCCGAGCCGCCGGCCGGTGCCTTCGCCGCACACGGCGAAGGCAGCTCCCGGAGTGAGCGGAGGCGACGTTACGCACGGCTATCCCACAGGACGTCGGCCGCGCCCTTCCGCGCGTTTTCGGCGCGCGCGAGGACGAACAGTGCATCCGACAGTCGATTCAGGTACCGGATCGTTTCGGGGCCCACGGGCTCGACCCGGGAGAGGGCGACGACGAGGCGCTCCGCGCGGCGGCAGACGGTCCGGGCCACGTGGAGCTGCGCCGCGCCGGGGGACCCGCCGGGCAGAACGAAGTTGTCCAGAGCCGGAAGCTCCTCCGAGAGCCGGTCCATCAGAGCCTCGAGCGCCAGCACGTGCCGGTCCTCGATGCGCGGCACAGGGCGCTTCTCCTTCTCCTCCTCGCGGACGCAGAGATCCGCACCGAGGTGGAAGAGCTCGTTCTGGACGCGCGCGAGGGGCGCCGCGACGTCCGGGTCGAGGCCGGAGGCCAGGGCAACGCCGATCGCGCTGTTGAGCTCATCGACGGTGCCGTAGGCCTCGATACGCGGCGACTCCTTCGGCACTCTCCCGCCGTCTCCGAGACTCGTCGTCCCGTCATCGCCCGTGCGCGTGTAGACGCGTGTGATCCTCGGCATCTTTCCCTCCCGTCTGCCGCGGACGCGGCGCGAACCTAGAAACGGACTTCGAGACCTCCCGCCCAGCGGCGCCCGGGCGCGGGGTACCCGTCGACCTCCGCGTACGACCTGTCGGCGAGATTCTCCATTCGGACGTACGGCGCGAAGAGTCCCGCGCGATACCGGGCGAAGAAGTCGATCCGCACGTACCCCGGGTCCCGAATCCGGTCGCGGGAGATCGCGTCGAAATCCGCGCGCGGGCCGACCAGCGCCGCCCGCGGTGACAGGTCGAGGCCAGGAAGGGGCTCGACCGTCACGCCGACCGATGCCGAGTTGCGCGCCCTTCGGATCAGGAGCAGGCCGGTCTCCCGATCGCGGGCGTCGAGGTAACGGTAACTGGCGTCCGCCGCGAGGCCTCCCGCGAGGGGCTGGCGCCACGCGACCTCCACCCCGCGGGCGCGCGCGCGCCCCACATTGAAGTTCTGAAACCTGGAGAAGTCGTAGACAATCAGGTCCCGGAAGTCATTCCAGAAGAGGGACACTTCGACGTGGCCGGAGCCCACGGATCTCTCGACGCCCGCGTCGAACGAGGTCGAGCGCTCCGGCTGCAGCGCCGGATTTCCGGAAAACGGGTAGTAGAGCTCGCCGACGGAAGGAGCCCGGAATCCGGTGCCCCCCGACGCCCGAAGCTTCCAGCCGGCGGCACGCCACGCGATCGTCGCGCGCGGGCTCCACGCATTGCCGTATTGGGAGTGCCGGTCGTACCGTAGCCCCGCAGTGACGATCGCCGCGCCGAGGCGGATCGAGTCCTCCGCGCCCAGGTGCCAGAGCGTCGCCCTCGCGCCGTCCAGGTTCGATCCGAAATTCGACGCGTCGTCGACGGTCCACCGCTCCCAACCGCCGAAGCCGGTGACGGTGTGAGCGCCCGCGACGAAGGTGTCGGAGACGCGGCTCTGAAGCGTCGAGGCGTCGGTCTTGGATTGGAATCCTGGCGTGTCGTAGGACGGCCGCGAGGCGGCCCAGCCGAGAGTGACGGCCGCCGTGTGGCCCTCGGCCGGGTGGAAGGTCGCGGGAAGTGACAGGCGCTCCTCCCGGGGATGGTAGCGATCCTGCGGCGATTCCGCGCCGACCGCGCCCGGCAGTCCGAGCTCTCCGTCCAAAATTCCACCTTCGATTGCCACGTGGAAGTCGTCGGCAAAACGGCCCTCGAGACGGACGGATCCCGACCGCTCGCGCCAGTCGTCGTTGGCACGGTCCCCGTCCGAGCGGTGGTCCCGAAAGCTCGCGGCGACGCCCCACGGGCCTGAGCCGCCCGTGGCGAATGCCGTCGCTTCCCTCTGCTTTCCGTTGCCCGCCTCGGCGGTGACCCGCCCCGAGAGCTTGCCGGACGCGGGGCGCGTGAAGATCTGGATCACACCGCCGAGCGCGTCGGATCCATAGAGCGCGGAGAACGGCCCGCGCACGATCTCGATGCGATCGACGTTTTCCGTGCTCTGAAGCGAGAAGTCGTAGCCGGAGAAGAACGGCGAGTTGACCCGCACCCCGTCGACCAGCACGAGCGCGTGGGTGGAATTCGCGCCCCGCAGGAAGACCGAGGTCTGCGAGCCGGGACCGCCCGATCCGATCACGTCCACGCCCGGCACGGAGCGCAGCGCGTCCGAGACGGTCCTCCAGCCGTTTCTCTCGATGTCTTCCCGCAGGACCACCGTCGCGGCGGTGCCCACGTCGCCCCGATCTTCCGGGACGGCCGTCGCGGTCACGACGACCGCTTCAGACACGGGCGCGGGCGTGGGCGCCGCCGTCTGCCCGGCGGCGGTCGCACCCACGCCGAGCGACAGCACGAGAATCGCCGCGGTTTTCACCTCGCGCCGGGATGCCCGGCGGGAGAGAGCGTCGAGGCCGAAGAGCACCGTGGTCCCGGCGAGATCAGCTGCGAGGGTGTTCCAGAACCACGGGATCGCGGCCGTGTAGCAGAGAAGGAGCCCGGCGGGCGTCCTCGGGTAAGTATCGAACTGCAGCCAGTTCGCGAAGTTCGTGACGACGAAGAAGAACGCGGCGGATCCCGCCGCGAGAGCCGCGAGGCGCAGCGGTCCCGCGGCGCGCGCGGCGACCCTCCCCGCGAGGACCGTCAGGAGGAAGCAGCCGTACACGGCGGCGCGAATGGGCGTTAAGACGGGACGGCCCGTTCCGAAATCGAGGACGACGTCGGAGAGGGCCATCGCGAGAAGCGGCACCGCCCACGCGAGGCGTCGCGGAAGACGCGCGCCGGCATAAAGAGCGATGGCGCCGAGCGCGACGAAGTTCGGCGGATGAGGGAGAAGCCGTGAAAAAGACCCCAGGAGAATGAGCAGGACCGCGGTCGTCATTCGAACCTCCCGTTCGACGAGACGAAGTCTCGGAGCGAGGGAGAGAGGTCCGCGGCCCGCGCGAATTCGAAGGCAGCGCCTCTCCCGTTCCCCGACTGAGAAGTGCAGTCCGTCCGGCAGGTCTCCTGGCTTCCGGATCCTCCGCCGCCGGGCTCCTTCCCGGACGCGCGACCGATTTTTCGATCCTTCGCGCCCAGTGGTTCGTGCCCGGGACGTCCCCGGTAACAGTGGCGGGGGCCGCGCGGGAGTTTTCACCCGCTTCCCTTATGACCCGGCCTCTCAGACGACCGGGTCAACGCCAGACGGATTCAAAGATCTCGAGTGCGGGACCATACGCCCGCCGTGGCCTCGATGCAAGCGGGACGCTTCGACCCCTCTTTCCTCACGGCGGCGATCGCTCGAGCGAGACTCCGCACGGCCGTATCCCGACCTTGAACCCGAGACGCGAGGGGCAGCTCACCGCCTTTTTAAAGCCTCTTCGCACAAAGCGATCTGGTGCGCGACGCGGCCCGGCTCTCCGGCGCTGCCGCCGCGCAAGACGCCCCGCCGGCTCAAGTCCTGCCAGATATCAAGACTCCTCAGGTAAAGAGAACGGCCCTCTCGCCAGTGCCCGGCCCGCGACTCGGAGGAAGTCGCGGGAGCGGCGGCAAGCGAGGTCTCAACCGCCGCCTCGTGATCGAGGACGACGGCGACTCTTTCCCGCGCGGCCTCGTTGAACGGGTCGGACTTCGAGAGCGTCTCTTCGATCTCGAGCGCCTTTCGATAATTCTCGGCTGCCGCCCGCGAGTCCGCCTTCAACTGAAAAATCTCGCCGATCCGAAGGTAAGCGCGCGCGACCGCCGCCCGGGCTTTGACGTTTTTCGGGTCGGCGTTCGAAAGCGTTTGCCGGATCGCGAACGCCTTTCTATAGACGAAGAGCGCACCGTCGAAATCATCACTCTTCGACAGGCAGATGCTCATCGCTCCATAGCTGTAGGAGAGGTCGATCCGGGCGGCGGCATCCGTCGGATCGGCTGCCGAGCGTGCTTCGTCGAGCGCGATGGCTTTCTTGTAGAGATCGAGAGCGCGGGTCGTATCTCCCAGCGCCTCGAGCGTTCCCCCGGTGTACTTGTATGCGAGCGCGACGTTGCGCTGGGCTCTACGGTCGGTCGGGTTTTCTATCCAGAGGGCTTCGAACAGGACGAGCTCCTTTCGCCACACTGGAAGCGCCTGCCTGTAATCCCCCTGATCGGCCAATATGCTCGCGATTCTGTGGTAACTCGTCGCCAATGCGCGACGCGCGGTGACGCCCTTCGGATCGCTCGAAACCATCCGTTCCCGCACCTCGAGACTCCGGCGAAATGCGTTGAACGCTCCTCGCTTGTCGCCCGTCTGCGACAGCGTGTCACCCAACGAGTCGAGCGTGGCGGCGAGCTCCCCCGCAAACTCGGGGTTTGCAGGCGACTGTGCGGCCAGCGCTCGCCGCGTCTCGAGCGCCTTGCGGAAGCTCTTGAGAGCCCCTCTCGTGTCACCCAGGTTTGCGGAAGCGGGGCCGCCCTGGACCTCTCCGATTTTTTGGTAAGCGGCCGCAAGCTCGCGTCGCAGCCCGGCGTCGCCCGCGCTTTCCGACGAAAGGCTATCCAGATATTCGAGCGCCCTCTTGACCACGAGTGCCCTTGCCGGAGTCGCGCCCGGCAGGTTTTCGATCGCGTCGTGAAACTCGAAGAGAAAAGAACCGGCGAGTTTGCGAACGTCGTTGAACCGGCGGTCCGCACGTAAGCGCTGGGCGTCGGCCACGGTTTTCTCGTGTACCGTCAGAACGAACCCGGTTGCGAGCGCCGCCACCGCGAGCGCCGCGGCCGCCACACCGGCCCGATGCCGGCGCACGAATTTACTCGAGCGGTAGCCGAGAGTGTCCTTGCGCGCCAGTACAGGAAGTCCTTCCAGGTGTCGGGCCACGTCCTCGGAAAGCTGCTGGACCGATCCGTAGCGCCGCTCGGGCTCTTTCCGCATCGCCATCATCACGATGGTGTCCAGGTCTCCGCGCAGGCGCCGCGCCAGCTTGTTCGGCGGCCCGGGAGGCACTCCGGAAGAAGAGTCCTGGCCTACTCGCGCAACTCGGACGGAGGGCTTCGGCGGCGCCTCCTCCGCGACGACGCGCGCGATCTCCCGCGGCTCCGAGGTCTCGAATCGAAACGGTCTCCGCCCGGTCAGAAGCTCGTAGAGGACGACACCCAGCGAATAGACGTCCGTCGCCGTCGTGATCCGGCCTCCCGCCACCTGCTCCGGACTCGCGTAGTCGGGCGTCGTGAGGTGAAGAAGGGTGCCTGTGACTTCCAAACCGGCGCCGGACTCGGGCTCCAGCAGTTTCGCGATTCCGAAATCGAGCAACTTCGGGACGCCGTCCGTCGTGACGAGGATGTTTCCCGGTTTCAAATCGCGGTGGACGACGAGGTTTCGGTGGGCGTGGTCGACCGCGGCGCAGATCGACAGGAACAGCTTCAGGCGGTCCTTGATGTCCACGTCGCCTGCCGCGCAATATTCCAGGAGCGGCTGGCCCTCCACGAACTCCAGCACCACGTACGGGCGGCCATCCGAGGTGGCGCCAGCATCGAAGAGACGCGCGATATTGGGATGGTCCAATCCGGCGAGGATTCGACGTTCGGTCTTGAAACGTCGCAGAAAGAAAGGCGTCGCGATCTCGGGGCGAACGACTTTGATCGCCGTCCGTCGCTGGAAATCGCCTTCGGCCCGCCGCGCCTCGTAGACGGTTCCCATGCCCCCGCGTCCCACCTCGTGCAGGATTTCCCAGGGCCCGAGACGCGCCCCCGCCACGAGCTCTTCCTCGGCCTCGGCGGGCAGCTCCGGCGGCGCCTCGAGAAACCCATCGCCCTCCCGCGCGTGCTCGAGCAGGGCGAGGATACGCAGCCGCGCGTCCAGATCGGATCCGCACGCCACGTCCAGAAAGTCGGCACGCTCTGCCACGGGTCGCTCGAGCGCCGCGAAGAAGAGTTCCTTCAATTTCGCATATTCCGCCGGGGTCATGGCGTTTCGCCGAGCGCTTCCCGAAGCCACGCACGGGCCATCTGCCATTCACGCTTGACCGTGGCAGAAGAGACGCTCAGTGCTTCCGCGGTCTCGTCGATCGATAGCCCCGCGAAATAGCGAAGCTCCACGACCCGCGCCTGCCGTGCATCGAGAACTTCCAGTTTTTCCAGGGCCTCGTCGAGAGCCAGGAGTCCGACGACCTCCTTTCCGCCAGGGGTCTCGAGCGCGTCGTCGAAGGTCCGGAGCTCTTGACCGCCGCCTCGCTTGGCCGCCGACCGACGGCGGGCGTGGTCTATCAACACTTCTCGCATCAAACGGCCCGCGACCGCAAAGAACTGCGCCCGGCTGGTCCACGGCCCGGATGGCGAAAGACGCAGCCAGGCCTCATGGACGACCGCCGTCGGCTGGAGGGTGTGTCCTTCCCGCTCCTTGCGAAAGAGGGCGGCGGCGTAACGCCTCAAGTCGTCATAGACGAGCGGGAGGACCCGCTCGCCGGCCTCCCGGTCGCCGCCGCTCCAGTCGCGCAGCAGCGCCAGAAGGGCTTTTTCGCTGAGGCCTACGGTCATTTGGAGGCGCCGGACCTTCCTGAGCTTCTGTCGATTATAGGCGGGCGCGCAATCGGGTCGAAGTCGAATGAGCCTTTTTCCCCCGGTTTGCGCATATCCGGGCAAGCGGGCGTCAACGCACTTCACGGAAGTGAAGGCCACGGGTCCGACTCTCTGTTACCAACTCCCGGTGCCGAAGGAAAGAAGAAGACAGCGCTCAATGGAAATGATGGAGGTCGTTCGTGCCTGATCGCGTGATTCGGGTCTCAGCCCTCGTCGCCCCGCTTCTCTTCCTGCTCGCCAGCGGTACGGGACTCGCCCAGGAAGAAGTCTTCGTCACGAACTCCGGCAACAACACCGTCACGGTTTTTACCCGGACCGGCAGCGGAAATATCGCACCTCTGCGAACCATCAGTGGGGCTGCGACCGGGCTTGCGGGTCCGAGCGGCGTGGCCGTCGACGCCGTCAATAACGAGCTGTTCGTGGCAAATCACACGCCGCCGGAGTCCATTACCGTGTACCCGCGTACGGCAAACGGCAACGTCGCCCCGCTGCGCACCATCACCGGAGCCGGCACCGGGCTGACGGATACCTTCGGCCTGACTCTCGACGTCGTCAACAACGAAGTGGCGGTCATCAACAGGAGCATCGCCGCCGTGACGGTCTATGCTCGGACGGCCACGGGCAACGTCGCGCCGCTTCGGACGATCGTTGGAATGGCGACCGGATTGAGTAACCCCTCGGATCTGACCGTGGATCCCGTGAACAACGAGCTCGCCGTGGCGAACAACGGCGGCCGGATCACGGTGTACGCCCGCACCGCGAACGGCAACGCCGCTCCGCTCCGGACGATTGTCGGATCCGCCACGGGTTTCAACAACGGCCCGATCGGTATCTCAGTCGACACCGTGAACAACGAGTTCGGCGTGACGAATCCGTCTTTCGCACCGAGCAACCTTCCGTCCCTCCTTGTCTTTTCCCGGTCGGCTAATGGCGACGTCGCACCTCTGCGGGCGATCGTCGGGGCCGCCACCGGGTTGACGTTCAATCCGAACGGCGTGGTCGTGGACGCCGTGAACAACGAGCTCGTCATGGCCAACGGCGGCAACAGTTCGATCCGGTTCTACAGCCGAACCGCCAACGGCAACATCGCCCCGTTGCGCACCATCGTCGGTGCGAACACGCTGTTGAACAATCCGCAGTTTCTGTCGATAACGACCGGAATCGTCCTTCCGCCGACCCCGACGACGACCCCTACAGTGACCCTGACGGTGCCCGGTCCGACGGCGACATTCACGGCAACGGCAACCCCTCCCGGGCCGACCTCGACGCCCACGATCACGGTCACTCCGGGAGGTCCGACCGGAACCCCGACTCCGACGCCCACGACGATTCCCGGTTCGGCGGACCTCTCGGTTGTCAAGACTGGCTCGCCCAACCCGGTAGCCGTCGGGGCAGTGCTGACTTACACGGTGGTCGTGACCAACAATGGTCCCGCCACGGCCACGGGCGTCACGCTGACCGACACTCTTCCCGCCGGCGTGACTTTTCAATCGGCGGCCGCGTCTCAGGGAAGCTGCTCGCAGGTGTCAGGCATCGTGACCTGCTCGATCGGGACGCTCGGGAACGGGGCCGCCGCGACGGCGACAATCCGGGTCTTGCCGCAGGCCACCGGAACCCTGTCGAACACGGTCCTCGCTT